>CAMBSS010000162.1 GCA_945870465.1 Bordetella parapertussis | reverse complement strand
GCCTTCGAGTTCGGCGTGCAGCGTGTAAACGTGACCGGTGGGCAGGGCGTTGCGGCTGAGTTTCAGCACGTGGTCCGCCACGTTGTCGGGCGTCAACCCGTCTATCCCCAGCAATTCATCGAGCGTTGGCAGCGTGGTCGGCAGTTGCGGACACGCGATGATTTCCGCGTTATAGATCGGGATAAAGGGTTGAGTGCCGCGGGTGTCTGAGCAGTAATCGAAGTCCAGCCGCTGCGTCAGGCGAAAGGCGTGGCGGTTCATTTGCCAGCCTGCCGCGCCGTGCACGTGGGCGCGTTCGCCGAAGATGTCCGCATAGCGATCGTACGCAAGCTGCATCTCGCACGCAGTCCAGTCCGCGTCCGCCGTTGCCACGCTGTCCTGCCATTTGACGTGGTCCCAGGTATGGATACCGACTTCGAACCCGGCATCGCGCACATTGCGCAGGATATCGGCGCAGCGCCGGCCGATGTCGGGCCCCGGCAGCATGGTCCCGTAGAGCAGGGTGACGATGCCGTAGTGTTCGAGCACCGAGGTGCGCGATACCTTGCGCATGAAGCCGGGACGGAACGCGCGCTTGATGGCGCGCCCGGTGTGGTCGGGGCCGAGGCTGAACAGGAAGGTGGCGCCGGCGCCGAATTTCTTCAGCAGTTCGACCAGCCGGGGCACGCCTTCGCGCGTGCCGCGAAATGTGTCGACGTCGATTTTTAGCGCCAATTTCATTGACGTATAAAGACGACAGGCGAGAGACGAGAGACGGAAATCTTCGTAATGCTCGCGGCAGCAGGGGTGGTGCGCCTCACGTCTCTCGCCCGGCGTCTTTCGGTCATCAATCCATCAGCCGCTGCGCATCGCCGACGTGCGTGCGGTAGGCATCGAAGATATTCTTGAGCGAGGTTTCCATGTTTACGCGCGGTTTCCACTTCAGTTCGTCGCAGGTATTGGTGATTTTCGGCACGCGGTTCTGCACGTCCTGGTAGCCCTTGCCGTAGTACGCGGCCGACGTCGTCTTGATGAGACGAACTTTTTTCGCGCTCTTGCGGTATTCCGGGTACTTGATGGCGAGATCCAGCATCATCTGCGCGAGATCTTTGACCGAGTAGTTGTTCTTCGGGTTGCCGATATTGTAGATCTTGCCGTTGGCAATGCCGCCCTGGTTGTCGATGATTTTCATCAGCGCATCGATGCCGTCGCTGATGTACGTAAACGCGCGTTTTTGCGTGCCGCCGTCTACCAGCTTGATGTTTTCGCCGCGCACGATGTGGCCGAGGAACTGCGTGATCACGCGCGAGCTGCCTTCCTTCGCGGTGTGGATGCTGTCGAGCCCGGCACCTATCCAGTTGAACGGGCGGAACAGCGTGAAGTCGAGCCGGCCTTCCGAGCCGTAGGCCCAGATCACGCGGTCCATCAACTGCTTGCTGCATGAGTAGATCCAGCGCTGTTTGGCGATCGGCCCCAGCACCAGCTCGGAATTTTCCGAATCGAACTCGCTGTCGCGGCACATGCCGTAGACCTCGGAGGTCGACGGGAACAGAATGCGTTTTTTGTATTTTACGCACGAGCGAATGATCGGCAGGTTCGCCTCGAAGTCGAGCTCGAATACGCGCAGCGGCTCCTTCACGTAGGTGGCGGGGGTGGCGATGGCGACCAGCGGCAGGATGGTGTCGCATTTGCGGATGTGGTACTCGATCCATTCCTTGTTGATCGTGATGTCGCCTTCGAAAAAATGAAAGCGCGGATGCTTGAGCAGGTCGGCCACGCGTTCCGTCTGCATGTCCATGCCGTAAACCTCCCAGTCGGTAGTCTTGATGATGCGCTGGGAAAGGTGGTGGCCAATGAAACCGTTGACGCCGAGAATCAGGATCTTCTTCATTGCTGTGCTGCCTCAAGATCGATAGGTTTAGCGCCGAAGCGTGCCAGAAAATCCGCCACGGCGAAAGGCTTGCCGTCGAGCTCCATTTCCAGGATGCGCAACGTGCCGCCGTCCGCGCACTCCGCATAACAAACATCGCCGCCCACATGGATTTGCGGCCTGCGCGGTCGCGGACTGTCCGCAGGCTCGCGCTGGGTGCGAAGTATACGCAATGTTCGGCCGGCGATGGTCGTAAACGCGCCGGGGTAGGGCGGCGCAACTCCCCGCACCAGGTTATGTACTTCTTCGGCGGGCTGCTTCCAGTCGATGCAACCGTCGGCGGGTTTGCGCCCGCCAAAATACGTGGCGAGCTTCGGGTCCTGCTGCACGCGCGGGGCATTTCCCGCGACCAGCGCCGGCAGGCTGCGGTCGAGCACCGAGACTGCGGCTGCCGTCACTTTGCCGAATACGTCTGCCGCAGTTTCGTCCGGCAGTATGGGCACTGCCTGCTGCTCGACGATGTCGCCGGCATCCGGTTTTTCCGTCATGTAGTGCAGCGTGGCGCCGGTTGCGGTCTCGCCTTTGATCACGGCCCAGTTCACCGGCACGCGTCCGCGGTATTTTGGCAGCAGCGAGCCGTGCATATTGAGCGCGCCGCGCTTGGGTATTGCAAGCAAAGCCGGCTTCAGCATATTGCGGTAATAGAACGAGAACAGGAAATCGGGCTGCAGCGCGCGGATGCGCTCGACGATGTCCGCGGTATTGGGGTCGTCCGGAGTGATTGCCGGCAGACCGTGCTGCGCGGCGAGCTTGGCCACGCTGTCGAACCAGATTTTTTCTGCGGGATTGTCGTTGTGGGTAACGACCAGGGATACTTCGATCTTATGCGCCAACAGCACCGACAAGCATTTGAACCCTACGTTGTGATAGGCAAAAACTACCGCCCTGGTCATTGCTTGCGTTCCAGGATTGCCTGCACGAGGTAACGTGGCCGACTGCGCACCTGCTGGTAGATGCGGCCGACGTATTCGCCGAGCAGGCCCAACCCGAAGAGGACGAGGCCGGTCAGGAAAAACTGCAGGATGTCGCGGTCCCATAACGCCATCAGGCCTTCGCGCATGTTGTCCGCATCGATCCAGCGCTGAATGATGACGCCGATGTAAGCCAGTACCGACATCACGGCGACGAACATGCCGAGCAGCGAAAACACCTGCAGCGGCACGATCGAAAAACCAGTGACGAGGTCGAAATTGAGCCGGATCAGGCTGTAGAGCGAATATTTCGAATCGCCGGCCGCGCGTTGCTCGTGCGCGACCTCGATTTCCGTCGGGTTGCCGGCATAGGCGTAGGCGAGCGCGGGAATGAAGGTATTGACCTCATGGCTGGCCTTGATGGCGTCGATGATGTGGCGGTCGTAGGCGCGCAGCATGCAGCCCTGATCGGTCATGCGGATGCGGGTAATGCGTTCGCGCATCCAGTTCATGGCGCGCGATGCGTGGCGGCGGAAAGCGGAATCCTGGCGCTCCTGGCGGATCGACCCGACATAATCATGGCCTTGGTCCATCGCCGCCAGCAGTTTGCCGATTTCTTCGGGCGGATTTTGCAGATCGGCGTCCAGCGTGACGGCGCGGCTGCCGCGGCAATGCTCGAAGCCGGCGACGATCGCCATGTGCTGGCCGAAATTACCGCTGAAGAGGACGACCCGCGTGACGTCAGGCCGCTGCTGGAACTGCTCGCGCAGCAGCGCCGCCGAGCGGTCGCGGCTGCCGTCGTTGACGAACAGCACTTCGTAGCTGACGCCGAGCTTGTCGAGCGCGGGGTAGAGGCGAGCGAACAGCAACGGCAGCGACTGCTCTTCGTTGTAGACCGGAATGATGACTGAAAGTATCGGTTGAGCCATGAGTTTTTGTAGCTAATTCATGTGCATAGTAACCGATGCGCCGGCCTGGCGTCGACTTGGGGTAATTCGCCTAGGAGCGTGCGACTATCCACACGCCGACGATGATGATGGCAATGCCGGTGAGCCGCATCGGCGTTACCGCTTCGCCGAACAGGTAGTAGGCAGCGATCGCGTTGACCACGTAGCCTATCGACAGCAGCGGGTAGGCGATGCTGACCTCGACGCGCGACAGCGCCATGATCCACACCACGACGCTGATCACGTAGCAGCCGAGCCCGCCCATGATGTGCGGCTCGGTGGCGAGTTTCCAGCCGACCGGAATGATGTTGTCGCGGCTGAATTCGAACACGCCCACGCTGTTGGTGCCGGCCTTGAGCAGGAGTTGCGCGCCGGCGTTGAGCAGCACACCGGTCAGCAATAACGAGAAACTGATCGCGTTCATGGTGCTCCTCCTTTGGTGCGTACAAACACGCGCTCGGTATCGCGCGCGACCAACTGCATCGGCAGTTGCGCTTTTTGCAATTCATCGAAAACTTCCAGGCTCATCACCGCCAGCGCGTATTCGTGGCTGCGCCAGCGGCGCACGAATTCGGCGAGCGTTGGCACCCATAGTGCGGGTTCCTGCTTGATGCCGTAAGCCATTTCGTCCTGGTAGTCGACCAGCGTGACCGTGCGCTTGATGTAAAACGGCAGCGTCTGCTCATAGGTGCGCACGCTGTAAAAAGGCGTGTCGGGTTTCAGGTACGGCTGGAGCTTTTGTGCCAGATGATAGGTTGAATGCGCCGGCGACAGGCCGTCTTCGCTCATGACCAGCAACTGCGTCGTGGCAAGTCCGGCAAAAGCGCACGCGACGATCGCATGCTTCAGGTGTTCCCGCCAGGCGAAAAAGATGGCGGCGGCGCTGCCTATGAGAAGGGTTGCGCCCGCGCCGTAGAGCCAGGGTATTTGCGCGAGATACAGTTCGGCCGGGATGTTGGCCGAGGCCAGCCTGACGGTATATGGCGTCGCGATCAAGCCCGCTGTCGCCAGTACGGCCACTGGTGCAAGCTGCCATGCCAGTGTGCGCCCGCGGATGGTTGTCAGGCGCGCTCCGATGATGAGCGCCAGCGCGGGGAAAATCGGCAGGATGTAGGAGGGCAGCTTGGAGCCGGAGGCGGAAAAGAACGCAAAAATAAAACCGGCCCATAACAGGGCGAACAGCAAGGGGTCGAACTCGCGGCTTTTGCTCAATTGCTTGCGCGCGTTCCATAACGCATCGATCAGCGTGAGCAACCACGGCAGGATGCCGGCGAGCAGGATGGGGACGAAAAAGTACCACGGCTGGTAGCGCTGATGGATGGTCGAGGTGTAGCGCTGCAAGTGCTCGTGCACGAAAAAGAACCACGCGAACTCCGGATTGGCCAGCGATACCGCGATAAACCACGGCGCCGTAATCGCGAAGAACAGCAGGCCGCCGGTGACGAGATGCAGTTTGCGCAGCAGTCCGAAATCGCGCTTGATCAATATATAGAGCACGACTACGGCGCCGGGCAGGACGATGCCTATCAGTCCTTTACTCAGTGCGGCCAGCGCGCACCCGGCAGCTGCCACATGCATCCAGCGCCGGTTCGTCCTTGCATCGGCGCGTGGATCGAGCCCCAGCAGGATGCCGGCCAATGCTACCGTGAGAAAAAATGCGAGCCCCATGTCCAGCGTAAGGATGTGGGCGAGCGCGGAATACAGGACGCTGCTGCCAAGCACCAGCGCCGTATAGAGACCTGCCGTGGCGCCGTAGAGCCGCGCGCCGACGAAATACATCAGCAGCACCCCCAGAAATCCGGTGAGTGCCGGCCACAGGCGCGCCGACCAGTTGTGCTCGCCGAATACGCGGTAGGACGCGGCTGTCGCCCAGTACTGCAGCGGCGGCTTTTCGAAATACTTGATGCCGTTGAGGCGCGGGGTGGTCCAATCGCCGCTTTGCGCCATGTAGCGCGGGATTTCCGAATAACGGCCTTCGTCGGACAGCGACAATTTGCGATATTCGAGGTTGCCGCACCAGATTACCATTGCGACAAGCAGCATCAGCCACCATCCGCTTGGCGCGGGTATGGCCGTATTCGATCCGGACGATGTGGGTGAACTGCTCAAATGGGGGGGAAGTATAACATTCGCAACCCGCGGGACGACGCAATGCGGCGAATTACACGGCGCACCCCGTCAGCGCGCACGGCTATTGGCGGAAAGCGTTGCCAGGCACTGCGCGGCGACGGCCTCGAATGCGGAATCTTCATTGGCCGCGACGACCAGGTGTTCGCTGTGCGCCAATTGCGGATAATGTTTTAGCGTAGAGCGCGTGTAAGCCGGGTCGTAATGCATTTCGAGGAGTTCGCGCACCAGAGTATTCCACTGTCCACTATCGGCCAGTGCTTTCCAGGATGCGATTTCTTCCCGCCCGTAATGCGTGGCGAGACAATCGAGCTGGGTGCCTAGAGACGCGGCATCGGCGACAAAGTGCCGGTATTCATTCATCAGCATGGCCACGCGCAATTCAATCGTCGCCTCCAGCCTGACGCAGTGGCTTTCCCACATGGCGGCGATCAAAGTCTGCGGCACGCGCAGATTGCCGATCTTCTTGCTTTCGGCTTCGACGAACACGGGTGTTGCAAGGTCAAAACTGCGCAGGGCCGACCACACCAGGCTCTCGAACATTTTTTGCGCGGGTTGCGGTGCATTGGGCAGATTGCCGAGCACCGACCCGCGATGCGCGGCAAGTGCTTCGAGATCGAGCACCTGCGCGCCTTGCTGGGCCAGCGCGCGCAACAACCGGCTTTTGCCCGAGCCGGTGAGCCCACACACCACGCGCCAGTCGTAACGTTGCGGCATCACTTCAAGATCGTCGATCACCGCGCGCCGGTAGGTCTTGTAACCGCCTTCGAGTTGCGCCGCCTGCCATCCCACCTGCCGCAGTACGTGCGTTAGCGCGCTGCTGCGGCTGCCGCCGCGCCAGCAATAAACGAGCGGACGCCACGCGCGCGGGCGCTGCGCAAACGTGGCGTCGATATGCGTTGCGATATTGCGGCTGACCAGCGCGGCGCCGAGTTTCTTGGCATCAAAAGGCGATTCCTGTTTGTAGATGGTGCCGACGCGCGCGCGCTCGGCGTCGTTCAGGACCGGGCAGTTGATTGCGCCCGGGATGTGGTCTTCGGCAAATTCCGACTCGGAGCGCGTGTCGATAATCTCGTCAAACCCGGCGAGTTGTGCTACGGTGGCCACGTCGCCGGTGTGCGATTTTGTGCGCAAGTCAGTAAGCAATTTGTTAAGCAAAATGAGCCGATGAACGATCCGATTGACATGCAAAAAATCAAACTGACCGCATTCTCACACGGCGGCGGATGAGGCTGCAAACTACCGCCAGCGTTGCTGGGGGAGTTGCTGTCCAAGATACCGCTGGCACGTGCGTATCCGAACCTGCTTGTCGGCACCGAGTCGAGCGACGACGCGGCGGTCTATCGCATCAACGATCAGCAGGCAATCGTCGCGACCACTGATTTCTTTTTGCCGATAGTCGACGATCCGTATGATTTTGGCCGCATCGCCGCGACCAATGCGATCTCGGACGTCTACGCGATGGGCGCGCAGCCGCTGTTTGCACTGGCGCTGGTCGGCATGCCGATCGGCAAATTGCCGGTCGAGGCGATGCAGCAGATACTGGCGGGCGGGCAATCCATCTGCGAAGCCGCCGGCATCCCGATTGCGGGCGGGCACTCGATCGACAACCCGGAGCCTATCTATGGCCTGGTCGCGCTGGGCATCGTGCATCCGGCGCGTATCAAGCGTAATGACCGCGCGCAGGCCGGCGACGTGCTGATCCTGGGCAAGGCGCTGGGGGTGGGAATATTGAGCGCGGCGCTGAAAAAAGGCGAGTTGCGCGACAAGGCCTACCAGCAAATGATCGAGTCCACGACCCAGCTCAATACGGCCGGCATCGCGCTCGCCGAAATCGACGGCGTGCATGCAATGACCGACGTGACGGGTTTTGGCCTGCTCGGGCATTTGCACGAAATCTGCCGCGGCTCGAAGTTGCATGCCGGCATACGCTTTGACGCGTTGCCGATATTGTCGGCGGCGAAGCACCTGGCGCAGGACGGCTACGCAACCGGCGCCTCGGACCGCAACTGGACGAGCGTAGGCCCCCATGTCCAATTGCCTGCAGGCGCGCCCGAATGGCATAAAAAGATGCTGACGGATCCGCAGACCAGCGGCGGTTTGCTGGTGGCCTGCGATCGGGCGAGCGCACAGCGCGTGCTGGAGATATTCAAACAGCAGGGCTTCAATTACGCATGTGAGATCGGCGCCCTGCAGGCCGGTCCGCCGACTATCAGCGTGAGTTGAACTCGCCCGCCGTCAGTGTTTTTTGGCTGGCAGTGAAGTCAGCAGCGGACGCAACCGCGGCCAGATGTTGTCGAGCATTTTTTCCTGCGCGTCGATAGTCGGATGGATGCCATCGGACTGAAACATGGTGCGATCGGCGGCGAAACCCTCGAACAGGAAAGGCACCAGTGGCACGCGCTGGGTTTTGGCCGTTGTTTCATAAACCAGACGAAACTTATGCTCGTAATCGCTGCCATAGTTGGGTGGCACGCGCATCCCGACCAGCAGAACCCGGCTGCCGTGCTTGCGGCACGCGGCGATCATCGCGGTGAGGTTGGCGCGTATGGTTTCGACGCGGGTGCCGCGCAATCCATCGTTGCCGCCGAGTTCCAGTATGACGATCTGCGGTTGATGCCGATTAAGCGCTGCGCCGAGGTGAGTTTTGCCACCCACGGTTGTTTCACCGGTCACGCTGGCGTTGACCACCATATAATCGGCATGTTCGCGCACGAGGCGTGCGCGCAGGAGATCGACCCAGCCCTGGTCACGCGGCAGGCCGTAGCCCGCGGAGATGCTGTCGCCGAATACGAGTATGGTTGCCGTGGCGTGCGTGATGCCGGCGGCACTGAGCAGCAGAAGAAAAAGGAAGATTCTAAGAGTGCCTAACATAATGAAACACGTGTGCGTTGCAGCCAGAATTGGTGAGGGCAAGGCGCCCGGTGAAGCGAATACTCATTGTATTCGCAAGACGAGCAACGCGGCCATCGCAGATTCTGGCTGCAACCCTTCGGGCTGGCACGAGTTTTGGCCTGTAGCTCCCGGATCTCGGCGAAAGGGTCCTGCCTTTGGGGCGGAGACGGGAGCCGTGCGGCGCATCGCGATCACGGGAGCCACGTCACCGTTCCCGCAAACGGGCCT
>CAMBSS010000161.1 GCA_945870465.1 Bordetella parapertussis | reverse complement strand
CAAGGACTTTACTCTCGACGAGTACGAGTACCTGTTCGCGCGCACGCGCTGGATCAAGGACAAGTTCAAGCGCTACGAACCGTACCAGCCGCTGGCCGATCGCACGCTGGCGATGGTCTTTGAGAAACATTCGACTCGCACGCGCGTTTCGTTCGAAGCGGGCTTCAACCAGCTCGGCGGTTCGGTCATCACGCTGATGACGCGCGACACCCAGATGGGTCGCGGCGAATCTCTGGAAGACGTCGCGCGCGTGATTTCGCGCATGGTCGACATCGTCATGATCCGCACCTTCGAGCAGACCATCATCGAGCGCTTCTCCTCGAACTCGCGGGTGCCGGTGATCAATGGGCTGACCAACGAATACCACCCGTGCCAGATCCTGGGCGACATCTTCACTTTTATCGAGCATCGCGGCTCCATCCGCGGCAAGACCGTCGCCTGGATCGGCGACTCGAACAACGTCTGCAACACCTGGCTGCAGGCGGCGACCATACTCGACTTCAACGTCCACGTGTCGACACCGCCGGGCTACGAAGTGGAACCCGATCGTGCCGGGATTTACGATGACAGCCATTTCGAGTCCTTCAGCGATCCGCTCGAAGCGGCGCGCGGCGCCGACCTCATCACCACCGACGTGTGGACCAGCATGGGCATGGAGGCCGAAGACGCCGAGCGCAAGCACGATTTCGCAGACTGGCAGGTCGATGCCGAGATGATGCGCATGGCCAAACCCGACGCGCTGTTCATGCACTGCCTGCCCGCGCACCGCGGCGAAGAAGTCGCCGCTGAAGTCATCGACGGCCCGCAAAGCGTGGTGTGGGACGAAGCCGAGAACCGGCTGCACGTGCAAAAAGCGCTGATGGAATACCTGCTGCTCGGCCGCACCATCGTTTAGCCGGCCTTAAGCATGAAAAGCTTGACGTATTCCGCGGTGCCCAGGCGCTGGTGCGCAATTTTGTTGTTGGCCCTGCTCGCGGGATGCGCCGCGCCACCGCCCGCCGCCGATGCCGAAAAAATCGACCACCTTCTGCAACTGATACAGCAGCGGCTCGGCTACATGGACGACGTCGCGCGCAACAAGTGGAACAGCGGCGCAGCCATCGAAGACCTGCCGCGCGAACGCGAAATTATCGATGGCCTCGGCAGGCAGGCGGCGGACTATGGCCTCGACGCGGCGACCGCCCGTGACTTCTTCCGCGCCCAGATTGAAGCTTCCAAGGTCATCCAGCGCACCCGCTTCAGCGAATGGCAGGCAGCCAGGCAGCTGAAGTTCGCCGGCGTCCGCGACCTCGCCAGGGATATCCGGCCAGCACTCGACGCCTTGACCCCCGCCATGATGAAGGGACTAGCCGCGGCACTGCCTGCCCTCAAGATGCCGGGCGGTGCGCCGCTAGTCGAGGCCCGCGCCAGGGCCCTCGTCAAAGTAATTCCCGCCGACATTCCCGCGCGCGATACGGCGGTAGCACCGCTTAAGTCCCTCGCGCTCCCGCGCTGATTTTGCTGGCTCTCGGCGCCTGCGGCGCTTAAAATCTGCGTTTTTCGCCTTCCGGAACCACCCCGCCATGCCTGACATCAAGAAAGTAGTGCTCGCCTATTCCGGCGGCCTCGACACCTCGGTCATTCTCAAATGGCTGCAGGACACTTACCACTGTGAAGTCGTCACCTTCACCGCCGACATCGGCCAGGGCGGGGAAGTCGCGCCCGCGCGCGCCAAAGCCAAACAGATGGGCGTGAAGGAAATCTTCATCGACGACCTGCGCGAGGAATTCGTGCGCGATTTCGTGTTCCCCATGTTCCGCGCCAACGCCATTTACGAAGGCGAGTATTTGCTGGGCACGTCGATCGCGCGGCCGCTGATCGCCAAGCGCCAGATCGAGATCGCGAAAAAGACGCGTGCCGACGCGGTTAGCCACGGCGCGACCGGCAAAGGCAACGACCAGGTGCGTTTCGAACTCGGCTACTACGCGCTGGAACCCAATATTCACGTGATCGCGCCATGGCGCGAATGGAACCTCACTTCGCGCGAGAAGCTGCTCAAGTACGCAGAGAAGCACCGCATCCCGGTCGAGATGAAGAAAAAAGGCGGCTCGCCCTACTCGATGGACGCCAACCTGCTGCACATCTCGTTTGAAGGCCGCATCCTCGAAGACCCGTCGCGCGCGCCCGAAGAATCGATGTGGCGCTGGACGGTGTCGCCGGAAAAAGCGCCCAACCGCGCCGAATACGTCGACCTCGAATACCAGCGCGGCGACATCGTCGGCATCAACGGCAAGAAACTCACGCCTGCCAAAGTGCTGGAGAAACTCAACCAGTTGGGCGGCAAGCACGGCATCGGCCGCCTCGACCTCGTCGAGAACCGCTATGTCGGCATGAAGTCGCGCGGGTGCTACGAAACGCCCGGCGGCACCATCATGCTTAAAGGCCACCGCGCGATCGAATCGATCACGCTGGACCGCGAAGTCGCACATCTGAAGGACGACCTGATGCCGCGCTACGCTTCGCTGATCTACAACGGCTACTGGTGGAGCCCCGAGCGCAAAATGCTGCAGACCATGATTGACGCCTCGCAGGCGCGCGTCAACGGCTGGGTGCGCATCAAGCTCTACAAGGGCAATGTCATCGTCGTCGGCCGCGATTCGGACCACGACTCGCTGTTCGATCCGAAAGTCGCGACCTTCGAGGACGACCAGGGCGCTTACAACCAGATGGACGCCGCCGGCTTCATCAAGCTGAACGCGCTGCGCATGCGCATCGCCGCCAACTTACAGCGCAAGCGCAAATAGGAAACGCCATGACGAAATTCGACAACGTCAGCGTTACCAAAAAAGCGAACGTCTTTTTCGACGGCAAATGCGTGAGCCATACCGTGCACTTCGCGGACGGCAGCCGCAAATCGGTCGGCGTGATTCTCCCGGCGAAGCTGACGTTCAAGACCGCCGAGCCGGAAATCATGGAAATCACCGCCGGCAGCTGCCGCGCGAAACTCCCCGGCGCGAGCGACTGGCGCACTTATCGCGCGGGCGAGAGCTTTAAAGTACCTGCCAACGCGAGCTTCGACATCGAAGCGCTGGAGACGCTCGACTACGTCTGCCACTTCGGCTGAACCAGGTGCCGGCATGACCACCATCGCCGTAGTCAAAAAGAACGGGCGCGCCGCCATCGCCGCCGACACGCTGACCAAATGGGGCACCGGCAAGGAGTCGGCTACCTATATCGCGAACAACGACAAGATCGTGCGCGCCGGTGACACCTTCATCGGCGCGTCTGGTTCTGCCACCTTCAAAACCATCATGCGCGACTACTTTACCCAGCCCAAAGTAAAAGCGCGCTTTGACAGCACCATCCACATTTTCAAAACCTGGCAGGTGTTCCACACGGCGCTCAAGGACCAGTACTTCCTCGTCACCGTGAGCGACAAAGACGACTCCCTTGAATCGAGCCGCTTTGACGTGCTGCTCGCCAATCCTCACGGCATTTTCGGCGTGGGCGCGCACCGCACGGTGCAGGAGTACGTCAAGTTCTACGCCATCGGCAGCGGCACCGACGTGGCGCTGGGCGCGATGTATGGCGTATACGACGATCCCAAACGCTCGGCTGAAGACATCGCGCGCTTCGCCATCGAGGCGGCGGCGGAGTTTGACGACGCCACGGCATTGCCGGTCATGTCATATTCGGTCAAATTGAAACGACGTTAACAGCAGGGAAATCCACATGCCATCGTTCGATATCGTTTCCGAAGTCAACCACGTTGAAATAAAAAACGCGGTTGACCAGTGCAACAAGGAAGTCACCAACCGCTTCGATTTCAAGGGCTCCGACGCGCGCGTCGAAATCCAGGAGCAAGGCGACAAGAAAGTACTGATGGTCTTCGCGGATGACCATTTCAAGCTGGGACAGGTCAAGGATGTGCTGACCGGCAAGCTCGCAAAACGCGCCGTTGATGTGCGTTCGCTGGACGCCGGCACCATTGAAAAAACCACCGGTGACACCGTCAAACAGCCGCTCACCGTCAAGGAAGGCCTCGAGCAGGAACTCGCCAAGAAAATCGTCAAGCTGCTCAAGGAACAGAAAATGAAAGCGCAGGGCGCGATCCAGGGCGACGTGGTGCGCGTTTCCGGCCCCAAGAAAGACACGCTGCAGGAAGTCATCACGCTGGTGAAAAGAACCATTACCGAGGTGCCGCTGCAGTTCAGGAATTTTCGCGACTGAGCTGGCGCCTCAGCGCGGCAACTCCAGGTTAAACGCGCAGGTTCTAGCGCGTAAGTCCTTCAGTCCAACGGTCGTACACGCCATCAGCGACAGCGTGCAGCGTAGCAAGACCCTGCTCGCTCACTTCCTTGATGACGGCAATGGATTGCACCGCCGTGCTCTTGCTGCGGCCGATCTCGCCGGCGCCGCTTGCGCACCACGAATCGATCATTTCAGGCGTCATCTCGATGTGGCATTGCATGCCGAGGTGCTTGCCGAGCGCGAAAGCCTGGTTCTCGCAATGCTGGTTGGTCAGCACACGTTCAGCACCCGGCGGCACCGTGAAGGTTTCGCCGTGCCAGTGAAACGACGTGAATGATGGCGCGACATGGCCGAACCACAGGCGCCCCGCCGGCGCCTCCACCACCGCCACTTCGCCCCAGCCGATTTCCTTGACGGAATTGCGCGAGACGGCGCCGCCCAGCGCCTTGGACATCAACTGGCCGCCCAGGCAATGGCCGAGCACCGGCACGTCGGCTGCAACACCGTCGCGTATCAGTTTCAGCACCGGCGCAAGCCACGGCAAATCGTCGTTGACGCTCATCGGCCCACCCATGAACACAAGGCCGCTGAATGCGCGCGGGTCGGCCGGCACGGCTTCTCCCACATCGACGCCGATGATCTGCCACGGGATACGGTGGCGATCGAGATATATGGCAAAATAACCCGGACCTTCGGTGGGCGCGTGCCGGAAAATGGCAACTGGCTTCATGTGCGGAATGTTTGCAAAGTGGAAAGTTTGCAACGTGGGGGAAAGCGCAACGTGTCTAAGTCCCTTCATCATACTTTAACGATTCTGCTTTTTCTATCGGCGGGCGCCGGCTTGTGGCCGGCTGACGCCGGAGCGGCCGACGTCAATCTCAACGGTATCGTCGGCAACAAGGCGTTGCTCGTCATCGATGGCGGAAAACCGCGCTGGCTCGCGATCGGCGAAACATCCCCCGAAGGCATCAAGCTGGTCAGCATCTCGGGAGAAACCGCGGTGTTCGAACTCGGCGGCAAAAAGCAGACCGTGAAACTGGGACAGAACGAGCGCCTCACCTCAGGCGGCGGCTCGGCCAGCTCGGGCAGCCAGAGCGTTTCATTGAACGCCGACGGCAGCGGGCATTTCATCGCGAACGGGCAAATCAACGGCAGGTCGGTGCGTTTTCTGGTCGATACCGGCGCCACTTTCATTTTGCTTGGCAGCGAAGAAGCCAGGAGCCTTGGCATCAACTACCTTGCCGGCCAGAAAGCGGCCATGTCGACCGCAAATGGCGTGGTTCCGGCCTACCGGGTCAAACTGGATGAAGTGCGCCTGGGCGACATTTCGCTCAACAACGTCGATGGCGTCGTTACCATTGGCTCGCAACCCATCGTGCTGCTCGGCATGAGCTTCCTGAACCGCATGGAAATGAAACGCGACGGCGAAACGATGACGCTGAAAAAGAGGTTCTAGGTTTGAGGATTGAGGATTGAGGGCTATGGAATTCGAACTACTCAATCCGCCGCCCCTCGCTTCGCTCTCCCCACTCCTCAATCCTTTTTCTCCCCCAGCGACAGCAGGTGCCCGAACTTGGTGCGCTTGGTCTGCAGATAATTGCGGTTGGCTGAACGCGGCGGCACTTCAATGGCAACGCGTGCCGTCACTTTCAACCCGTAATCTTCAAGCGCTTTGACCTTCTCGGGGTTGTTGGTCAGCAGGCGCACTTCGCGCACGCCGAGGTCGAACAGGATATGCGCACCGGTCTTGAAGTCGCGCATATCCGCGGCAAAGCCCAGCGTGTGGTTGGCCTCCACCGTGTCCTGGCCCTGGTCCTGCAGCGCGTAGGCGCGAATTTTGTTCAGCAGCCCGATGCCGCGCCCTTCGTCGAACATGTAAACCACGACGCCACTGCCGTTCTTTTCGATCGACGTCATGGCGGCCTCAAGCTGCTCGCCGCAATCGCAGCGCTCCGAACCGAAGACGTCCCCGGTCAGGCACTGGGAATGCAGGCGCACCAGGGTCGGTGCGTCCGGCTTGATTTCGCCTTTCACCAGCGCGACGTAGAGCGTGGTTTCCAGGTCGTCGCTGTAGACCATCAGCCGCCAGTTGCCGGCCTTGCGCGTCGGCAGCACGGTCTCGGATTTGCGCCGCACCTGGCGCTCGTGCCGGCGATATTCGATCAAGTCGGCGATTTTGAGGATTTTGATGGCGTGCTTCGCCGCGAATTTTTCGAGTTCAGGCAGACGCGCCATGGTGCCGTCTTCATTCATGATTTCGCAGATCACGCCGGCCGCTTTCAGCCCCGCCATGCGCGCGATATCGACCGCCGCTTCGGTGTGTCCGCGCCGCGCCAGCACGCCGCCCTCAAGCGCGCGCAGCGTCTGCAGGCGTCCCGGGCGGATCAAATCGCCCGGCTTGGTGCCATCCGCAATCGCCACCGCAATGGTGCGCGCGCGGTCCTGCGCCGACATGCCGGACCCTACCCCTTCGCGCGCGTCGATAGGTGTCGCAAACGCGGTACCGAACTTGCTCTGGTTGCCGGAATCGTCTGCAATCAGCGCGATTCCCAATTCGCGCATGCGCTGCTCGGTCAACGCCAGCGACACCAGGCCGCGCGCCTGCGTCGCCATGAAATTGATCGCCTCGGGTGTCGCACGATCCGCCGCCACGAAGAGATCGCCCTCGTTCTCGCGGTCCTCATCGTCGACCAGAATCAACATGCGGCCTTTGCGCACGTCGGGCAGCACCTGCTCGACGATGGATTCGCTGGTTTGGCTCATGCGTGGGTCAGGATCGGAAAAGGCGCCGGGGCGGCGGTCAATCGCCGCGCTTGGAAACGAGGCGCATGAATTCCGCGCGGGTTCTGTCCTGCTGGAATTCCCCGGTGAATGCGGAAGTGGTTGCGACCGAATGCTGTTTCTGGATGCCGCGCATGATCATGCACAGGTGCTGCGCTTCGATCACCACCGCAACGCCCAGCGGGTTCAGCGTGTCCTGTATGCAATTGCGGATTTCCACCGTCAGCCTCTCCTGCACCTGCAGCCGGCGCGCGAACGCATCGACTACGCGCGGGATTTTCGACAGGCCCACGATGTGTCCGTTGGGAATGTAAGCGACGTGCGCCTTGCCGAAAAACGGCAGGATGTGATGCTCGCACAACGAGTAGACCTCGATGTCCTTGACGATCACCATCTGCTGGTACTCTTCCTTGAACATCGCGGAGCGCAGTATCGCCGCCGGATCGAGGCCCTTGCCGTGCGTCAGGTACTGCAGCGCCTTGGCCACGCGCTCGGGCGTCTTGATCAGCCCTTCGCGTTCCGGGTCTTCGCCGAGTGCCAGGAGGATTTCGCGGTAATTCCCGGCGATGCGCTCTACCGTATCGGAATTGTACTGTTCGATCCTGGCATAGCCGTTCGCCGCATTGCCGCGCGCGGCGGCGGTCGTGTTCTTTTTCATTTTTGCCATGGGATCGGGACTCCGCTCCAACTTGAGCTCAGGACTGCACAGATGGGTATTCTACCCGGCTACTCGGCGAGTTTGGCCCGGATCGACGCCAGTATGCCTTCCTTGTCGAGCCCGCAACTCTTCAATTGCAACGCCGGATCGCCGTGATCGACAAAATGGTCAGGCAACCCTAGCAGCAGCACGGAAGCCTTGATGCGGCATCGTTGCAGCGCTTCGAGCACCGCGCTGCCGGCGCCGCCCATGATGACGTTCTCTTCGACTGTCACGAGCAGATCGTGAGAGTTCGCAAGTTCCGCGACCAGCGCCTCATCGAGCGGCTTGACGAAGCGCATGTTGGCGACCGTCGCGTCGAGTTCCTCCGCGGCATCGAGTGCCGGTTTGACCATGCTGCCGAACGCCAGGATCGCGATTTTCTTCGACATCAACGCCAGCTTCTTCCCTCTGCGGCGTATCTCGCCTTTGCCGACGGTCAGCGCCTGCATCTCGCGCTCAATCGGCGTGCCGGGCCCGGCCCCGCGCGGATACCGCACGGCCACCGGTGAATTCATCTGAAACGCGGTATACAGCATCTGCCGGCACTCGTTCTCGTCGGAGGGCGTCATCACCGTCATGTTCGGCAGGCAGCGCAAATAGGAAATATCGAAACTGCCGTTATGCGTGGCGCCATCCGCGCCGACCAGCCCGCCGCGGTCAATCGCCAGCACCAGCGGCAGGTCCTGGATAATGACGTCGTGTATCAACTGATCGTAGGCGCGCTGCAGAAACGTCGAATAAATCGCCACCACCGGCTTGCAGCCTTCGCAGGCGAGCCCCGCGGCGAAAGTCAGCGCGTGCTGCTCGGCAATACCCACGTCGAAATACCGGTCCGGGTAGAGCTCCGAGAAACGCACGAGTCCGGAGCCTTCCCGCATCGCGGGCGTGATGCCAACGAGGCGCGGGTCGCGCGCCGCCATGTCGCAGAGCCAATCGCCGAATATCTGCGTGTAGGTAGGCTTGCTGCCGGTCTTGCCGCCTACTATGCCGTCGTCGGGCTTGAACTTCGAGACGCCGTGATACAGCACGGGATCGGCCTCGGCGAGCTTATAACCCTGCCCCTTGCGCGTCACCACGTGCAGGAACTGCGGACCTTTCAGCTCGCTGATGTTTTTCAGCGTGGGTACCAGCGCATCGAGATCGTGGCCGTCGATCGGCCCGATGTAATTGAAGCCGAATTCCTCGAACATGGTGCCCGGAGTCACCATGCCTTTGACGTGTTCCTCGGCACGCTTGGCGAATTCGCCGAGCACCTTGGTGCCGGCGCGCTTGGCGGCCGCGTAAAAACGCCCCGACATCAGCTTGGCGAGA
>CAMBSS010000160.1 GCA_945870465.1 Bordetella parapertussis | reverse complement strand
GCGGCAGCGTTAACCTGCTCGCGCGCGAAGGCGGCGGACTGGAAGCGCGGGTGGAATTCCCGCTCAAGCCGGCGGGGAACTGAACGGCCGTTAACGCGCCGCGTGGCGCAGCGACATCAGCGCCGCACGCGCATTGACGTATTGCGCAGCCGCAACGACAGGATGCGGCCGAGCGCAAACAAAAGATCGCGCGTCAGTCCGGGATCGCTCTGCGCGAGATTGTTGAACCTCTCCTGGGTAAGGCACAGCAATTCGCCGTCGGTCACCGCCCATACATTGGCGGAGCGCGGCTCACCGTCGAAGAACGATTGCTCGCCGATCACGCTGCCGGCGCCGATCTTGGCGAGCGGGCTGATGCTGACGCCGTCGACATAGGTCACGCCGACTTCGAGCGCGCCCGCCGCCACGAAGTACAGCGAACGGTCAGCCACGCCACGCTGAATCACCACTTCGCTGGCCTTGTATGGCCGCACCGCCGTCACCGCGAGCAGCTTTCTCCACTCGGACTCGCCCCACTGCGCAAGCAGCAGGTTGTCGCCGGTATTGCCCTTGTCGCTGGCGTGGTGCCGGAATATGCCGATGTAACTGTCCATTGAGCCCTCGAAGGCGGAGGCATTGACGCGCTCATTATAAGGCCACGCGCGGCAAAAACTGCTAGCATGGCCGCGTTTGGATCTGAACGAGCGAGGACGACGTGAAGTCGATTGCAACCATTGCCGCGCTGCTCCTGGCGGCCGCCGCTGCCACCGCTGCGGAACCGGCGCCACCCATCAATATCATATTCTCGGCGGACAACGCGTCGTGCGCGGCATGGGCCAAGTCGGCAGGCAACAAGCTGATACGCCAGCAATACGAAATGTGGGCGCGCGGTTTCGTGTCGGGGCATAACTACGCGAACCCCGCGCAGCAGGTCAAGGTCGGCACGTTTCCAGGCGGCGACGACCTCTACAAATACTTCGACCAATACTGCCGCGACAATCCGCAGCATACAGTTGTGGCAGCCGCGATCCAGCTGGTCGAACAGCTCGCCGCGCCGGCCCCTGCGGCGAAGCCCGCGCCAGCGCCAGAGCGTAAACAGCCCGCGAAAGCGCCAGCGTCCGTTCCAGTTAAATAATCGGCGTTCCAGCCTGCCAGCTGGCCGGCACGCGACCATTCAGGTTAACGATTACAGCGGCTCGATCAACACCACGGCTTCGGCGGCGATACCTTCGCCGCGGCCGGTGAAACCGAGTTTCTCAGTGGTCTTGGCCTTGACGTTGACGTCGCCTGAAGCCACGCCGATATCAGCCGCAATATTGGCGACCATGGCGGCGATGTGCGGCGCCATGCGCGGCTCCTGCGCGATGATGGTCGCGTCGAGATTCGCCACCCGCCAGCCGTTCTTTTTCAGCAATGCTGCGGTCTCGCGCAACAGCTTGCGGCTATCGACCCCCTTGTATTGCGGATCGCTGTCGGGGAAATGTTTGCCAATGTCACCCAGTGCTGCGGCGCCGATCAAGGCATCGCAAATCGCGTGCAGCAACACGTCAGCGTCGGAGTGCCCGTCGAGCCCGCGCGGATGCGGAATGGTCACCCCGCCGATGATGAGGCGGCGTCCCTCGACCAGTTTATGTGCGTCAAAGCCCTGCCCGATTCTCATTTTTTCTCCATGCTGTTCAGAATCAACGACGCCAGTTCGAGGTCGTGAGGATAGGTGACCTTGAGATTGCGCGTGTCGCCGCTCACCAGCCGCGGCCGCTGGCCAAGGTGTTCGATCGCGCTCGCTTCATCGGTCGCCAGTGCTGGATCGAAGGCGCGCAACGCTTCGAGCAGCGCGCGGTAGCGGAACATCTGCGGCGTCTGCGCCTGCCACAGCGATTCGCGCGACTCGGTCTGCATGACCAGGCCCGCGGCATCGGCACGCTTGAGGGTATCGACCACCGGCAGCGCCAGCAGTCCGCCCACCGCATCATTGCGCAGCGTGTCGATCAAGCGCTGCAATGCGTCGGCCGGCAGACAAGGGCGCACCGCATCGTGCACCAGCATCCAGTCGTCGGCTGCGAGCAGGTCGCGCACCGCAAGCAAACCGTTGAACACACTGACCGCGCGCGCGGCACCGCCGCAATACAAAGGCTCGATGCGGTCGGCGAACGGCTGCCAGTCCTGCTGCGCGAAAAAACGGTCGCCCGCCGCCAGCACCACGAACACGCGTTCGATCTCCGCACACGCGCAGAGTTGCTTCAGCGTGTGATAGAGCAGCGGCCGGCCCGCCAGCGCAAGATATTGCTTGGGCAGCGCGGCGCCCATGCGCGCGCCGCTACCGGCGGCCGGAACGAGTGCGAAGAATTTTGGCATATGGTTTTACCGGCAACGATTGTACCAGCAACACTATGTCGTTCTGCGACGTAAAGTAACCCACGGGAAGAAAACGCCCGCTGCACGAGGGAGTTAAGCCACCGTCCCGGCCGCTTCCGTTCACGTGGATTGGTGGTGATGTCCCTCAAAATGTCCCACAAGTTTCACCCTCGACCGGTCGCGCGGGAAAACCAGTGGCGTCGTAAGTCCGGGAACCCAGCGCAGACACTTCAGCGATTGAGCGGTAGATGGCACTGCAGATGACTGCGATATGGAATCGCGACCGGCAGTTGTCGACCCATTGCAGACGCACGGCGGGCCCAATTTGTCGCCGCAAAGCGGACCAACGACGTTCCAACTTATTCGTGCATTCGTTGCCTCGGGGAGCAAGCTGGGTAGAGCAGCAGCTGAAGCTTGACAAGATGAACAGCATCAATTTTAATTTACCACATGGTTAAATACATATGCATACAGATCCTCTAAGCGCCACATTCGCCGCTCTCGCAGACCCCACGCGCCGCGCCATCCTGGCGCGTTTGTCCACCGGAGAGGCTACGGTGACGGAGTTGTCTGAGCCTTTCAATATCACGCCGCCGGCAGTTACAAAGCATCTGAAGGTACTGCAGCGTGCCGGTCTCATCGTCCAAGGCCGTGAAAAGCAGTGGCGTCCCTGCCGGCTCCAGCCGCAGCCGCTGAAGGAAGCAGCCGACTGGGTAGAGCCTTACCGACAGCTCTAGGAGCAAAGGCTGGACCGGCTGGAGGACTACCTGCGCGAATTGCAAATAAAGAGAAGGAGAAAATGACATGACCCGACCACAAGAACGCCTCAGCAAGCCCTTCACAATCACTCGCGTTTTTGACGCCCCGCGCGACCTTGTGTGGCAGGCCCTGACGCAGCTGGAGCATCTGGGCCGCTGGATGAGCCCGGCCGGGATGGAGCCGGTGCCTGGTTCGCTGGATTTGCGCGTGGGTGGCGTCTATCACTACGGCATGAAGGCCCCCAATGGTCAGATCATGTGGGGAAAGTGGACTTTCCGCGAAATTGTTGTGCCCGAGCGCCTAGTAGTGGTCATCAATTTCTCCGACGCTGAGCTAGGCGTCACTCGGCACCCGATGTCGCCAACCTGGCCGCTGTCGACGCTGTCGACGACCACTTTGACGGACGAGGGTCATGGCACACGTATGTCCTTGCAGTGGCAAGCCCTTGACGGCAACGATGAAGAGAATGTCACCTTCGATGGCGCACACGCCGGAATGACACATGGCTGGGGCTGCACAATGGATCAACTGGCCGGCTATCTTGCGCGCCTTCAGTAGAGGGGATGAAGCGGCTGGGCCCGTACCACTCGCGTCTCAAAGCACATACACGTCGAACCAGAAGCGGCCACCCCGCTGGGCAACGTCATGGTCGATGCCCGCGCGCACGCGGCGCTGTCGCTGCTGCCGCAGATCAGCATCAATGCCGCCAAGGTCATTCAAGCCTTGTCGCTATTAGCCCCGCAAACTTCTTTAAACCTTGTGCGGCGAGCGTATCGGCGCACTCCCGTGTCGACTTGGGTGGGTTTCGGAGGTTGTCGCGCATTCGTTTGAACGCCGTAACTGCACTTTCCGGTGAGTCGGTAAGCAGGCAGCACAAGAAAATATCTGGATTTTGCGCGACCACGCCGGCCTTCGCCAGCTCCGTGCGATCATAATCCTTGAGGTTCCACGTGATGATCGTGACGGTATCCACGGCGGAATGCTTGCGCGCCGCGACCGCCGCGGCAGCGACATGACGATCCTTGGGATCGGTTTTCGGAAACAACCGCTCATACTGCCGATACCTTGTGATCAAGGCATCGCCAGCCGCACGATCCATCAACTTGCGCACGCGGTCTAGAATGCTGCGGTCAACGCCGTAATCGCGCTCGACATTGCGAATCCACTCGTCGTGGATTTCGTTCGTCCAGTGCGCGTGGATTGTGCCTCCCGCCGCCAGCCACATAAAGAGGTCGCGCTGCGCCGCCGGATAGAGCACGCATGCATCGAGCACGACAACCGGCGGCACGGTCAATAGCCGAGACGGTGGCGTTGCGAGAGCGCAGCGAGTTTCTTGAGTGACGATTCGCGCAAGGCATCTCGAGTACGCTTGTACTTGAGCACGACTACCCGAGCAACCCGACGATGGCGCCCGACTTTGGGCAGTTGCGGAATTTGTCCCGTCTCAAGCAGCTTGACCATATGGGGGCGCGAAACGTTGAGGAAGTCTGCCGCCTCCTGGGTGGTCATGGCCTCTTCATCCTCGATAACGCGGACGTGCTTGCCGGCGAAGAGCAATTCCGCTGTCCGCTCGATAACGCCAGTTAATGAATCGACCAAGTCGTTCAAAGATTCGGATGATGCCTTTCCCGGTGTTTCACGTCGGATAAAGGAAATGACAGAGCGTGCGGATTTCTCGCAAGCCCCGCGCAGAGCAGGTGCACATTTGGTGCTCGGCGGTAAGGTAGTAGTGGAACTCATGGCGAACCTCCAATTTTGACGTTTTGATTATATACAATTATTCGAAACATTTCAGCAAGATTGGATCGCTTCCGCACTGACGCCTTGTGGCCGGGAACCGACCTAAATCGATAACCGCGTCTGATCCAAAGCGGTTGGGTGCGATTAGATTTACAAACGTATGCAGTAGCGTTTGGCAACGCGCCGATACACCAACCCTCAACAAAACCGGAACGGGTGGCAGCAGGGGACGGGCGGGAGGCCAGCGGTTCAACATGTCCCTGGGCGGAGACTGACCCTTGTTAAGTGACTGTATGCGGGCAGCGTTTCTGGTGGTTGCCCTTGTGCCGGCAGTTATCATCCGCCCCGCCGACGTCTCCGTCCGCGGCATGCCGGACTATAATCGCGGTTCTGTTGCAGCCAGTTGAATTCACGCGCGGCGCCCCGCATTTATCGGGAGGAAAACACATGATCAGCGTCCGCCCACCCGCCGTTGCCGGCCTGTTTTATCCGGCCGCCGCCGCCGAACTGCGCCGCGATGTCGCCGCCCTCCTCGCCGCCGCCGGGCCCGCTGCGCGCGCCAAACCGGTGCCCAAAGCCATCATTGCGCCGCACGCCGGCTACCTCTATTCGGGGCCAACCGCCGCCGCTGCCTATGCGCGGCTGGTGCCGGCGCGCGACCTCATCAAGCGCGTCGTGCTGCTGGGGCCCGTGCACCGCGTGCCGGTCCGCGGACTCGCACTGCCCGCGGCCAGCATGCTGGCCACGCCGCTGGGCAACATCATGGTCGATGCCCGCGCGCACGCGGCGCTGTCGCTGCTGCCGCAGGTCAGCATCAACGCCGCCGCGCACGCACAGGAACACTCGCTGGAAGTGCACCTGCCCTTCCTGCAGACCGTGCTCGCCGGTTTCACCGTGGTGCCACTGGCGGTGGGCGACGCCAGCGCCGAAGAAGTCGCGCAGGTCATCGACACGCTGTGGGGCGGGCCCGAAACGCTGATCATCGTCAGCTCGGATCTTTCGCATTACCTGAATTACACCGAGGCACAGTCGCTCGACCGCAACACCGCGCAGGCGATACTCGATTTGCGCAGCGATATTTCACATGAACAGGCCTGCGGCGGCACACCGGTCAATGGTCTCGTCCTGGCCGCCGGTCGTCATCATCTCACCGCAGATCTCATCGATCTGCGCAACTCGGGCGACACCGCCGGCGATCGCCAGCGCGTCGTCGGCTATGGCGCATTTGCATTCCACGAATCCAAGGTTACCAATATGACTGTCGAAGACACGCGCGCCTCCCTCTACGGCGACGAAAAGCACGTGATGCCGGAGCATGCAGGTGAAGTGCTGCTGCCGCTGGCGCGCGCCGCCATCGCCGCAGAATTATCTCTGCCCGGCGCAGCGCACGCAGATGCGCACTGGCTCGCAGGCAAAGGTGCGTCGTTCGTCACCCTGACCAAACAAGGCGACCTGCGCGGTTGCATAGGCACGCTGGAAGCGCACCGCGCATTGGGCGCCGACGTCAGAGCCAACGCGATGGCAGCGGCGTTCCGCGACCCGCGCTTCAAACCGCTGACAACTGCCGAATTCGCGACCGTACGCGTCGAAGTGTCTGTGCTGTCGGCGGTCGTGGCGATGAGTTTTCGCGACGAAGCGGACGCTCTCGCACAACTGCGCCCCGCCGTCGACGGTGTGATTTTTCAGTACGGTTTTCACCGCAGCACTTTCCTGCCGCACGTGTGGGAAGATTTCCGCGATCCGCGCATCTTCATGGGCCATCTGAAACACAAGGCCGGCCTGCCGCCCGACCTCTGGGACCCGGCAGTCAAACTCTCGCGCTACACGGTCATGAAGTGGCGCGAGTCCGACAGCTAGACGCATGAGTTACGCCGGGCGCTGGTGGCATATGCTCGACGACGGCCGCATGCAATGCGACCTGTGCCCGCGCGACTGCCGGCTGCACGAAGGCCAGCGCGGCGCGTGCTTCGTGCGCCAAAGGGTCGGCGACTGGATGATGCTGACCACCTACGGCCGCTCGTCGGGTTTTTGCATAGACCCGATCGAAAAGAAACCGCTCAACCATTTCTATCCCGGCTCCAGCGTGCTGTCCTTTGGTACCGCGGGCTGCAACCTCGCGTGCAAGTTCTGCCAGAACTGGGACATCAGCAAATCGAATGATATGGACCGCCTCGCCGATGAGGCCTCTCCTGCTGCCATTGCAGAAGCCGCGGTGAAGAACGACTGCCGCAGCATAGCTTTCACCTACAACGATCCGGTCATTTTTGCGGAATACGCGATGGACGTCGCCGATGCCTGCCACGAACGCGGCGTGAAGACGGTCGCCGTTACCGCCGGCTATGTGCACGAAGTACCGCGACGCGCCTTTTACGCGAAAATGGACGCCGCAAATGTCGATCTCAAAGCATTTACCGATGAGTTTTATTTCAGGCTGTGCGGCGCACATCTGCAGCCGGTGCTCGACACGCTGGTCTACCTCAAGCACGAAACCGCGGTCTGGCTCGAAATCACCACGCTGCTGATCCCGGGCAAGAATGATTCCGCCGAAGAAATTACCGCCATGTGCGCGTGGATCATGCGTGAACTCGGATCCGACGTGCCGCTGCACTTCACCGCCTTCCATCCCGATCACAAGATGAACGACCTGCCGCCGACGCCGCCTGCAACGCTGCAGCGCTCGCGCCGAATTGCGCTGGATGCCGGTTTGCATTACGTCTATACCGGCAACGTGCACGATGCCGAAGGCGGCACGACTTACTGCCCGGGATGCCGCGCGCCGTTGATCGTGCGCGACTGGTACGAAATCTCCAAGTATGATGTAACGCCGGACGGCGGCTGCCCGCATTGCGGCACAGCGATCGCCGGCGCATTCGAAACTTTTCACGGCCAGTTCGGCCGGCGGCGCATCCCCGTCGCCATCAACAGGCGCTAACCCCATGAGCTATGCACGTTTAAGTTGCGCAATCGGCTTCGCACTAACAGTCGCAATGTCGGGCTTGACGCACGCGCAACCTTTCCCTAACCGGCCGATCCGCCTGATTTCGCCGTACCCACCGGGCGGCGGCAACGACGTGCTGGCGCGGCTGATCGCCGAAAAAATGGGCGAAGGACTCGGCCAGCGCGTCATCGTCGATAATCGCGCGGGCGCCAACACCATAGTCGGCACCGACATCGTCGCCAAATCCGCGCCCGACGGCCACACCATGGTGCTGGTGCCGAACAGCTTCGTCACCAATCCGGGTTTTTACGCCAAGCTGCCCTACGATACGGTGCGCGACTTTGCGCCGGTCGCTCTGGTCGCGCTCTCGCCGCAAATACTCGTCGTGCATCCGTCCCTCCCCGCGACCACCGTGAAAGAGCTGATTACTCTCGCCAAGGCCAAGCCCGGCGCCTATAGCTACGGCAGTTCCGGCAACGGCTCGGTCGGCCACCTGGCCATGGCGCTGTTCGCCGTGACGACAGGCATACAGCTCGAACATATCGCGTACAAAGGCACCGCCCCCGCCGTGACCGAGTTGCTCGGCGGCCAGATCCCGCTGATGCTGTCGTCCACGCTGTCGGTGCTGCCACATGTGAAGGCCGGCAAACTGCGCATGCTCGCGGTCAGCACCGCCAAGCGCTCGCCCGCGGTACCTGACGCGCCGACCATCGCCGAAGCCGGCGTACCCGGTTACGAAGCCACACTCTGGTATGGCCTGATCGCCGTCGCGCGCACGCCCGAAGCCATACTCGACAAGTTGAATGCGCAGATAGAAAAAACGGTGCACAATCCCGACATCATCGAAAAACTCGCGCGCCAGGGCGTAGAACCTTATTACTACGGCCACAAACAATTTTCTGCGCGCGTCCGCGAAGAAGTCCCCAAATGGGCCAAGGTCATCAAGGATGCGGGCATACGCATTGACTAGAGTGAGCGCTTTGCAACTAACCTACGCTATTGCCGGCACTTGCGTCGCGCTGCTCGCAACAGGCCATGCAGATGCAGCGACGACGGATTTTCCGTCGCACCCGCTGCGCATGATCGTGCCTTATTCGCCCAGCGGCAACGCCGATATTATGGCGCGGCTGGTGGCCCAGCGTCTGAGCGACAATCTTCACCAGCAGGTTGTGGTCGACAATCGGCCCGGTGCGAACGGCCAGACGCGAGCAGTGAACAGGGCCCCGCTTGCGGGATGTGAACGTCCGCGAGTCGGATGACGCGCCGTCGAATCGCGTCTGCGGCACACGTCTCCGGGGTCGCATCCCCTAAAGGGGCCCC
>CAMBSS010000159.1 GCA_945870465.1 Bordetella parapertussis | reverse complement strand
AGCGGTTCAATTGCCCTTCTCATCACCTCTGCATCGTCGATAATGTACTTCGCGAACGCCTGCGGACTCAGATCCCCGCGCGGCCGGTCGCCGTCACTGACTATCTTATCGACGATCGTCTTCGTGCGCGAGAACACGTTAATCTCCTTATTGAGCAGCACGATGATTTCCCGCGGCGTGCCGGCGGGTGCCAGCACTCCATACCATGTGCTGCTGGCGACGCCGGGGTAGCCGCTTTCGCCAATGGTCGGCACGTCAGGCAGGGCCGACAGGCGTTCTGGTGTGTTCACTGAAAGCGCGCGAATCTTCTGCGTGCGCAAGTGCGGCAGCGCCGTTGCAGTCGCGCTCATGGCAAAATCGACTTCACCGCTGAGCGCTGCAAGAGTTGCCGGTGCGGCACCCTTGTAATGAACCGCTACGGCGCTGACCCCGGTCTCAGCGCGGAACAACTCTGTGATGAGATGCGTCGCCCCGCCCGCCCCGGTAGTCGAATAACTTAGCTTGCCGGGATTGGTCTGCGCATAGGCCATCATCTTCCCGACGCTGTCGAATTCCGAACGCGCCGGGACGATCAGCGCCGTGGACGAATTAAACACCAGCCCGACTGCGGTAAGGTCGTCAGGCTTGTACGGGAGATTGCGGTAGGTGAAGCGATTAGTGGCCACATTGCTTACGCAGAAACACAGCGTATAGCCGTCCGGTTTGGAGGTCGCCACGTGCTGTATCCCGAGAATACTCGCTGCTCCGGACTTGTTCTCGACGACGACCGGTTGCCCCAGCACTTTTTGCAAGTGCGCTGACAGCAGGCGCGCATAAACATCCGTATTACCGCCCGGCGCGAATCCCACGATGATCCTTATCGGCCGGCTCGGATAGTTATCGGCCGCGCGGGCCGGCTCCGTGCTGACGCCGCAAAGCAATATAACGCCTAACAGGCGAGACCAGAACCGTACTACTCTCGGCGGCGAAGCAGCTCTCATCATTATTCCTCAGACTGTTCCCAGCACACGAACCAGCGTAGTCGCCGAACCCACTCCAGACGAGTAACGAGAGCAATCAGGCGAACGGCTGCCGGGAATTGTATTGACGACTATAATAGCATCGAGCAATGTTGCACAAGCAGCGCCATGCGCTTTCTCGCGCATATTCCCATGCCACATAAGTTTCGCCAGCGACCGATGTTCGCGCATGGGGTATTGACCGATGGTCCCGGGCGACGTCAATTTTCACATGGCAATGCCGCGCGGCACAGCCCGCACAATTGCACCAGTCATCGGAGAACACGCATGACATTGAGCGACGGGTTTGCCGGCGTGGTACGCCGCATGGAACTGCATGAACGGCTGTCGCCCTGTTTCAATGGAGCGGAATTTGCAAACATCGGACCATACGAACGGCTGCGCGGAGTGGTGTTTTGCAGCGTTGACCCGGAGCACCGCCTTAACGCCGGCATCGTGAATCTGAAACTCGCGCCACGGAATGCGCAGGGCGGCGTGGATTACAGTTTTGACTTTTGCATTTTGAAGCCGCTAGATGTCACGCGGGGCAATGGCTGGCTCTTCTACGAGATCCTCAATCGCGGTAGCAAGCGTTCCCTCGCGCGCATCAACCATGCACCCAATACAAATCTTCCGCAGACCGCGACCGATGCCGGTAACGGATTTCTGATGCGCCAGGGCTTCAGCATCGTATGGGGCGGGTGGCAAGCGGACATCAGCGCCGGAAATGGACGAATGCGTGCATACCTGCCCATTGCCCGCGATGGCGATCGCGTGATCACCGCCCTATGTCGCGAAGAGTTCATCAACGAATCAGGCGGCGCGACATTCGCTGCAAATCTCAGCTTCCCGGCAATCGACCTGGACCCTGGCCGCGCTACCCTGACGGTGCGTCAGCGCGAACGCGATGCGAGGCAAACACCGGACGACCTGCGCTGGGAATACATCGATCGCAATCGCATCGAAATCGTAAGGCCGGCTGGCGTCGGCTTCGACGGCGGTGCAATCTACGAGTTCATCTACACCGGCTCGGAGCCGGTCGTCGCTGGCATCGCATATGCGTCTATGCGCGACTTTATTTCATTCCTGCGACACGATACCCACGACGCGGAGGGCAATCCTAATCCGCTGCTGGTAGGAGACCGGCCGCATGTGCGACGGGCGCTGGGATTCGGACTCTCCCAATCAGGGCGTACGCTGCGTGATTTCCTCCACCTTGGCTTCAACGAAGATTCGCGCGGCGGAAAGGTGTTCGATGCCGCCGTGCCGGTCATCGCCGGTTCACGCCGCAGTTTCATCAATTTTCCGTTTGCTCAGCCAGGCCGTTATTCGCGCCAGCACGAAGATCACGCTTATCCCGACGATCAGTTTCCGTTTACTTACCCGATACTGAGCGACCCTATCAGCGGCCGTACCGATGGCATCCTGCAGCGGTGTATGCACACGAATACCTGTCCGAAGCTGATGCATCTCGATACCGATTCGGAGATCTGGTCGGCACGCGCTTCCCTGGTCGCTACAGACACAAGCGGGAACGATATAGCGATGCCGCAGGAGGTCCGGTTGTATCTGGCCTCTGGCTTGCAGCACGGCTGGTCGGAACCGCCGGCTCCCGGCACCTCGCAGTTTAGAGAAAACCCGATCAGTTATGGCAGTATCCTGCGCGCGCTTCTAACCGCGATGCTGGAATGGGTGGATGGCGGTATCGAACCTCCGCCCAGCTGCTTTCCTTCGCGGGCCGCGGGCACATTTGTGAATTCCGATCGAGCCAGCAGTGGTTTTCCTTCGATTCCAGGTGTGCCCTACACCGGCCTGAAAAACGAATTGCGGCTCATGGACTACGCGTACCAGCCTCCGCGCGAAGGTGCAGCGTATCCGGTTTACGTCGTGAAGTCCGGATTAGATGGCAACTCGCTGGATGGGATACGCCATCCTTTGCTGAGCGCAGCGCTGGCGACGCACACTGGGTGGAACTTGCGCGCACGCGGGCACGCTGAGGGCGAGCTGTTCAGCGTCATCGGCTCCATGATCGCCTTCGCCCGCGATGCGCGGTCGCGTGATCCGAGCGATTCCAGGCAGTCGCTTGAAGAGCGTTACGGCAGCCATGCGGAGTGGGTTAAGCAACTCGAGAATGCGGCGCATAGCCTGGTGGCGAGGCGCTATTTTCTGGCCGAAGATGCGAAGCGCCTGATTGCGGCGGCGGGCTCATCGTGGGACGAGGCGAGTGCAGTTTTTACCGCGGTGTAGGTCGACAAGAAGCTCAATAGGGAGTCGGCAGCACGGCGTGTACCAGCGGACCGAATAGAGCGGATTACACTACTGTGCTCTGCAAGAAATCCGCAACCACGGGTTGCATCGACCAGGCAACTGGATATTCGGGTACTATTGCCGCGGCGACTCATTCCAACTTTATTCTTGCTTTCTTGATCAAGGATTCGTTCATCAATCTTTGCTTCACGGTAACGTCATGCATTACCTGCAGTGAGTAGGTCCGCAGCGCGAAGGTACGCTGCCGCATCGTATCCCTGAACTGAATGTCAGACGTGATCAAGCCCACCTCACGGTTTAGGGTTTCAAGCACGGATTGTGGCGTTCCTGCCGGCGCGAATAGGAAATTTAAATAGCTCTTTTCACTGTCCGCGACGCTATTGCCGGCCCGGCAAGCGGTCACCGCCGGCTCTTCGATGGCGGTGATGATCTTCAACTCGCCGCCACACTGCGGGTAGTGTTCGAGGTCGATTTCGAACACGCGCTTGAGCAGGCGCGCGTAGTCCGGCATTGGGTGCAATGCACCCTATGAAAACGGTCGTGCGGTAAAACATAGGGAGCGAAATGTATGAATGCAAGACCTGCCCCCCCGGCGCTCCAATATTTTTAAATGATGGGAGCAGAGTGAGCCGAGAGGCTCACGCTCCGTTCTAGGAGTGGCTGGAGGTGCAATCCCTCCGGCCTACTCGACCGAGGTTGCCGACTGGGCCAACGTCGATGTCGTGCCCAGTCAGATCGAAGACGCCTTTGCGAAGATCGGCGCCGTGCTCGACAGCGGCGCGCTGCCGCTGACGATGGGCGGCGAGCACGCCGTGTTGCGCGAGCAGCGCATCGAGTTGGCGCGAAGTTGCCTCCGCCAACGGCACGGAGAGATCCACGCTCTGAACCTCGATTCCAAAGTCCCGGTGCAACGGCGTCGTGGCCAGAGTCATAGCGTGGTCTCCAGCGGGGCGTGCACATGCACAATCAGCGGACTCATCCGCGCAGTGTCGCCATCAATGCGTCCAGCGTGCTGTCTTCCTGCAGGCCCGCGATGACCTCGATCGCCTGATTCGCGCAGGCCGCTCCGAGAATCGGGTCGGCCATCAGGTGAAATTTTGCGGCGAGTTCGGTCCATGCCGGCGTACGGTGCGGCGACCATTTGACCTTGTCGACGCGCCGCGTAATCGCCTCGCCCCCGCGCAGCCGGATCACGAGTTGCGCAGGCCATTCGTGCGGGAAGGCCGCCGTCATCGCGGCATCCTCCGCCACGCTTACGCGCGACGCGAGTTCATGCACGCCAGGGTCACGCAGGCGGTCCTTCAGCAACTGGCGAGGCGTCATTTCCCCGTCCATTAACGTGGCGGCAACGCAGTACGCAATCGACAGGTGCGCATCGACGTGATTGCTGGCGGTGGTGGTGTACTTCTTCCCTGTGAACGTCACCGCGTCCCTGAACGTCGTTACCTCCACCGCTGCCACGTCGCCGGCCTTGAGCGGGCGCTCGGCGAGCACGTCGAGAATGAGCTCGATGACGCCGACGAACAGGTGCCCGATCGGATACGGCTTGTAAGCGACATCGCGCGTATGCCATGTTTCATTGAGTCCCGCCGCGGCGCGCGCGAGATCGGGCCCGTCACTAAGTATATGCAAAGCGGCGTGGTGGCGCGGCGGTTCGCCTTCAAGCGGACCCGCCCGGTAGCCGGCCTGCGCCATGTACGCCGACGACAGGCCGCACATCGCGGCCTGTCCGCCATGCACCGGTTTCACGTTGTAGCCCTTGAACTGATTGTCGCCGTTCGACACCGGCATGATGAAGCCCGTAATACCGAGCGCTGCAGTCATTCGTTCGGCGTCGAGGCCGAGCAGCCGGCCCGCAGTAACCGCCGCCCCGCAGGTGCCGAAGGTGCCGGTTCCCTGAAAACCGTTATACCAGTGCGAAGGCTGCACGGCGAGAAGCAGCCGCGTGTGTATCTCGTAGCCGGCGATGATCGCTGCCACGATGTCCGCCCACCGGCAGGCGCGTGTCTCGGCCAGCGCCAGCGCTACCGGGATCACCGACGTGCCGCTGTGCGATCGGATCCAGAGGTTCGAATCCTGGCAATCCAGCGCTTCGGATTGGGTGCCATTGGCGAACGCGGCCATGAGTGGCGTCGTGCGGATAGCGTGGCCCAGCACGGTCGCCGGGCCCGGCGCGGCCGTTGTATCAAGATACTGTTTGAGCGTGCGATCGTCCGTGCGCGCGGCAAAGTCGGCGGCGCCCAGCATGATGCCGATGCCGTCGAGCACCGACATGCGGCAGCGCTCGCGCACGTCCGCCGGCAGATCGCCGTATGTGAGGCCCGCCGCAAACGCGCCGAGCTGTGCTGTGACTCCCATCGCCCCCTCCAGTTTTTCATGCGGGTGAAACTTCCTGCGTCGCCCCCATGCATGCCTCAGGCCGGAGGGCGACGAACAGGTGCCGCCTATTCCGCGCGTATGCCTGCTTCCTTGATGATCAAGGCATACGTTGCCGTCTCGGCCAGAATTCGAGCGCCGAGCGCCGCCGCCGTAGACGTTTCAGCGTTCAAACCCTGGCGTGCCATCGCAGCCTGCGAGTCCGGGTGCTGGACCGCCTTGATCGTTTCGGTGCGGATGCGCTCGACGATAGCACGTGAAGTGCCGCCCGGCACCAGCAACGCATACCATGCATCGGCATCGAACCCCGGATAGCCCGATTCGGCGACGGTCGGCAACTCGGGCAAAACCCTGGAGCGTTGCGCGCCCGTGGACGCGAGCGCGCGCAGCCGCCCTGCCTGGATCAGCTGAATCGTCGATGCGACAGTCCCGGTCAGCACCTGCGTTTCACCGGCCAGCATGGCCGCACCCGCGGGCCCGGCGCCTTTGTAGGCGACGTGCGCCATCTGAATTCCGGCGCGTTTTTTCAGCAGTTCCGCCGCCAGATGGATCGAACTGCCGACGCCCGCCGACGCGTAATTGAATGCGCCGGGCTTTTGTTTCGCGAGTGCGATGAATTCGGTCAGCGTCTTCGCCTGCACGCCCGGATGGATCACGACGATGTGCTCGGCCGTGCACAGCATCGTGACCGGCTGCAAATCCTTCGCGACACTGAACGGCAGTTTGTAGAGGCTGGGATTCGCGGTGAGTTGCGTATTGAGCGCAGCGAGTACCGTGTAGCCGTCGGCATTGGCGTGCGCGACGATGTCCGCCCCCAGGTTGCCAGCAGCCCCGGCGCGATTGTCGACGACCCACGTCTGCCCCATTGCGTCGGTGAGCCTGGGCGACAGGATCCGGGAAACCACGTCAACCCCGCCACCTGGCGCAAATGGAACGACCAGCCGGATCGGGCGCAGCGGATACGCAGGCTCGGCAGCCCATGCAATGCCAGAGGCTGCTGTCGCGGCCAGCAGCGCCAACAGATGCATCACGCGCCCGTGGCGGACAGTTTGCGTCATAGTGGATATCTCCGAGTCACGCATCGATTGGATGAAGTCAGATTTTAACCTCGAACGGCGCACGCGCGCTTCGTCGACATCAACGCCGAGACCCGGCCGCTCCGGCACCGCGACGTGACCCCGCACCACGGACTCATGTGAAATACGACTCCAATTCGTTGCCACGTATATTACGATTATGCGATTCTACCTGTGTTGCCACCGATTACAATTTGACCAGTTTCGGCGGGTTATACCGATCTGCGATTGACCACCATCGGGACTCTATCGTCACTGGTCAATACGTAATCGGGTGGTCAATTTGGCGACGGCGGGAACAGATCTGTTCCGCTTCCCTAGTTTTCGTCCATATGCTACGACGCGAGGGGTGTTCATGACTACATCACGGACCTGCTCTGTGCAGTCTTTAAAATAATCAATGTGGGGCAAAGCACGTCAATCCCTGATGCCGGCAGCCTTGATTATTTTTCCCATGCGTGCCATTTCAGACTTCATCACCCCGGACAACTGGTCCGGTGAACCGCCGACGACGATCGCTCCGGAGTTAGCGAGCCGCTCCTTCACATCGGGTCGGTTGAGCACCCGCACAATCTCGTGATTGAGCAGTTCGATAATCCCCGCAGGCGTCCCGGCGGGCGCCAGTATGCCGGATAGGGTCGCCGATTCGTAACCGGGCAACCCGGACGCCGCCACCGTTGCAAGATCGGGAAAGAGAGGGAACGGCTTAGCGCTCGTGACCGCAAGCGCTTTCAACCTTCCTGCACTGACCAATGGAACGGCCGATGCCGGAGTGGCGAACGAGACTTGCACTTCGCCGGCGATCAGGGCGGTCAGCGCCGGCGCGATACCTTTGTACAAAATGCCTACGATATTGACGCCGGCCATGGCCTTGAACAACTCTGCCGATAGATGCGTTGCCGAGCCCGCGCCACCGGAACCATAGTTGAGCTGACCCGGCCGCGCTCGCGCGAGCACTATGAGGTCCTTGACCGATTTGACCGGCAGCGACGGATGAACCACGAGTATGGCAGGCGAACTGGCCGCCAGAGTGATCGGTAAGAAATCCTTGAGCGGATCCCATGGCACGCTGTCCCGCATGTACGGCAACAGCCATAGCGTGCTGCCGTTGAGCAGGAGGTTGTGACCGTCGGGCGCGGCCTTGACCACAAGCTCCATGGGAAGCGTGCCACCGCCCCGGTTGTCGACGACCACCTGCTGGCCAAGGTTGGCGGCAAGCCCCTGCGCGAGCAGACGCGCTACGAGGTCATTGTTGCTGCCGGCAGTCGTCGTGACGATACGGATCAGCTTCGTCGGAAAGGTTTGTGCGGAAACCGTGCCAAGGGCAGACATCAGGATGCCGGCCACCAACGCACAGGCAATATGGCGACTCACCGGCATCGCGTTTTCCGTCGAGTTATGGCCGCGCGGAAGCCGCAGCACCGCGCGCCAGGGCGCCGGCATCGTCAAGGCTTTCCAGCGACCATATCATTTCGAGCAGCTGGTCCACCGCACTGCGCGGCAGGACAGGCTCGGCGAGAGCGCGAAACTTGGCGGCCATGTACTCATCCGGCAACGGGCGTTCAGCGCTCCCTAGCGCGTGTGGCACATGCTTGCAATAGGTTCTGCCATCCCGCATTTTGATGTTGACCCGGGCCTCCTCCTTGCCCAGCGTGTCGTCGGCTGCCGCTTCAATGCGCTGGCGCAGCGCGACAACCTTGCTGTCATTCAGGCATTCCGTGCTGAACTCTCTGACGCCGACCGTGCCGTAGATCAGTGCGCACGCCGCGGTGTAATAGACACTTAACTTGGCTTCAAGACCCGATGCGGGCGCTTTTCTGCCGGTGAGGCGCAGCGTGAGCGGATGAACAATCAGGAAGACGGACTCGATCTGATCCGCCTGAAGGCGATGCTCCGCGCGCAACTGCAAGCAGCCATCGATCGCGGCGTGCGTCACGATTCCGCACGGAAACGGCTTGTAGGTATTGAACGAGATATGAAATGTTTCACCCCATCCCCGCGCGGCAGCTTGCACATCCTTCGGCGTCCCGAACGCCCGCATGAAGCCGTGCTCGCCTTCAATCGCCGTGTCCGACCCGGTGAAACCCTGAGCCGCCAGTATCGCTGCTGTCAGGCCGCACCGCGCCGCGTGGCCCGGATTGTATCCCTTGCTCATCGTCCCGGCCGTTGCGCGCACGCCGGCGGCCTGCGTCGCGGCGATACCCAAGGCGCACGCCATCTGCCGCTCATCAAGGCCCAGGAGACGTCCCGCCCCCGCGGCTGCGCCGAATGCACCCACTGATGTTGCGGGAGACCAGGCGAAGTTATATTCGCCGACCGCGGGGTCAAGCAGGCGGCACTCGACTTCAGTCCCCAGGATAAACGCGTGGAGCAATGCGGGTC
>CAMBSS010000158.1 GCA_945870465.1 Bordetella parapertussis | reverse complement strand
TGTTGAAGGACCTGATCAAAAAAGCTGACGCGATGGCAGGCGCGCTGGCGGTGCGGCCGCCTGCCGAGCAGATTGCCGCCCTCAACACGTTGCGCGAGCAGGCCGGCGCGCAGGAGGCAACCCTGTTCACACCGCGTGGAAAGGTCCTGGTTTTCTCCGGCAGCGAGCGTACCGGCCTGATGCCCGATTTGCCGGGCCCGAACGTCATGCGCCAGTTGCGCCAGCAGCAGGTTTACAGCGCAATCGAGGCGATTCCCGATCGCGGTCTCTACCTGCGCGTGCTGATACCGGTCAATACCATCAGCCTTGCCGACGACATGCGTGTCCTGCAACTTCTGCAGCGCGTGCCGCGACAGTTGGCACTCGACGCCGAGATAGTACAAACCGGCCAGCGTGAATATCAGGAGCTGTTGCTGGCGCGCCAGGGACTGAAGCGGCTATATGGAATCACGCTGACGCTGACATTGCTGCTGGCACTCCTCACGGCGTTGTCCCTCGCGTTCGTGTTAAGCGAGCGCTTGTCGGCGCCGCTCAGTTTTCTGGTCGAAGGCACGCGCGCGGTGGCGCAGGGCGACTTCAGCCAGCGCGAAACCGTGGCCAGCAGCGATGAACTCGGGGTGCTGACGCAATCGTTTAACGCGATGCGCCAGCAACTGGCGGAAGCGCGCGCGAACGCCGAGCTCAACCAGGAGCAGCTCACCGAAGCGCACACCTATGTACAAAGCATACTGGCCAATTTGTCGGCCGGTGTGCTTGCGTTCGACGAGTCGTTGCGGCTGCGTTCTTTCAACCATAGCGCGTGCGCGATCCTCGACGTCGATTTCGCACAGTTGAGCGGGCTCGAGCTCGCGCACTGGCACGCACGCGTGCCGGCGTTGCAGCAGCTTGCCGGCGATGTCGACGCGGCGTTCCGCGCAGGAGCCGGCAACGAGTGGACAAAGCAAATCGAGCGCGCCGGCAAAGGCGGCAATCAAATGCTGCTCTTGCGCGGCACGCGCCTGCCCGCCGGTAGCGGCACCGGCTATGTCGTGGTGTTCGATGACATAACCCATGTGCTGCAGGCGCAGCGCGACGCGGCGTGGACGGAAGTCGCGCGGCGCCTGGCGCACGAAATCCGCAATCCGCTGACACCCATCCAGCTGTCGGCGGAACGTCTGCAGCACAAGCTCGCGGACAAGCTGGGCGCTGTCGACGCCGACATGCTCAAGCGGTCGACCCAAACGATCGTCAATCAGGTGAGCGCCCTCAAAAACATGGTCGAGGCGTTTCGCCAGTACGCGCGCATGCCTGAACCGACCCGCCAGGAACTCGATTTCAACGAACTGATGCGCGAAGTCCTGATGCTGTATGAATCGCTCGCGGGGCGGCTCACGGTCGAACTCGCGCCGAACTTGCCGCGCATAGTCGGTGATCCCGCACAGCTGCGCCAGGTCATACATAACCTGCTGCAGAACGCGGAAGATGCGCTCGCCGATGCGGCGAACCCGCGTATAGTGTTGCGCACCGAGCCGCTGGCCGGTGGTATGTGCATGACGATCTCCGATAATGGCAGCGGTTTTCCGCATGAGCTCATGCAGCGCGTGTTCGAACCGTACGTGACGACCAAGCCGAAAGGCACCGGCCTGGGTCTGGTGATCGTGAAAAAAATCATTGAAGAACACGGCGGCAGAGTGGAGATTTCGAATATCGAACCGCATGGCGCGCGGGTCACGCTGACTTTCCCCGCCATGGCCGTGCAAACGGCCGCCATCAAAGCCGCTGCGCGCGCTTAACGGGAACGGAGCTATGCAGCAAATCCTGGTAGTCGACGACGAAATCGGAATCCGCGAACTTCTGTCGGAGATATTGCGCGACGAAGGTTATCAGGTGCGTATCGCCGAAAACGCCGGCCAGGCGCGCGCGCAGCGTGCGCAGGCCCGTCCCGATCTGGTGTTACTCGACATCTGGATGCCGGATACCGACGGCATTACGCTGTTGCGGGAGTGGGCGAGCTCGGGACTACTCACCATGCCGGTCGTCATGATGTCGGGCCATGGCACTATCGATACCGCAGTTGAAGCAACGCGCATCGGTGCTTTCGATTTCCTTGAAAAACCGATCGCGCTGCAAAAATTGCTGGCCACGGTCGGCCGCGCGCTAAAACGCGGCGAGCAGCAGGTAAAACCGACATTGATGCTGGCGACGCTGGGCCGCGCGCCGGTGGTGACTGAACTCAAGCAGCGACTGGAGCGCATCGCCAACCTGAAGTCGCCGCTGATGATGGTCGCCGAGCCGGGCAGCGGTGTTGAACTGTGCGCACGTTTCGTGCACCAACCCAACCCGCTACCCGGCAAACCGAATGCGCCGTGGGTAGAACCGGAAAATCTCGCGGTGCTGGCCGAAGCACCGCTGGACCTCCTGAACCAGGCGCGCGAAGGCACGTTGTTCCTGCCGGAAGTCGCCGACCTCAATCGCGTGGAACAAAAAGGCCTGCTGCTGATTATCGGCAAGCTCGAGAAATACAATACGCGGCTGATCTGCGCGACGTCGCGCGCGTTGCCGGAACTCGTCGCGCAAGGTGGGTTCGACGCCAAGCTGTACAGCGTGATCGCTGCGGTAACGGTCAATGTGCCGAGCCTGCGCCAGCATCGCGAAGACGTGCCGGACCTCGCCAACCTGTTCCTGCTGCGTAGCATCGAAGCCAAGGAGGTGGTGCCGCGGCATTTCAGCACCGCCGCGTTGAATGCGCTGCGCAATTACGATTGGCCGGGCAATCTCAATCAGCTGGAAAGCGTCGTGCGCACACTGGCGTTGACGGCTGCCGGCGAGGAAATCGGCGTCGGTGACGTGAACCAGGCGTTGCCGACTTACGGTGCGTCGCCCGCCGCGGCGCCGACGGGGCTGCCGCTCGACTTGCCGCTGCGCGAAGCACGCGACTCGTTTGAACGCGTTTATTTCGAGCACCACATCGCCAAAGCAGGCGGCAATATGAGCCGCGTTGCCGACAGCGTCGGGCTCGAACGCACGCATCTTTACCGCAAGCTGAAGCAACTGGGCATCAAGCTCGCGCGTCGCGCCGAAGATTAGCGCGCCCGGCGCCAGAATTGCCGGCGCTACGTAGCCAAAGGCGCCGGTTTCTAAGATAATTGCGGCTCCCGCAAGTCTCGGCTCTCCGCAAGGAAATATCGAATGGGCTCCCGCCTGGAAATAACCAACGCGATCCGCGCGCTCGCGATGGACGCTGTGCAACAAGCCAATTCCGGTCACCCGGGCATGCCCATGGGGATGGCGGAAATTGCCGAAGTGTTATGGCGCCATCACCTCAAACATAATCCCGCCAACCCGCACTGGGCCGACCGCGACCGCTTTGTGCTGTCGAACGGCCATGGCTCGATGCTGCTGTATGCGCTGCTGCATCTCACGGGCTACGATTTGTCGATGGACGAAGTCCGCCACTTCCGCCAGCTGCATTCGAAAACGCCCGGCCATCCGGAACTTGGCATGACGCCAGGCGTCGAGACCACGACCGGACCGCTCGGCCAGGGCATCAGCAACGCGGTGGGCATGGCGCTCGCGGAAAAATTACTGGCGGCGGATTTCAATCGCGCCGGGCACACGGTGGTCGACCATTACACCTTTGTGTTTCTCGGTGACGGCTGCCTGATGGAAGGCATATCGCACGAAGCCTGCTCGCTCGCCGGCACGCTGGGGCTGGGCAAACTGATCGCGTTTTACGACGACAACGGCATTTCCATCGATGGCCAGGTGCAGGGATGGTTTACGGACGACACGCCCAAGCGCTTCGAAGCCTACGGCTGGCACGTGGTGCCGCGCGTCGACGGACACGATGCGGCAGCAATCGAAGCCGCGCTGAAATCCGCGCAGGCAGTCGGCGACCGCCCGAGCCTGATCTGCTGCAAGACCGTGATCGGCAAAGGCTCGCCTAAACGCGCCGGCACCGCCAAAGCGCACGGCGAGGCGTTGGGCGCGGAGGAAGTCGCGGCAACGCGTGCAAGCATCGGTTGGAAATTTCCGCCGTTCGAAATTCCCCAGGAAATTTACGCTGAATGGGACCAGCGCAAAAAAGGCGCTGGCGCGCAAGCAAATTGGGACGCGCGATTTGCCGCCTACGCGTCCGCGCATCCTGACCTCGCGCGCGAATTCAAGCGCCGCATGGCCGGCGAACTGCCGGCAGATTTTGCGGGCATGGCGGCCGCCGTGATCGAAGCGGCAAACACCAAGGGCGAGACCGTTGCAACGCGTAAAGCATCGCAGCTTGCGTTGACCCAGCTTGCACCCGGCCTGCCGGAACTCATCGGCGGGTCGGCCGATTTGATGGGCAGCGTGTTTACCAACTGGCCGGGCAGCAAGGTCGTGTCGCGCACCGAGCCCGGCAATATCGTGAACTTCGGCGTGCGCGAGTTCGCGATGGCCGCGATCACCAACGGCATGGCGCTGCACGGCGGCTTCATTCCGGAAACCGGCACCTTCCTCACGTTTTCCGATTACTCGCGCAATGCCCTGCGCATGGCTGCGCTGATGAAATTGCGCAATATCTTCGTCTTCACCCACGATTCGATCGGGCTCGGCGAAGACGGACCAACGCACCAGGCCGTCGAGCACACGTCGAGCTTGCGGCTGATCCCGAACATGGCGGTATGGCGGCCGTGCGATACGGTCGAAGCGGCGGCGGCCTGGAGTGCGGCAATACAGCGCAAAGATGGCCCCACCTGTTTCATATTGTCGCGGCAGAACGTGGCGTTCCAAAAACGCAGTGCGACACAAATCGCGTCGATTGCGCGCGGTGGTTACGTGCTCGCCGAAGCAGAAGGCGGCGTTCCACGCGCCGTGATTATCGCGACGGGATCTGAAATGCCGCTGGCGATGGCAGCGCGCGAGCAGCTGCAAAATGAAGGCATCGCCGTGCGCGTGGTGTCCATGCCCTGCACGTCGTTATTTGACGCGCAGGACGCGGCCTATCGCGCGTCGGTACTGCCCGCCGGCGTGTCCCGCGTCGCAGTCGAAGCCGGGGTCACCGATTTCTGGCGCAAGTATGTTGGTGCCGTGGATTCCAAGACCGGCGCAGTGGTCGGCATCGACCGTTTTGGCGAATCGGCGCCGGCCAGTGAGCTGTTCAAATATTTCGGTTTCACCGTCGACAATGTGGTGGCGACGGTAAAGACAATCATTTGACTTTGCGGCCCTGACGGGCGGCGAAGGTGTTTATATAATTTCGAGGAGAGGCAAGCATGACCATCAAAGTTGGCATCAATGGATTTGGACGTATCGGACGAATGGTGTTCCGCGCGGCGGTGCAGCACTTTCCGGACATCGAGATCGTGGGTATCAACGACCTGCTCGAACCGGACTATCTCGCGTACATGCTGCGCTACGACTCGGTGCACGGCCGGTTCAAGGGCGACATTGGCGTAGACGGCAATACGCTGGTCGTGAATGGCAAGCGCATCCGGCTTACTGCCGAAAAAGACCCCACGCAGCTGAAATGGGGCGATGTCGGCGCCGCTGTCGTCGTCGAATCGACGGGCCTGTTCCTGACCAAGGACAGCTGCGAGAAACACCTCGCCGCGGGCGCGAAGAAAGTCATCATGTCGGCACCGTGCAAAGACGACACCCCGATGTTCGTGTTCGGTGTGAACGACAAGACGTACAAGGGACAGGCGATAATCTCGAACGCTTCCTGCACCACGAACTGTCTGGCGCCGGTGGCGAAGGTGCTCAACGATAACTGGGGTATCAAGCGCGGACTCATGACGACCGTGCATGCGGCGACCGCCACGCAGAAGACTGTCGATGGTCCCTCCAACAAGGACTGGCGCGGTGGTCGCGGCATACTTGAGAACATCATTCCGTCGTCCACCGGTGCGGCCAAGGCCGTCGGTGTGGTGATCCCCGAACTCAACAAGAAACTGACCGGCATGGCTTTTCGCGTGCCGACATCCGATGTTTCCGTTGTCGACCTCACGGTTGAACTCAACAAGCCGGCCACTTACGCAGAAATCTGCGCCAAGATGAAAGCGGAATCGCAAGGCGCCATGAAAGGCGTGCTCGGCTACACCGAGGAAAAAGTCGTGTCGACCGATTTCCGCGACGAAGTCTGCACTTCGGTGTTCGACGCCGAGGCGGGCATTGCGCTCGACAGCACTTTCGTGAAAGTCGTCTCGTGGTACGACAACGAATGGGGTTATTCCTGCAAGGTGCTGGAAATGACGCGCGTCATTGCCAAGTAACGGCTTAACCGGCGTTTCCGCATGAACGTAACGAAGATGGCGGACGTAAACCTCGCCGGCAAGCGGGTGTTCATACGCGCGGACCTCAACGTGCCGCAGGACGCCGCCGGCAAAATTACCGATGACACGCGCATCCGCGCGTCAGTGCCGGCCATCCAGGCCGCGCTGACGGCAGGCGCCGCTGTGATGGTGACATCGCATCTCGGTCGTCCGACGGAAGGCGAGTTCAATGCCGCCGATTCTCTTGAACCGGTTGCGCAACGGCTGAGCGAGTTGCTCAAGACTCCGGTGCCATTGATGCGCGATTGGGTCACCGGTGTCGACGTCAAGCCGGGCCAGGTGGTGATGCTCGAAAATTGCCGCTTCAATAAAGGCGAGAAAAAAAACGACGACGCGCTGGCGAAAAAAATGGCGGCGTTGTGCGATGTGTATGTGAATGACGCGTTCGGTACTGCGCACCGCGCGGAAGCGACCACCCACGGCATCGCCAAATTCGCGCCGACGGCGTGCGCGGGTCCATTGATGGCGGCCGAACTCGAGGCGCTCGGCATGGCGTTGCGCGATCCTGCGCGGCCGCTCGTTGCCATCGTCGCCGGGTCCAAGGTTTCGACCAAGCTGACCATACTCAAAACGCTGGCCGAAAAAGTCGATCAACTGATCGTGGGCGGCGGCATCGCGAATACTTTTATGCTGGCGATGGGCCAGCGTGTCGGCAAATCGCTGGCGGAACCCGGACTGATCGGCGAGGCGCATGCCATCATCGATTTGATGAAAAAACGCGGCGCAGAGGTTCCGCTGCCGGTGGACGTCGTCGTTGCGGCCGAATTGTCGGCGCGCGCGCGCGCAAACCTGGTGGCGGCCAATGAGGTTGGCGCCGACGACATGATTCTCGACATCGGCCCGCAGACCGCGGAAGTGCTTGCAAGAGTGATTGCCAGGGCCGGCACCATTATCTGGAACGGACCGGTCGGCGTGTTCGAGTTCGACCAGTTCGGCGCGGGCACCGCACGCATCGCGCGCGCCATCGCCGAATCGCAAGCGTTTTCGATCGCCGGAGGCGGCGATACGCTGGCTGCCATCGCCAAATACGGGATCGCCGACAAGGTATCGTATATGTCGACCGGCGGCGGGGCGTTTCTCGAGTTTCTCGAAGGCAAAAAACTGCCCGCGGTCGAGATCCTTGAACAGCGCGCGCAGCAGAAATAGCGATCAACGATTGAGGATTCGGGCAAACAGGGTTACGCTTGCCCTTGCCGAATCCTGAATCCTCTCAACTCAATCCTGGTTTCCATGCCCCGCCGCACCAAAATTGTCGCCACACTTGGCCCCGCTTCCAGCGACAAGGTCACGCTCATGCGCATGATCGAGGCCGGGCTCGACGTCGTGCGCATGAATTTCTCGCACGGCACGGCGAAGGAGCACACCGCGCGCGTCGAACTCGTGCGCGAACTGGCGCGCAAGGCTGGACGCTCGGTCGGCGTGCTGGTGGATTTGCAGGGCCCGAAAATACGCATCGGCCGTTTTGAGCACGATCGCATCGAGCTCAAGGTCGGCGATAAATTCGTGCTCGACGCGGAGTGCAAACTGGGCGACGCGCACCGCGTCGGTCTCGATTACAAGAACCTGCCGCAGGACGTCTCCAAAGGCGACACGCTGCTGCTGGACGACGGCCGCGTCGTGCTGGCGGTGGTCGCGGTCAGGGGCACGCGTATAGATTGCGTGGTCGAGCAGGGCGGCACGCTGTCCAACAACAAGGGCATCAACCGCAAGGGCGGCGGACTGACCGCGCCCGCGCTGACCGAAAAAGACATGCAGGACATCAAGACAGCGGCCGAGCTGAAAGCCGATTACCTCGCCGTATCGTTTCCGCGCTCGGGGGCCGACATGCAATGGGCGCGCGACCTCATGCTGAAGGCCGGCGGCAAGGCGCTGTTGTGCGCCAAGATCGAGCGCGCCGAAGCGATTCCCGCGCTGGAGGAAATCATCGACGCCTCCGATTCGATCATGGTTGCGCGCGGTGATCTCGCCGTGGAAGTCGGCGACGCGGTGGTGCCCGCTTTGCAGAAGCGCATGATCCGCATGGCGCGCGAGCGCAACAAGCTGGTGATCACGGCCACCCAGATGATGGAGTCGATGATCAACAATCCGATTCCAACGCGCGCGGAAGTGTCGGACGTCGCCAATGCCGTGCTCGACGGCACCGACGCGGTGATGCTGTCGGCGGAAACCGCGGCCGGCAAGTTCCCGGTGGAAACGATAGCCGCGATGGCGCGCGTCTGTCTCGAAGCGGAAAAGGAAGACGCGTTTATCGTCGAACGCCGGCGCACCGGCCCCCCGGAAACGGTCGAAGAGGCTGTCGCGCGCGCCACGATATTCACCGCCAACAGCCTCAACATCAAAGCGATCGCCGCGCTGACGCAAAGCGGCAAGACCGCGCTCCTGATGTCGCGCATGAATTCAAGCGTGCCGATTTACGCGCTGTCGTCGGTGGTCGAAACGCGTCGGCGGGTCACCTTGTTCCGCGGCGTCTACCCGGTCAAGTTCAAAGGCGCACGCGACCCCGAGCGCGCGCTGAACATGGCCGAGGACGAACTCTTGAAGCGCGGCGCGGTGCATGCCGGCGATTACATCATCCTTACCATCGGCGAGCCTTTCGGCAAGGCCGGCGGCACCAATACAATGAAAATCGTCAAAGTCGGCGAGCATCGCCGTTCTTGATGGTCGCCGGTATTGGGGATTTCGGCGGAGGCCAACTTGCTTGGCAAGTTAAGCGCAGTGGCCGCAGCCAAAATACCCGGGCGAGCATCGCCGTTCTTGATGGTCGCCGGCATTGGGGATTTCGGCGGAGGCCAACTTGCTTGGCAAGTTAAGCGCAGCGGCCGCAGCTAAAATACCCGAGCGAGCATCGCCGTTCTTGATGGTCGCCGGTATTGGGGATTTCGGCGGAGGCC
>CAMBSS010000157.1 GCA_945870465.1 Bordetella parapertussis | reverse complement strand
GATCTCGATGTTCGCACCGACGCCGACATCGCCGGCCGGGGGATTGACGAGACCGAAGACGCGCCGGTCGATGGTGCCGCGCGCGGAAAAACCGATGGTCGGCAGCTTGGTTACCGGGCGCGACTTGTAGCTACCGTTGAGCGTCGCGTCGAGGGTGACCGGCGCCGAAATGCCAAGCAGCGAAAGCTCGCCGGGAATGCGCAGCCGGTTGCCTTCGAGCACCTGCACGCTAGTCGAGCGCCAGGTTGCCCGAGCGAACTTCGCGATGTTGAAGAACTGGTCGCCGCGAAGATCACCATTCCAGTCACGCTTGTTCAGACCGACCGGGTAATCAGTTTCAACCGACGCGAGGTCGATGCTGGCGCTAGCCGTACATTTCGACAGGTCCGTCGGATCGAAGTCGACTTCAGAGGTGAAACGGGTGAAGCGCGCGGTGTAGTTCGACAGGCCGAAGTGACGGACACGCCAGAGCAGACTCGCATGCGTCGTGTCAAGCAGGTAGCGGCCGGCCGGCGCCTCTATCATGGTCTGTGCACGCAGCGGTGCGGCAGCAGCCAAGGCAAGAACGCCGAGCGACGCGAGTGCAGTTCTACGTTCCATCTTCCATTCCTCTCTAATTTAATGACCCTTCAACAACGGCTTGCGCTTCTCGATGAATGCAGTGCTGCCTTCCTTGCAGCCTTCACTGCAAAAGCAGTTTTCGTCCGCGTTCGCGCAGGCCTCGAGATCACGCTCGGCCAGATCGGCACAGATCGTAGTGACGATCAACTTCACCGAATACACGGTCATCAGCGCTTTGCGCGCGATCAGATCTCTGTAGTTGCGGGCGTACTTCTGAAAACGAACAAGAATTTGAAACTACTTCCCCCTCGGCAACGACTATATCGCCGACCCCGCAAACGGTCAATCGCGTGGTGTTTGCTGACGACTCTCCGCTCACGCGAAATCAAAGGAGCCAGGCGCGATTATTCTCGTCTCGAATGGTAATTACCAAACCAGATTTCAGCGCCCCGACAAGTGATTCGAAATAAAAAAAGGAGATTCTCCTGCATGAGGCGTTTCAATTTTTATTCGAGCCTGCCCCCTTTAATTCGTGCGGGTTGTCCGCTGAGGTTTGCCTTACAAGGGTTGTCCGTTGCGCAAAAACCCAAAGAAATCTACGGAGCAGATTACGGCCATCAAAAAAAATCGCGGTTTCCGCAGATTGGGCGCGACAAAAACCGGCTCATCCTTTTTTGAGCTGCCTGAGGCTTGCCGGGATCGACTCAAGCGTCGCCGCAAGGACCTCGCCGTCTCCGGGAAAATAAAACTCCTCTTCGGTGATGTCGGCGTAGTCATTAGCGATGAGGGGCAGCGGTTTTCCATGACAGCGGATCTCCAGTGCCACGCCGCTTTTCGCCCCGCGGATGACATCGAACTCGCTGTTCGGGAAAGTCCCGGCACGCAGCGCCTGATCGAGATAGCCGCCTTGCAGGAACAACACCTCGGATGCATCCACTTGGACGAAAAAGGCCTTTGGCTCCTCGCCGAGGCATTCCATCGGCTCGCAGCGCGCCGCACCGGTTGCATGCACCGTCACGACCTCGACGCGGCCGTCGGCGAGATCGGCTTCTAACCCGCCGGCCCTGTCGCGCGCCGCGCGCCGATGCCGGTCAAGCAGCCACAGCGGAATCCCCAACATCCCCAACGCCGCGGAAACAATCATGATGAGCTGCACGTTGGCAGGCCGCGTGACTGCGGCCAGCGCCGTGGCCTCGGGCAAGATCAACGAGAGGAGATAGAACAGCACGAGGATGAGGACCCCGGCCAGCCAGCCGAGCGCGGCGAAGCCGGCAAGGACTAAGAACAGGCCGACCGCATCGCCCGGCGTGCGAACCTGGGCCAGCGGCTTGAAGAACCGCTTACCGCGCTTGCGCTCGAGCGCCTGCCGCTGCGCCTGCTCCATCGGGCTATAGTTGCGACTCAGCATTCACGGTTCCTTAAGGTCGAGGGCGACACACGATACAGCGAAGCTTTGAGTTTATCGCGACCGCAAGCCAGTGGAATCAAAGGGGTCAGCTTCGAATAAAAATTGAAACGCCTCGCGCAAGAGAAAAAATTTTTTATACCGAGTCACTTGTTGGGACAATGAAATCTCGGTCAATAATTGCCATTTCTAACGAGAATAATTGAGCCTGGCCCCTTTGATTCCAGATGCGTGAGGATCCTGACGATCACCGCCGGTTCCTCGATGGCGGCGATGATCTTCAACTCGCCGCCGCACTGCGCGCGGTGTTCGAGGTCGATATCGAATACGCGCTGGAGCAGGCGCGCGCAGCCCGGCGTTAGGTGCCAGAGAGGACCATCAGCAGTCGCTGCCGCGGTTTCTTGAACTCCGTTGATGGCTGCGCGCACCACATGTTCATCTCCTCGATTGGCTTACCATACTCTGTTGCGCAGGCGCGAACTTCGTTGCGTCGAGCGCAAGCGAATGCAGGCTAGTCCGCCTTTTCGCGGACGCGCCACTTTTGATACATCGCACGGGCAGGCGCACAAGTCTCGACGCTCAGCGAGCGTATCAGATGAACCGGTTTGCCTCCTCCCCCCGGTATGCTCGCACCGCTTCCTACTGTCACACACAGCTGCGAGTTCGCCTTGGACACGATCTCCCCAGTCGGCGTGAAATCGAAGCGTTGCTCCGGACGACCGTCGCAGGACTGCAATGCCAACTTGACGCCCGCGCGCGGCGCAGGGACCGTCATGCATACATTCCACGCCGACATGTGGAACTCACCGGTCTTGAGACGCGCAGCGTCAAACGCCTGATCCACGGCAATCTCGCCTTGATAGCTGTAGCAGGAGTGTGTTTGTAGCCCGCGCTCGGGTTGGGCCTTCTGCTTGAACCCGAGTATGTCGATGCAGAATCCGCGTGGCTCGTCGAGCATGTCAATCAGAACGACCTCGACTTCCCCGGAGGCGGCCCACACTGCGTGAGTCAACAGGCCGAGTAGGCCGATTGCCACTCGCAGCGTGAGCCGGTTCATACGCGCTTGCTAATCAAAGGGGCCAGGCTCGAATAAAAATTGAGGAAGTATCGGTAGTTCAAACTATTTTTTTCGCTAGTCACAACTATATCGCCGGCAGGGCCAACGCGCAATCGCACGGTGTTTGCTGAAAATCCTCTGTTGGCGATGACTATGTGAGCCCTTCACCGCCCCGAATCGCCTCACTTCGACGCAGTTGGACCGCCTCGCGCGAGGGCACGCCGCGCCGAATCATCAGCCCTGTTGCACAACCGCTCTTGTCTTGCCGATCAGGCCGTCTCGAAGAGAGGCAGCCGCCGCGCGGGTGCCCGTGGCGGCGCGCGCGCCGGCAAGCCCAGATGCGTGAGGATCCTGACGATCACCGCCGGCTCCTCGATGGCGACGATGATCTTCAACTCGCCGCGCGCCGCCTGAAAATCCGCTTCTCCCCCGGTGCGCCGTTACACACCATCAAGTACCAGACAGTGCAGATGGGTGTTCAGGTTGACGGCCGAGCCGAATCTCTGAATCAGCGTGACCGCGCCTGTATCGGCTGCAGCGCATTGCAGGCCAGCTTGCTTGCGCAGAAATCCCTGCGCTTCTAATCCGTCAGCGACTGTTCCAGCGTCAGTTGCCCGCCTTCCATGCGGCTGACGATGCCTTCGAGTTCGGCCAGCGCGCTTTCGTAAGTCGGATTTTTATCGTTTTTTTTCGGTCTTCGGCACGCGCGGGGAACGGCCTGAGAGGGCGTCCACGAGTAAACAGGGGACATAGCGCAATCAGAGCCTTGCGGTCAACGAAACATGTAAGGAAACGGCCGCTGGCGTGACCAAACAGCAGCGGGTTGCGGGCCACGGCGGTCGACATGCGGAGACGCCGGATGACAGCCCTGCGGCAGTCCGGCACAATAGCTGCAACCTGAACCGAAGTCGCGCTGCCTGCGTGGTGCAGCGGCCGACGCACTTTGCAGACGGAGAATTTGATGCACGCGACCCTGCCGCTGCTGCGGCAAACCGGCTTTCCCGCCATCACGCGCCGGCAGCTCGAGACCCTGCAGGTCAATCTCGGCTACAAATGCAACCAGTCCTGCCTGCACTGCCACGTCAATGCCGGGCCGACGCGCACCGAGATGATGACGGCCGACACCATCGCTGACGTGCTGACGCTGCTGAAGGCGTCGACCGCAACACGCCTCGACATTACAGGCGGGGCGCCGGAACTCAATCCGTATTTCCGCGAACTGGTGCTGGCGGCGCGCGCGCTCGGCGTAACCGTGATCGATCGCTGCAATTTGACTATCCTCGAAGAGCCCGGTCATGCCGACCTTGCGCAATTTCTCGCCGCGCACAAGGTCGAGATCATCGCCTCGCTGCCGTGTTATCTGGAAGACAACGTCGACCGCCAGCGCGGCAAGGGCGTGTTCGACACCAGCCTTCGCGCGCTCCGCACACTCAATGTGCTCGGCTACGGCATGCACGGCACAGGCCTTGATCTCGCGCTCGTATATAACCCTCAGGGACCCGTGCTGCCGCCGGCACAGGAGAAACTCGAAGCCGATTACCACAGGGAACTCGGCAACCGCTACGGCATTTCGTTCAACCGCCTCTACGTACTCGCCAATATGCCGATCCAGCGCTTCGGCAGCACGCTGGTTTCGAAGGGCCAGTTTGAGCCCTATATGGAACTGCTGAAAAACAGCTACCAGCCCGCCAACCTCGACAGCGTAATGTGCCGCAACCTCATCAGCATCGACTGGCGCGGCTACGCCTACGACTGCGACTTCAATCAGATGCTCGGCCTGCTGTTCGCCATCGACGGCAAACCGAAAACACATATCCGCGACCTCGTCGGCCGCGCGCTTGACGGCAATCCGATCATGGTCGCAGACCACTGCTACGGCTGCACCGCCGGCCAGGGTTCGAGCTGCGGCGGCGCGCTCGGCGCCTGAAACCCGCGCCTCAAATTTCAACTTCAGGATCCGCCCATGGACACAGCGCAGAAAAACGCCACCCGCGACGTTTACCGCGACGCCGCACTCAACCCGCAGCCGGGGCTCTGCTGCACCACCACGCCCGTCTGGCACTTGCCCGAACTGACGATGCCGCCGGCAATGCTGGCAATGAACTACGGCTGCGGCAGCACGGTCAACCCGCGCGATCTGATCAACCAGCCGACAGTCCTCTACGTCGGCGTCGGTGGCGGTATGGAGTTGCTGCAGTTCGCCTATTTTTCCCGGCGCGCCGGCGCCATCATCGGTCTCGATGTAGTCGACGAAATGCTGGCAGCCTGCCGCGTCAATCTGCAGGAAGGGGCACGCCTCAATGCATGGTTCGATGCGGATTTTGTCGACCTGCGCCGCGGCGACGCGCTGAACCTGCCGATTGCCGACAACTCGATCGACGTGGCAGCGCAGAACTGCCTGTTCAACATTTTTCACGAACGTGAACTCGAACGCGCGCTGGCCGAGATCTACCGCGTGTTGAAACCGTATGGCCGCCTGATTCTGTCCGACCCGGTGTGCGAAACCGCCATGCCGCCCGCGCTGCGGCAGGACGAACGCCTGCGCGCACTGTGCCTGACCGGCGCGCTTCCGCTGGCCGACTATGTCAGGCGACTGACGGACACTGGCTTCGGCACCGTCGAAATACGCGCCAGAAGGCCCTACCGCGTGCTGTCGCCGCGCCACTACGATACCGACACACTGATCGTGGTTGAGAGCGTCGAAATCTGCGCGATCAAGGACCCAATGCCCGCTGACGGCCCCTGCGTGTTCACCGGCCGCACGGCGATTTATTTCGGTGACGACGATGCCTTCGACGACGGCCGTGGCCACGTGCTTGCGCGCAACCAGCCGCTCGCCGTCTGCGACAAAACCGCCGGCGCACTCGCGGCGCTCGCGCGCGGCGACATCCATCTGTCGGCCCCGACCTGGTTCTACGACGGCGGCGGCTGCTGCTGATGCACCTCGCCGCATCACCCTGTCCGCGGTTGGCGGCATGACCCGCGCACGCGCGCTGTTGCTGCTGGCGCTGGCAGTACTGGCCACCGCGTTTTTTTTCTTCGATCTCGGCCGCTACTTCAGCCTCGACTGGTTTCGCGCACAGCGCTCGGCGATCGACGCCTATTACGCGGCGCAACCACTGCAAACCGCATTGATCTACTTTGCGGTCTATGTGCTGGTTACCGCGCTGTCACTGCCGGGCGCGGCGATCATGACTCTGGCCGGCGGCGCCATCTTCGGCCTCGTCTGGGGCACCGTGATCGTCTCGTTTGCCTCAACGATTGGCGCCACGCTGGCTTTTCTCGCCGCGCGTTTTCTGCTGCGCGACTGGGTGCAGGCGCGTTTCGGCCAGCGGCTTGCCGGCATCAATGCCGGCGTCGAACGCGACGGCGCGTTTTACCTGTTCGCGCTGCGGCTGGTGCCAGTGCTGCCCTTCGTCGCAGTCAACCTGCTGATGGCGCTGACGCCGATCCGTACGCGGACTTTTCTGTGGGTAAGCCAGCTCGGCATGCTGGCCGGCACCATCGCCTTTGTTTATGCCGGCACCGAACTCGCGCAGTTCCGGCTGTCGTTCGGACTGATCGCGGCATTCACGCTGCTCGGACTGTTTCCGCTGGCGGCGCGCCGGCTGCTCGACGCCATCAAGGCGCGTCGCGTTTACGCGCGCTGGACGCGGCCGGCACGTTTTGACTGCAACGTGGTCGTCATCGGCGGCGGCGCGGCGGGATTGGTTAGCGCCTACATCGCCGCCGCGGTCAAGGCCAAGGTGGCGCTGATCGAAAAACACCGCATGGGCGGCGACTGCCTCAACACCGGCTGCGTGCCGTCGAAAGCGCTGATCCGCTCGGCAAAGTTTCTGGCCGAGGCGCGACGCGCAGCGGAACTCGGCATGCGCTCGGCCGTGGTCGATTTTGACTTCGCCGAAGTGATGGCGCGCGTGCAGCGCGTGATCACGGCGATAGAGCCACATGATTCGATCGAACGCTACACGGCGCTCGGCGTGGAGTGCATTGAGGGCAACGCGAAAATCACTTCGCCGTGGACCGTCGAAATACGGGACGAAAAAGGCGCGGCACGCACGCTCAGCACGCGCACCATCGTCATCGCCTCGGGTGCGCGCCCGTTCGTGCCGCCGATTCCGGGCATCGACGCGGTCGGCTGTCTGACCTCCGAGACGATCTGGGCGCTGCGCGAACTGCCCGCACGCCTCGTCGTCTTGGGCGGCGGGCCGATCGGCTGCGAACTCGCGCAATGCTTCGCACGTTTCGGCGCCAAGGTCACGCAGGTCGAAATGCTGCCGCGCCTGTTGATCCGCGAAGACCCGGAAATTGCCGAACGCGTGGCGTCGCGTTTCTGCAGCGAGGGCATTCGCGTGCTGACCGGCCACCGCGCGAAGGAGTTCAAAATCAGCGGCGGCGTAAAACACCTGGTCTGCGAACATGCTGGCGGCGAAGTCGACATCGAGTTCGACGCCGTGCTCTGCGCAGTCGGCCGCGCCGCCAACACCGCGGGCTACGGCCTCGAGGAACTCGGCATTCCGCTGACCAAAGCGGGCACCATCGAAACCAACCAGTGGCTGCAGACGAATTATCCGAACATCTACGCCTGCGGCGACGTCGCCGGGCCGTATCAGTTCACGCACACGGCCGCGCACCAGGCCTGGTACGCGGCGGTCAACGGGTTGTTCGGCGCTTTCCGCAAATTTGCCGTCGACTACTCGGTGATTCCGTGGGCAACCTTCACCGAGCCGGAGGTCGCGCGCGTCGGTCTGAATGAAATCGAGGCAAAGGAGAAAAATATTCCTTATGAAGTCACCCGCTTCGACCTCGCCGAACTCGACCGCGCGATCGCCGACGAGGCGGCCCACGGCTTGGTCAAGGTGCTGACGGTACCGGGCAAGGATAGAATCCTGGGCGTCACCATCGCCGGCGAACATGCCGGCGACCTCATCGCTGAGTACGTGACGGCGATGCGCCACGGCCTCGGCCTGAACAAAATCCTTGGCACCATCCACATCTACCCGACGCTGGCGGAAGCCAACAAATATGCCGCCGGCGCCTGGAAGCGATCGCAGGTCACGCCCGGCCAGACGAGCTTTCTGGCGGCGTTCCACGCATGGGCCCGCGCTAGCGGCAGTTTCGCGGGTGTCTTGGGCAAATTGCCGGCCCTGATCGCAGGCAAACCGCCCGTGCCCGACGCGCCGGCGCATCATCAAGTCGGCGACGCCAAATGAGCCTGGTGATCAACAGCAGCGCACAACGCCTCGCGCGTGTCATCAGCGTGCTGGTGGCCGGCGAACAACTGGCGGCTCGCACTTGCCTGCGACAGGCCCGCCTGGCGACTATGCACGGGCCACTCGTGCGCGTTCTCAACGCACAGGCACGGCAGGAACGCGAACATGCCGCGCTCGCCGGCGCACTGGCAATTTGCGCAGGCAAAGATCCGCAAGGTGCCGATGCGGCGATGCGGGAACTGGCCGTGCTTGATCACCGCATTACGCACGATCTGGAAAATGGCCGCCTTGCCGTCACCTTGTTCGGCATGCAAGGGGTGCTCGATCAATTGGGCGCGGCGCTAATCACGCAGCTGGCCGCATCGCCGCACCCCGTCGCCCGGCGCTTCGCCCCGCTTACGCGCCGCGTACTGGCGCAGGAACAAGGCCACGTGATGCACGGCGAAAAATGGTTCCGCTTGCTGGGCGGATCACCTTCGCACACGCTTGAAGACTATCGCGAAATTGGCCGGCGCCTGGCACACCGGACGGGCGAACTGGTGGCTGATTGCGGCCAGCCGGGACAAGCGGCGTGGACCGCTATAAGCCACCAGCTCGACGGATGGGGCGCATGATTTCAGTCGTGATTCCTGCGCTCGACGAAGAACGCGCGCTGCCGGTCACGCTGGCGGCGGTTGCGGCGCAGGTTCCAGCGGCCGCGGAAGTGATCGTGGTCGACGGCGGCAGCCGCGACGCCACGCAGGCGATCGCGCGCACTGCCGGCGCCCGCGTCATTGAGGCGCCACGCGGACGCGCCTGCCAGATGAACCTGGGCGCGCGGAGCGCGCGGGGCGAATGGTTGCTTTTCCTGCATGCGGACACGATCCTTCCCGCCGGCGCGCTGGCAACGATATCGGCGCTGCCGGTGACGCAGGAGGCCGGATGCTTCCGGCAAATGTTCGACACGCCGGGAA
>CAMBSS010000156.1 GCA_945870465.1 Bordetella parapertussis | reverse complement strand
AAGCGAGGCTTGGGAGCCGGTCACGCGATTGAGCGCGATGGCTGAGGCGTTCGGCTGGATGAACTGCACGCTATTGCCCGCACCGATGGAAAACGTGCGCCAGTCGATGACCGCCCTGGCGCTACTCTGGGTGATGACTACCTGGTTGGCCGCAGGGGCCGCGAAGCTGACGCTCCCCGCGCGCACGGTGGCCCCGCTGGGCACCTGCGCCAGGGCTGGGGTCACGAAACTGACACTCATGCCCGCAACGAGCGCGGCAAAGAGGCAGTTGGTGTGCCTTACGGTCGAAACTCGGCGCTCTGAGCGGGGATTACGTTTCATTATCAGGACAATGGGCCAGGTGTGGGGTGAGGCAAAGGTTTAGATCTGTCACAAACTTTGGTTCAAAAAAAGGCTGCGGCTCAGCGCAGTAACGGCGCATCACGGATCAAACTTGAGCGCATCGACACTTGTCGTGGCGCTGGCGAGTCGCCGGCGCCACGACATCAAATAAGGCAAACCTGGCCAAGCCTATTTCCAGCGTTGAGAAATGGCGCACATGTATATAGTCGCCGCACATTGTTTACATTGTTAATTCTATTACATTATATATTTTTCGTATTTTACATACTGTCGTCGGCACTGTCTGTCCGGTATGGGACATCCGTCTGTCCGCTGGCTTTTAATGGCACTTGGTTGCAATCCAACAATGACGCGGGGTTCGGCATGCTTCCCGATTCCGGCGCTTTGAGATCGCAAGCGGTTTTTGCAGCGTATCGTTGCCAGTTTTCTTGGCAAACGAGCGGCGCCATGAATCGCGATCAGCCGGTTTTCGCGCAATTGTTGAGGTTTTTACCGCGCAGTCACTGCGCTGATGAAAATAACAAAAACGGCATTAATTCACACAGTGGTGGAATTAAATTTGCCCCCCCCCTGCCGTTATATTCTCAATCGGCTAATCCAACTCACGCTAAAAGCAAAATTATTGGCCTGCTGATGCAGCGTCCGCCAGGCTGCTATACATTGAATACAATGATTCTATCATATTAAATATATGTATATATTTATATATTACGTAGTGTATGTTTTTATTTGTTAAGCCGATTTCACCTGGACAATCTCACGAAACCGTCACCTTTTTCCATTTCTAATTCATTAATGCAAACGTATCCCCATCCATTCTGATGGAGAAAAATATGTCCGCTTATGCAGTGCGGTGCTGCATGCGTTGGGCGTCGACGGCATGCCGGGCGCCGGCGCCGAAACAAGCACTCGTCTATGTTAATATTTGATCGTCTGCATTACTCGCGACAACACTCCCATGCCGTTCAAGCTGTTTTTCATCGGCGCCGCCTGCGCATTGATGGCGTGCGCGCCGGCGCTCGCGCAACCGTACCCCGCCAAGCCGGTGCGCATGATCGTCGCCTATCCCGCGGGCGGCAGCGTCGACGTGGTCGCGCGACTGGCGACACAGAAACTGACCGAGAGCATGGGCCGCTCATTCGTCGTCGAGAACCGCGCGGGCGCCGGTGGCAACGTGGGCACCGATTACGCTGCGAAAGCGCCTGCCGATGGCTATACCCTGCTGATGGGAAGCGCCGCGGCCCTGGCGTCCAATCCCGCGCTTTTTGTGAAGCTGCCCTTCGATCCGGTGCGCGACTTCGCGCCGGTTTCCCTCATCGTGATCCAGCCGAATATTCTCGTTGTGCACCCGGCCATCCCCGTCAGGTCAGTGCGTGAATTCGTCGCGCTCGCCAGGAGCCGGCCCGCGATTCTCAACTATGGTTCGAGCGGCATCGGCAGTTCGCAGCACATGGCCGCCGAACTGTTCGCGAACTCGGCGGGCGTCAAGCTCACCCATGTGCCGTACAAAGGCGGCGCGCCGGCGCTGATCGATCTGGTCGGCGGCCAGATCGATTTGATGTTCGAAACCATGCCCACCGCGCTGCCCTACACAAAGAGCGGCAAGCTGCGCGCGCTCGCCATCACCACGGCGACCCGGGCGAAGGTATATCCGGAGTTGCCGACGCTGCGCGAGAGCGGCCTCAATGACTACGAGTACCGCGGCTGGATCGGCCTGCTCGCGCCGGCCGGCACGCCGCCGGACATCGTAACGCGCCTGCATGCCGAAGTGGTGCGCGCTGTCAACGCCGGCGGCCTCGCCGCCCAGTTCCGCGACATGGCTTTCGATGTTGTCGCGGGCACCCCTGCGGAATTCGCTCAGTTCATCAAGGACGAAATTGCCCTGCACCGGAAAATCGTCAGCGTTGCGGGCATCAAGCCGGAATAACCTCCGCCGCCCACATTTAACCCATTCGTCCACAGGAACCGCATGTCACATCCACTCGACCCCGTATTCAATCCGCGCGTCATCGCCGTAATCGGCGCCTCCAACGACCCGGAGAAGCGCGGCTACCGCGCGATCAAAACGCTGCTTTCCGACAACTATCAGGGCAAGATCATTCCGATCAATCCGAAGTCGGCGGAAATACTCGGCCTCAAGTGCTATCCATCGATTGCGGACGTGACCGATGCGGTCGACCTCGCTCTGGTCTGCACCGCGGCCAGGACAGTTCCTGAAGTCGTGCGCAGCTGCGGCAAGCAGGGCGTCAAGGGCGCGCTTCTGCTCGCCGGCGGCTTCAGCGAAGCCAGTGAGGAAGGACGCGTGCTCGAAGAGGCGGCGGTTGCCATTGCACGCGAGTACGGCATCCGTCTGATCGGCCCCAACACCAACGGCATGTTCAGCGCCCGCTTCGGCTGCAACGCAATCGGCTGGTACGACCTGCCGCGCGGGCCGCTGGCGATGATCGCCAACTCGGCCAACGTCATGTTGTCGGTGGTCACCGAAGCGCAGTTCCATCGCCACTTCGGATTCAGCACGCTACTGCCGCTCGGCAATCAGGCTGATATCCAGTTTCACGAATGTCTCGACGCCCTGAGCCAGGACCCCGATACCAAAGCGGTAATTTCCTATGTCGAAGGATTCCGCAATGGCCGCGCGTTTTATGAGGTGGCGCGCCGCGTGAGTCCGCACAAGCCGATCGTCATGTTCAAAGCCGGCCGCACCGCCGACGGGGTGAACGCCGCCCGCTCGCACAGCGGCTCGCTCGCCGGCGACTATGCAGTCGCCACCGGTGTGATCAAGCAGGCCGGCATTCCGCTGGTGGAACGCGCCGATTGCCTGTTTCCCGTGGCCGAGGCGCTCGCACTGTTGCCGCCAATGCCGACCCGGCGCGTGGCGATACTCTCCGAAGGCGGCGGCGTCATCACGGTCGCCGCCGAAGCGCTCGCCGAACGCGGCATGGTGCTGGCCAAACTCACCGCCGAAACGCAGGCAAAACTGAAGGCGATCGTGCCCGCCGCCTCGGCGTTGTCGAATCCAGTCGATCACGGCGGCGGCACCGATCCGCGCGCCGAGTATTACGGGCAATGCGGCAAAGCGATACTCGAAGACCCCAACGTCGACGCCCTGCTGTGTGTCGGTTTTCTCGGTGGCTATGCGCACCGCTACGGCGACAGCGTGGGGGAGATGGAAAACAGCGTATGCAAAGGCTTCGGCGATCTTATGCGCAAGCACCAGAAGGCCATCGTGGTGCAGTCGCATTACGCGCATTTTCGCACGCCCGCACTGGATATATTGCGCAATGCCGGCGTGCCGTTTTACCGTTCCATCGAGATTGCGGCCCATTGTCTCGCGTCGCTCGCCGATTACTCCGCGATGCGCCGCCGTCTCGCCAGCGACGCGCAGGATGCCGGCGCCACGCCTGCGGTTGTCCCGGCCGTGCAAAAAATGCTGGCCGATGCGCGTGCCGCACAGCGCATGGCGCTGCTCGAAACCGAGGCGCGCGAGGTTTTGCGCGCCGCCGGCATCGCCATGCCGCCGTCGCTGTTGCTGAAGTCCGCGGCTGACGCAGACGCCGCGGTCAAGTCACTCGGCGCCGGCGCGCTCGCGCTCAAAGTCGTGTCAAAGGATGTGCTGCATAAATCCGACACCGGCGGTGTCGTGCTGAACGCGGCGGGCGCGGCGGCGATCCGCGAAGGCTACGCCAGGATCATGCAAAGCGTGCAGGCAAAAGTGCCGGGCGCTGTAATTGACGGCGTGCTGGCGAGCCCGATGGCGCCGGCCGGCGTCGAACTGATCGTTGGCGTCACGCGCGACCCGCAGTTCGGCCCGGTGATCATGTTTGGTCTGGGCGGCGTGTTCGTTGAAACCATTCGCGACGTGGTATTTCGCGCGCTGCCGATTTCGCGCGCCGATGCGGGCGAGATGATCGCCGACATCCGTTTCAAGGGCATGCTGGAAGGCGCGCGCGGGCTGCCGAAGGTGAACACCACGGCACTCATCGAACTGCTGCTGAAGGTATCCGCGCTGGCCGCCGCGCATCCGGACCTTGCCGAAATCGATCTCAATCCCGTCATCGCGCACGGCGACACCTGGTCCATCGTCGATGCGCGAATGATATTGGGCTAGTCAACCGGCTTGATACCGGCGTCCTTCGCGAGCTTCACCATCTTCGCCGACTGTTCGCGCATATACGCGCCCATTTGCTCGGGTGTGCCTGTGCCGCCGGCAAGTTCCAGCCCCAGATCCTGCAGGCGGGTCTTCACGTCGTTCGCGGCAAGCGCCTTGTTGGCTTCCGCATTGAGCCGCATGACGAGTTCACGTGACATGCCTGCGGGGCCTGCTATGCCCATCCATCCATCGAAGTCATAACCGGGCAAGCCCGCCTCTGCGATAGTTGGCACGTCCGGCAGCATAGCCAGGCGCTTGGTTGTCGATATGCCGAGGGCACGAACCCGAGAGGTTTTTACATAAGGAATAGCTTCCGGCGCGGGCGCAAATATCAAGTCGATCTGACCGCCGATCAAGTCGGCGATCGCGGGCGCGCCCCCCTTGTATGGCACGTGCACCATTTTGACCCCGGTCATGCTTTGAAACAGTTCCATCGCCATATGCTGCGAGGAGCCGTTGCCGCCCGACCCATAATTGAGTTGGCCAGGCTTTGCCTTGATTAGCGCGATCAACTCCTTGACGTTTCTCGCGGGCACGGAGTTATTCAGTATCAACACATTTCCCTGATGAACCAGCATGGCGATCGGTGCCAGATCCTTCAACGGGTCGTATGGCATTTTTGAGTAAATTGCGAGGTTAGTACCGAGGGATCCACTACTACTCACAAGCAACGTATAGCCGTCCGGCGCTGACTTGGCAACGAGATCAGCCGCAATATTACTCGCTGCGCCGGGACGGTTATCGACAACGACCTGTTGTCCGAAATACTCCCCCAACTTTTGCGCAAATATGCGTCCGACAATATCGACGCTGCCGCCTGCCGCATAACCTACAAGAATGCGCACGGGTTTAACCGGGTAGTTCTGAGCCCAGCCCCCTGAAATGCCTGCAATGAAAAACGCGAATCCTAATAATGCGCAACGGAACATTGAACCTCCCATGCATGTGAGATTACGAATCTGGCCACGGATACTCGGCAAAACGCTTGCCGAGTCCATGTAAAGTCATAGTTCACTCAAAAGTCGCTAGGTATTCATCGCCGAGAACCGAACTGTGACGGCACGTGCGCGGTAATCCGTAACCACATTCACCAACGCGGGTTGGCCGGCGTCCACCGCGCGCTGCGCGCGCTCCAGCGCCGGTCGAATGTCTTCCGGCTTTTCGACGTATTCACCATGACAGCCGAGCGCTCGAGCCATTTCATCGAATCGAGTGTAGCCGAGCTCGCGCCCCGGCTTTTCGCGATTGACGTCTGCGGTCCACCCTCCATTGAGGCTGATAATGACCAGCACCGGGATCTTGTGTCGTACTGCGGTATCAAGTTCGAGTCCGTTCAAGCCAAATGAACCATCACCGTGAAGCACGATTACCTGTTTGTCAGGCCGGGCGACTTTAGCGCCGAGTCCGAACGGCAGACCGACCCCCATGGTACCGAAAGGCCCTGAATTAAGCCTGTTTCCCGCCACATAAGTAGGAATAGACTGCCGACCGTAATTAAGTATTTCCTGACCATCCACACACAGAATTGCGTCACGCTGCATAAAATCGCGCACTTCCTTGCACAGACGCAGTGGATGTATCGGGGTCTGATCCGTACTAATTTCACGTTCCTGGGCAAGCGCTTTCTTGGCGTTAATCGTTTGCAATTGCGCGCGCCAATCTGCATAGAGTGATGGCGTCACCTTGCCTTTGGCGGCCCGCGATAACTGCTGCAGAACTGCTCGTGCGTCCCCGACCAAACCAACATCAAGCCGCTGAGTAGTGCCTATTTCGGTGGGATCCACATCAATTCGGATAACCTTTGCGTCAGCACTGAAGCGTGGCGGACGCAGATGTCCGAAAACATAATTAACGCGGGTTCCCACAACAAGAATGACATCGGCCTCCTTGAGTGCCGTCGAGCGCGCATTTTGAAAGCACAGCGCGTGATCCTCGGGAACCACGCCGCGACCCTGTGGCGTCGTGAAGAACGGGATTCCCGATGCATCGACCCATGCATTTAGCTCTGCCGCGGCATCTGACCAGATGACACCGCTGCCGGACAAGATAACAGGCTTCTTCGCATTCGAAAGCAACCCTACCGCCGCAGCCACCTGCTCTTCATCTGCGAGCGGGCGCGTCTTCTTCGGTCCGCCATGCAGAGGCCAGACCACCGTGGATTCATCAATCGAGTTCAGAAGAACGTCTGTTGGCAGATCGAGATAAACAGGCCCGGGTTTCCCTGACCACGCTATGCGAAATGCCTGATCGATTAACTCGGGAATGCGCCGCGTCTCGTAACAGCGCTCCGCCCACTTTGTTACTGGCCGCATGATCGCAACCTGATCAATCTCCTGGAAGCCGCCAATGCCCCACTCGCTCCACGGACTGGATCCGCCGAGCGCGACCACCGGCGCACAATCGACCAGGGCCGTCGCAATTCCGCTGGCGAGATTTATGGTGCCGGGGCCCGAACATGCCATACACACTCCGGTCTTGCGCGTAACGCGTGCATAAGCATGCGCCATCATGGCAGCCGCCTGCTCATGACGAACATCGATACCGCGCATGCCGTGATCCAGACATGCCTTCTCCGCACCAAGCATCGGCGCACCCATTAAAAAGAAAAAGGCATTTACACCGTGGCGTTCAAGTGCCTGTGCAACAAGTTCTGAACCGGTAACGGGCATCATATCCTCTGTTGAAAAATGGGAATGCAAAAAATTGCCAGGCTGATAACCACAAAGATAAGACTCTAGCGACAATTATCCTCGTGGCGGCGTCAAGCGGCGGACCCTGATAGTCGCAGCGTACACCACATCTCGGTTGATCAAGCACAGAACAAGCCGGCCTTTGAATTCTATCGCAGACTTCGTTCAATTTGTTGGATCTATACAAATAGAACGGATGCATTAATCGGAAGTTCGTTCGGGATCCCGAGCTCATACGAGCCAGCGTAATCGGGACGCATCAAGAATAAAACGTTAATTAACGTATTTCCATTCCTCAACGAATTGTAAATTTATTGCCCCCTCTTGCGCCTTAATCACCAGCATTCAGAACTCATGGAAATATCGGGCACGGCTCAAGCTCGCCTCAATAAGGAGGATTCGCCTATTGCGCAGATTGCACGTGAATAACTTTTTTTCGTAACCGGCGAACTCTTGGCGCCCATAACAATGGTGGGACGCCGCTTCCAGCAAGGCGGTTGCGACAACCTACCGGATGGGTAGCTCCGTCCCGACTCCCTGCGCGCGGGCCAATTCGAGGGTCCGAACCGCTACGGCGAGGTCTTCCAAACCGAGGCCATGCGATTCAAATAGTGTGATCTGCGTGGGCGACATTCGTTTTTGCTCGGCACCGGAGACGACCTGGCAAAGTGCTTTAACATTCCCCCAGTCGAGACCACCAGCCTCCTCAGCAGCGAGCAGATCACCGCTTTCGGAGCGCGCAACCGTTACGTCATCTACGACAATTAGATCCGCACGCCGCACCGCGATCGAATCGATCTCGCACTTCTCTGCAAAATTTGAACCGGCGGCATTGATATGTACGCCCGGTCTGAGCCAGCGTCCGTCAAATACCGGCTCGCGTGATCCGGTAATGGTAGTGATAACGTCCGCCGCCCCAACCGCTCGCTCGGGATCCCCGCTGGCGACCAACTCCACATCGAGCCGCGCCGCCATCACTCGGCAAAATCGTTGCGCCCGCTCCGCTGAACGACCTACGACGTTGACACGTTCAAGCTTTGGCAAAACCGCCGAGATTGCTTCGAGCTGACTTTCGGCTTGCCACCCGCACCCGAACAGAGTCATGACGCGGCTTTCCTCTCTAGCGAGATATTTCGTCGCAATTCCGCTCGCAGCACCGGTTCTAATCTGGCCAAGCGCATTCGCCTCCAGCACACCGATCATTGCGCCAGTCGAAATCCTGTAGACGAGAACGGTGAAGCTTGAGCCGACCGATATATCGTTGCGAACGATCGGATAACACTTGATCGCAGCGGCATCAAGCGCTGCAGAAGTGGCGCACAGGATATTAATACTCACTCCGTGCGACGCACTGCGCTGCCTTGGAAAGTTGGCGGCGTTCCCGCGCGCCTGCTCTACAAATGCATTTTCTACTGCGGCCAACGCGTGCTCCATAGACAGCAAACGGCGCACATCCTCTTCGCGCAAAAAAAGTGCCATGATTCTCCTGCCGCGAAGTTCTCGCGGGGTTCGCGCCGATCGTTCAGTCTACCTGCGGGATGCCGACATCCTTGACGAGCTTGACCGTCTTGGCCAACTCGGCCTGCATATGCGCACCCAATTGCCCGGGCGTACCGCCAACGATCTCAAGTCCAAGTTCGAGCAAACGGCTTTGGACCTCCGGCGTGGCAAGCGCCTTGTTGAAGTCTGCACTGATCCGCGCCGCCAGTTCTTTCGACATCCCGCCGGGACCGGCGACCCCCATCCAACTGGCAAACGAATATCCCGGCACTCCCGATTCGGCTATCGTTGGCGAATCGGGTAACGAATTAGCGCGTTTTGCACTAGTCACGGCTAGCACGCGCACTCGCTCGGCCTTAATGTAAGGCAGCGCCTCGGGTATCGGCTGGAACACGACTTCAATCTGCCCGCCCAGGAGGTCAACCAATGCCGGCGCCCCCCCTTTATAGACCACATGCGTTAGTTTAATGCCCGTCATGTAACTGAACAATTCCGCTCCCATATGCAGCGGACCGCCAACGCCGGCCGACCCGTAGTTGAGTTGGCCGGGTTTAGACTTGGCGAGCGCGATGAATTCCTTGACACTACGTGCCGGAACCGCAGGGTTCACAATCATGACCTGCCCCTGATGGACAAGCA
>CAMBSS010000155.1 GCA_945870465.1 Bordetella parapertussis | reverse complement strand
GGCAATGCCTTTCCTGATATAGCCGCGCACACGCTCGCGCTGCGTGTCCGAAATCAGCGGTCCGAGCTTGGTGTCGGACGCCAACGGGTCGCCCAGCGTAAACGCCTGCGCCGCTTCAACCGCGAGCTTGGCGGCTTCGGTATAGCGCGCTGCGGGCACCAACAGCCGTGTGTGCGCAGTGCAGGTCTGGCCCGAATTGAGGAAGCAGGCATTGACCGTTGCGCGGACCGCTTTTGTAAAGTCCGCATCATCCAGAATCACTGACGCCGACTTGCCGCCAAGTTCGAGCGCCACGCGCTTCACAGTGGCCGCAGCCAGTTCGGAAACACGTTTGCCGGCGCGCGTCGATCCCGTGAATGAAATCATATCGACGTCCGCATGGCGGGCAAGCGCTTCGCCCACCACAGCACCAGTGCCGCATACGAGATTGAACACACCCGCCGGCAGGCCGACGCCGTCGATGATTTCGGCCAGCATGAACGCGGTCAGCGGAGCAATTTCGCTCGGTTTGAGCACTACGGTGCAACCCGCCGCGAGCGCCGGCGCCACCTTGGCGACAACCTGATGCAGCGGGTAATTCCACGGCGTGATGCAGCCGACCACGCCGACCGGTTCGTGCACGACCAGCGAATTGCCGATTTTCTCTTCGAACTGGTATTCGCGTACCAGCTTGGCGTAGCTCGCCATGACCAGCGGCGGCAATCCGGCCTGGATGCGTTGCGACATCTTGAGCGGCATGCCGACCTCGCCGGCGATGCTGCGCGCGATCTCGTCCGTGCGCGCAGTAAGCCCGGCGGAAATTTTCTCCAGATATCCCGCGCGCGTTTCTACCGGGGTTGTGGCCCAGGCGTCGAATGCATCGCGCGCCGCTGCTACCGCCGCAGCGACGTCCGCCGCGGTGCCGTCGGGAACCTGCCCCATCGTCTCTTCCGTCGCCGCATTGATGACGGCCAGCGTGCGCGAGGAGAGAGAAGGAATCCAGCGGCCATTGATATATATTTTGTCGCGGATCTGCATGCCGGCACACCTGGTAGTTGTTGCGAAGGGGCGAGCCTAACGCGTGGAGTTTGTAAACGTCAATTCCAGCCGGACGCTAATACTTTTGCAGAAGGCTCAAACGCGATGCACCAGCCGTTGCATGTCACGATCAACCGACAGAGGAAACCCCATGAAACTGCGCTATTTGATGTCGATTGCCGCGTTGCTGGCCGGTGCGGCCGCGTGGGCAGCCGATACACCCAGCCGCACATCGCCGGTGGACGCTAACGCCGCATGCATGGAGCGCAATGTCGATGCGTCGAGCGGCAATTGCGTGCCTAAGGATGATGGCAAACCGCGCCGTGCTTATCCGCCCAAAACAACGTCAGCGGGCGCTGCGCCTTCGTCAGCGGGCGCTGCGCCTTCGTCAGCGCCCGCCCCGGGTTCTTCAGCCGTACGCAAATAAGGTCACACTGACCTGCAAGGCTAGGTTGCCGCAACCGCAGTCACCGCGCTGAACAGGTCTGCAACAGTTTCGCGCGGGATACCCCGCGTAATAAACACCAGTCTCGACGCGCGGTCAGCGTCCGGCCAGCCTGCCAACGCAACCGGCGGGTGAAACAGGTGCTGAACCCCCTGCACCACCAGCGGACTTGATTCCCCTGTCACGTTGATCAGCCCTTTGACGCGCAGCAAATCGGGGCCACGCAAAGCCGTCAGTACTTCTATGCATTGCTCGAACGCACGGACGGAGAACGGCTGGTCGAAGCGCAGGGTAAAAGTCGCAATCGCCGCGTCGTGGGCATGATGTCCCGCGCTGCGTTCACTGCGCGCGGCACCGAGCCAGCGATCTATCCGCGTGGCGTCGGCGCGCGCATCGTCAAATCCTATAGCTGTCACAAATGCAGGCTCAATCACGCCGTGCTCTGCCAGCCCGATTTGCGCGAAGGGCGCCACGCCGGCCAGCGTCTCTTTTACCTTCTCCAGCATATCCGCACTGACCTGGTCCGACTTGGTAATGATTACGCGATCGGCCAATGCGACCTGCTTCAACGCTTCAGGCTGGGATTCGAGCTGGGCAAGCGCATGATACGCATCGACGCAAGTCACCACGCCGTTCAGGCGGAATTGCCCGAGCAACAGCGTGTCTGACAACAATGTCTGCAGTACCGGAGCAGGATCGGCAAGTCCGGTCGTCTCCAGCAATACGCGCTCGAAATCGCCTATCTCGCCCTGCCGGCGCGCCAGAAACAAATCGCGCAGGGTGAGCTGTAAATCGCCGCGCAATGCGCAGCATACGCAGCCGTTTTCCAGCAGCAGCACTTTTTCCTGGGCAAAGCGCAGCAGATCGTGGTCGATGCCCTGCTCGCCATACTCGTTGACGATCACCGCGCTGCGCGCGAGCGCGGGCTGCGCGAGCAGATGATTGAGCAGGGTGGTCTTGCCGCTGCCGAGAAACCCGGTGATAACGGTGACCGGGATCTTGCCGGCGAACGGATCGCGTGCCGTCGAGCCCGCCATGGTCGGCCGCGCGTGCGGGTCCGTCAGATCGTCATCTCGAGCGCGTAAAGGCCGCCGGCAAAACGGTCGACGGTAAACACGATTCCACGGTCATCGACGAATACGTCGTTGAGCTGGATCGCTCCCGCTGGCGAGAGCTTGGGCGCGCCAGGCACGTAATAAGCGACTTCCTGCGGCTGGTACGGATTCGACAGATCGAAAGCACGCACGCCGCCGTTGAAGAACGTGCCAATGATGATGTTGTCGGACTTGAACGAGGCTTCCTTCGGCAGGTTCTCGTGCAGATTGTGCGAGCCATAGCGCCCCCCGCGTTTCCCGAATGCTGCCGGTGACGGCATTGGCAAAGTGCTGATCGAAATTGGATGCGTTTCCGCGCGCGCGTCGAGCACCCACGTGAGCTTGGGCCAGTCGGCGGCGTTGTCCACCACCGATTCATCGGTCACTACCAGCAGCCCGGGCTTGAAGAGCGGCAGTACCGTATGCGTAAAGCCGAGGTACGGCGGGCAATTGCTCCAGCGCGAAATCACCTTGGGATGCGCCTTGTCGCTGATGTCCATGATGAGCGCGCCGTAATCCAGATACCCGACGTAGGCACGATCGGGCCGCTCAGGATAGACGTTGGTGTTGTGCGCGCGAAAGCCCGCGTAGCCGACCGGGAATTCGCCGACTTTCTGCCGCGGTGACGGCTCGGCGTCGCCCTCGCGCGTGCCCGGTGCCCACCAGCGGCCGACCTCTTGCGGCTTGGAAGGATTGCGGATGTCGACGATGCGGTAGCATTGATCGTCTTTCGGACTGCGCGGCTGAAAATCCGGCGCGCCCGAACTCATATGCACATACTCGCCGTCCGCAAACCACAGCACGTGCACGCCGCGCGAATATTGGCCCGATGCGTCGAAATGCGATATCAGGCGGGGTTGCTCCGGCTTGCTGACGTCAAAAATATCGAAACCGGCAGGTTTGTCGCCGGCTTTCGTCGTTTGATAAGCGACCGTCAGCGTATTGCCGACGACGTCCAGCGAATTGGAACGCATGCCGCGATGCGGCAACTCGGTTTGCACGACGACCTTCGGATTGCGCGGATCGCTGACGTCCACGCCGCTGAAATTTTTCGGTGCCGATTCATGGGCGAGCCACAGAATGCGCCGTCCGTCCGGCGCCAGTTGCATGTTTACGCCCTCACCCATGCCACCGAAGCCGCCGAGTTCGTGGTGCGAGAGGAGCTTCATGTTCCACGCCATGGTTTCCGACGGGTCCGCGCCTTTTGACATACTCATTTTCTGGTTCATGTTATGGGAAATTCCTGCAAATGAATGATGACCGGGGATGATTGCCGTTTGCGGCGAACCAAAACAAACTTCTTAAACGCCGTAATCTTACCGGCTTTAGCGTCTGGCAGCACGTCTCAGGGCACGCCGTCTTCGCCCTTCCAGTGCAGCCACACGCGCAGCTTCCTGAAGTCGTCCGCATGCAGGCTGTCGGCAAGCAGCGTGATCCGTTTTCTGGCGCGGCCGTCGTGCTGTCGCAGATTCAGGACTGTCAGATACGGCATCGCATACGTGCTGCCCAGAACTTCGTACTCGTTCCACGCGCCACAGCGCGCTTGCACGCTGATCCGGTTGTCGGAGCTGATTTCAACTGCCACTGCAGAATCTGCCGCCAGCAGCAATGCCTGTCGCCTGACGACCACCAGCAGATGAACGAGCAATATCGTCGCCGCGATGATTTTTGCCCACAACGGGAGATTGACTGAGATCACGATGGCAATCGCAGCGCCGTGCGCGAGCGTCAGGATGCCCGCCAACAGCCGGGATGGCCGCAGGCTGATCTTCAACACGGGTATGAAATATATTTCGCGCGCCAGCGATGCATCAAAAGACGGGCCGGCATAGTGCCGGCGCCCTAACGTTGCTGCCTGGCGTTCGCAGCATTCACCACGCTGTTTGGCGTGATGACGATACCTTTGGGCTGCTCGTCTTTGTGCCGCGCCACCGCCTGCACATGTTCGATCCTGACCTCGTCCATCTTGAGTGACAGGTGGCTATAGACGATGGTACCAAGCACGGCCGAAAGCGCGACCAGCACCACCGTGCCTATGCCAAGCCGGCGCCGACCGTAACTATCGTCCGGGAATATCATCAGTTTGGCGCCAGGTTCAGCTTCCAGCAGCTTGGCATCGTAGCGGGCCCGCTGTTGTGGGCTGGAGAGTATGCGGTAGCCATCGCGTATTAATTGTGTCTCCATCACGGCTTCGGTAACGCCGCGCAGATTGCCTGCGCTCAGCCTGGCGGTCGCTTGTGCGTAGGCAGCGTCGATCTGCGCTTGATCGGCATCGTGCCCGATGCCCAGCATTTCATAGAACGATCTTTTCACGGCGGTCTTTGCGGAAACTGCGCGCTACTTCGATTCGCGCGCGCCTGCGGCAGACGCAAAGGTTCTGGCGGGAGGTTTCAATGCCTGCAATTGCAGGCTGCGGTCGTAGTCGCACCGTAAATCAGGGTTCGATAGCGTGCGGTAAGCGGATTGGATTGCAAGGTATTCGATGCGCGTGCGCTCACTGCCCTGGTTAAGCGGATTCTTCGGGTCGAGTTTTTTGGCGAGCCGGAAGAACGACTGCTGGATGGTCGTTTGACTGGCATGCGGCGTGATGCCGAGCTGCTCGTAATGCGTTTTCATGCCCCTCCCTGGATTAGAAGCATTCCAACTGATTGCAATATATGCTATTAGAATCAAGGTTTAACACTCTGTCAAATGTGCTTATTGGATAGAATTTTCATAAGCCTATGATTTATAATGTTTCTTTTTTTAAAATGTTGGATATGACAGATAAATATTTGGTCCGGCAGGAAAATTATTCTGTACCCGACTTGGCCGCCGCACATCCGGCGCGGCGCTGGAGTTCTGATGGCGTATGAAGGCGAGGGAGCGGGCGGCGCAGATTCGGCGGCCGCGGTCGCCGCGGTCGCCAACCTGTCGCAGTTCGGTTTGATTCACTTTTCCGGCGCGGACGCGCAGGCTTTCCTGCAGGGGCAGTTGAGTTGCGACGTCAACGCGCTGCAAGCGGGCCAGGCGATTTACGGCAGCTATAACTCGCCCAAGGGCCGCATGCTCGCGAGTTTCCTGCTGTGGCGCGACACTGCGGGTTACGTGATGCAGTTGCCGCGCAGCCTGTGTGGCCCCATATGCAAGCGTCTGTCGATGTACATACTGCGTTCGAAGGTAAAAGCGTGCGACGTCAGCGACGACCATGTGCTGTTAGGCATCGCCGGCATTGCTGCCGAAGAACTGCTTGCGCAGCACTTCAAGACTATTCCAGCGGCCGCTTTGACGACCGCCGCCGCCGGGGGAACGCAGTTATTGCGTCTCGATGCCGCGCGCTGGCTGCTTGTCGCCGACCGCGCAAGCGGCGGTGAAATACTGAATGCGCTGCTGAAGAAAGCGCAATCTGTGAGTGACGCCGCCTGGGAGTTGACGAACATAGAGGCGGGAATACCTTTCATTACTCCGGCGACGCAAGACCAGTTTGTGCCGCAAATGGCCAATCTGGATCTGCTCAATGGCGTGAGCTTCAGCAAGGGTTGTTATCCAGGCCAGGAAATCGTTGCACGCATGCATTATCTGGGTAAATTGAAACAGCGCATGTACCTTGCCGAGATCAGCGGCACGGATGTACCCGCGCCCGGTAACAAGCTTTACAGCGCCGGCACTGGCGAGCAGGCCACCGGCATGATCGTGAACGCCGCCCCTTCCCCCGGCGGCGGCCATACTGCTCTGGCCGTCATGCACATCGCAAGTTTTCAGAGTGGCGAAGTACATCTGAATGCACCCGCCGGCCCCGCGCTGAAATTCAGGCCCCTGCCCTATGCAATACCGGCCGATCCGCCGTAAAGCGCCACGCCATGTGCCTGATACTCTTCGCGCATAAAGTTCATCCTGATTATCCGCTCGTGATGGCGGCGAATCGCGATGAGGCCTACGCGCGTCCGACCGCTGCAGCGACATTCTGGAACGACAGTCCGCACATATACGGTGGTCGCGATCTCGAGCAAGGCGGCACCTGGCTGGGCATTACCCGCAGCGGAACGTTTGCTGCGGTAACCAATTTTCGGGAAGGCGCCGGCGCAAAAAAATCATCGCGCTCCCGCGGCGAACTCGTCGCCAGCTTTCTGCACAAAAAACAGCGCCCCGCAGATTATGTCGCGCGAGTACACGGCGAGGCCGGCGACTATAACGGCTTCAATCTGCTGGCTGGTGATCTTGATGAATTGCAGTATTTGTCAAACCGTGGCGGCGAGCCGACAGTTGTTGCTCCAGGCGTGCATGGGCTGAGCAATCACCTGTTGAATACGCCGTGGCCAAAAGTCGAGCGCGGCAGAAAAATCGTGACTGAATTGTTGCAAAGCAGATCCCAGGAGTTGATCGACGGCCTGTTTGGCTTGCTTGCCGCGCGGACGATTGCGCCCGATAACGCCTTGCCTGAAACCGGTGTCGGACTGCCGCGTGAACGCGTGCTGTCGCCGGCTTTCATTGCATCGCCAACATATGGTACGCGTTCGTCGACGGTGATGCTGATCGACAATCACGGCGAGGTCACGTTTATCGAGCGCAGTTTCGGCGCACTCGGCAGCCCCGGCAGCAGCACGACGGGCCGCTTCGCTCTCGAAATCGCGCTTACTCCGGCAGCGGCTTAAGCAACGCCAGGCGCATGGCGCGATGAGGAATGCCTGCATCGAGGTATTCCCCGCTCACGACTTCGAAACCGAATCTGCGGTAAAACCCGATGGCGTGCGTTTGCGCACTGAGTTCTACCGCCGCATGCCGCAATTCGCGCGCCGCCGCGATCAACTCAGCGAGAATCAGGCCACCGACACCCTGTTTGCGCCAGTGCGCCAGCACTGCCATGCGGCCGATATGCCCATCAGGCAATAGCCGGCCGGTGCCCACCGCCTCGCCGGCGGCAGTTGTCGCCAGTGCATGCAGACATAATTCGTCGATGCCGTCCCACTCGAGTTCTTCCGGCACATTCTGCTCTTCGACGAAAACAGTTTTACGTAGCGCACGCAAGCGGACGCCTGCCTCGTTCCAGCTCACGCGGCTGACCGTAACTTGTGCGGAGCTATGCATGATCTGAATTATAATCGTGGCCGTCCGTATACCAACCAATAACTCCGGAAGCGCAATCGATGCAAAGCCTGTGGCGGGATGACGAAGCGGCGGATTACCGCGGCGATCTGGCGCAACGCGTTTATACCTCGCGGCTGCTGGGCCGCGACAAATCGCTGGTGCTGCACGGCGGCGGCAACACCTCCGTCAAAATCCGCGAACGCAATCTGGTCGGCGACGAAGAAGACATCCTCTACGTCAAGGGCAGCGGTTGGGACCTCGAGTTCATTGAGGAAGCCGGGTTTTCTCCGGTACGCATGGCGCATCTCCTCAAGCTCGCGAAATTGAAAGCGCTGAGCGATCCGCAGATGGTCAACGAACTCGTTACCCATATGACGCGCGCCGCGGCGCCGGCGCCCTCGGTCGAAACGATATTGCACGCATTGCTGCCGCATAAATACGTCGATCACACCCATTCCGACGCGGTGCTCGCTGTCACGAACACCGCCGATGGCCCGCATCGCATAACCGAAATATACGGCGACAAGGTCGCCGTCATTCCCTACATCATGCCGGGCTTCGATCTCGCGCGGCTGTGTGCCGGGTTATTGCCGCAGCAGTCGGGCAAAAATACCATCGGCATGGTATTGCTGAACCACGGTATTTTTTCTTTCGGTACAACCGCACGCGAATCCTACGAGCGCATGATCCAGCTGGTCGATATGGCTGAACGTTATCTTGAAAAGCATCGCGCGTGGCATTTGCAGCCTGCAGCGGCTGCCGCCTCGCTGCCAACGCAAACGGCTGCAATCGCGGCGCTGCGGAATTCAATTTCACAGTGTGCCGGCAGCCCCATGATCGTAGCGACGCTGCAAAACGGCCGCACCCTAGATTTTGCCCGCCGCGCCGATGTCGCGACGGTTTCCCAGCAAGGCCCGGCGACACCCGATCACGTAATCCGCACCAAACGCCTGCCGATGGCGGGCCGCGACGTTGAAAAATACGCACAGGCTTACCGGGCTTATTTCGCACAAAATGCGCCGCAGACGAAACAGACCAAGACCATGCTCGATGCGGCGCCGCGGGTCGTGCTCGATACCGACTGCGGACTTTGCACAGTCGGCCGCACCATCAAAGACGCCGCTATCGTCGCCGACCTTTACACGCACACCATGGACGTGATCGAACGATCGACCCTGTTGGGTGGCTACAAGGCTTTGCCGGCGCGCGATATTTTCGATGTTGAGTACTGGGACCTCGAGCAGGCGAAGCTACGCAAGGCCGGCAAGCCGCCCCTGTTTGCAGGTGAAGTCGCGCTCGTCACCGGCGCGGCATCAGGCATAGGCAAAGCCTGCGTCGATGCCCTGCTCGCGCGCGGTGCGGCGGTGGTCGGTCTCGATATCGACGAAAAAATTACAACACTGCATAAGCGGCAGGATTTTCTCGGTATACGCTGCGACATCACGTCGCGCGAAGCGGTTATTGCCGCTCTCGCATCCGCAGTGCGCGCGTATGGCGGACTGGACATCCTGATACTCAACGCCGGCGTTTTCCCCGGCGGCACCAAAATCTCGGCCCTGGACGACGACGCATGGCGCAAAGTGATGGGCATCAATCTCGATGCCAACCTGATACTGATGCGCGAATGTCATGCCCTGCTCAAGCTCGCGCCGCGCGGCGGCCGCGTGGCGGTGGTCGGCTCGAAAAACGTCCCTGCCCCCGGCCCGGGTGCCGCGGCGTATTCGGCTTCTAAAGC
>CAMBSS010000154.1 GCA_945870465.1 Bordetella parapertussis | reverse complement strand
CGCAGTAATTGATCTCATGCGGGGGGATCGTATGGCCGTAACCGTGCCGCGCCAGAAACACCACCGCATGGCCGGCTATGCTGCCGAAAGTAAGCGCGCCGGAAGGTTCGCCGTACGGCGTGCGCACCACTTCGCGCCGCACCGATTCGAGACCGGGAATCTGCGTGAAGCCGCTGCCGCCTATGATCGCCAGCATGGAATCAACCCTCTTTCATTGCGTAGACCGCGGGCAGGTTGCGCCACGCGCCTTTGACGTCCATGCCGAAACCGAACACATAACGGTTGGGCAATGTGATGCCGGTGAAGTCGGCGGCAATCGGTTTCTTTTTGCCGATGTCCTTGTCGGCAAACACCGCCGCGTGAAAACTGCCAGCGCCAGCCTCGAGCACGCGCCGCCTGATCTCGACCAGCGTGTGCCCTTCGTCCAGTATGTCGTCGATCACCAGCACCGCGCGCCCGGCAATCCGCTCGGCGGGAAACATTTTCCATTCAATGCTGCCGCCGCGGGTGGCGTCGCCATAACGCGTCAGGTGTATGTAGTCGAAATCGAGCGGGAAGCAGAGCAAAGGCAGCAGTTGCCCTGTCACCACCACCGCGCCTGTCATAACGCTCAGCACCAGTGGATGCGCTGTCGCCAGCGCAGCGGTTATTTCCGCCGCCATGCGTGCCACCGCCTGCGCCGCCGCCGCTGCCGGACATACCAGCTGCGCGGTCTTCAGAACGTCCTGCGCTTCGTTTGCTGTCAGCATGGCCGCCGCTCAACGTCGCAAAGCAGCAAGGTGTTTTGCAAACTCGCGCGCGACCTCGGGATGCTTGAGTCCGTAGGCTACGTTCGCTTTCAGATAACCGAGCTTGCTGCCGCAATCGTAGCGCACACCCGTGAACTGGTGCGCCAGCACGCGCTCGTCACCGAGCAAGGCCGCGATGCCGTCCGTCAGCTGTATCTCACCGCCCGCGCCGGGCTTCACCCGCTGCAAATGGTGAAAAATGCGCGGCGACAGGATGTAACGCCCGACCACGCCGAGGCGCGATGGCGCCTTGCTGGGTTGCGGCTTTTCCACGATGGCGGTCACCGGATACAAAATTCCTTCGCGGCGGCCCGGCTTGACGATGCCGTACTGCCGGGTCTCGGCGCGCGATACCTGCTGCACGCCCAACAGCGAGCAACGCTCGCGACGGTAGACGTCGACCATTTGTTTCATGACCGGCGGCTTCGCATCGATAAGATCGTCCGCCAGGATCACCGCGAACGGTTGATCGCCAACCACCGGCTGCGCGCACAGCACGGCGTGCCCCAGTCCGAGCGCTTCCTGCTGGCGTACGTAAATGCATTTGACGTTTTTCGGCACGACATCGCGCACCATGGCGAGCATCGCGTGCTTGCCGCGCGTGGTCAGTTCGGACTCCACTTCGAAAGCCTTGTCGAAATGGTCCTCGATGGCGCGCTTGCTGCGGCCGGTGATGAACACCAGCTCGGTGATGCCCGCTGCCACCGCCTCCTCCACTGCATACTGGATGAGCGGCTTGTCGACCACTGGCAGCATTTCCTTGGGGCTCGCCTTGGTCGCCGGCAGGAAGCGCGTACCCAGCCCGGCCACCGGAAATACCGCCTTGGTAATAACGCTCATCGTGTCCTCATTCATCCAGCAGCTTCAGGAGTTCCGCTTCGTCCAGTATAGCAACACCCAGTTCGCGCGCCTTGTCGAACTTGCTGCCCGCATCGGCGCCGGCAACGACATAATCGGTTTTCTTCGACACGCTGCCGCTGACTTTGCCGCCGCGATCGCGGATTTTCTGCGCAGCATTGTCGCGCGTCAGATTGGGCAGCGCGCCGGTCAGCACAAAGGTCTTGTTATAAACCGGGCTCGCTGTATCGACTGTCCGCTGCGCCGTCTCGGCGAATGTCACGCCGGCTGCCTGCAGCTGCTCGATCACCTCGCGATTGTGCAGTTCGGCAAAGAAAGCCGCAATGCTTTGCGCCACCACCGGACCGACATCGGAGACCTGCTGCAGGCTCTCGACGTCCGCCGCCGCCAGGCGATCGACATTGCCGAAATAACGCGCGAGGTCCCGCGCGGTGCTCTCGCCAACATTGCGAATACCGAGCGCGTAAATAAACCGCGCCAGCGTAGTCTGTTTGCTTTTTTCGATGGCGGCGACGAGGTTGGTCGCCGATTTTTCGGCCATGCGCTCGAGTTCCGCCAGCTTGGCGATGCCCAGCTTGTAGAGATCCGCCGGCGTGCGCACAATGCCGGCATCAACCAGCTGTTCGACGAGCTTGTCGCCCAACCCCTCGATATCCAGCGCTCGGCGGCTGGCAAAATGCAGCAGTGCCTGCTTGCGTTGCGCCGGACAAAAAAGACCGGCACTGCAGCGGGCAATCGCTTCGTCTTCCGACTTGCGCACTGCCGAGCGGCACACCGGGCAGCGCACCGGCATGACAAACGCGTGGGTATGCAGCGGGCGCTTGTCAATGACCACGCGCACCACCTCCGGTATGACATCGCCGGCGCGCCGCACGACTACGGTATCGCCGACGCGCACGTCCTTGCGCTGTACTTCGTCTTCGTTGTGCAAAGTCGCGTTGGTGACAGTGACGCCGCCGACAAATACCGGCTGCAGTCGCGCCACCGGCGTGAGCGCGCCGGTGCGTCCGACCTGCACATCGATGCCGTCGACTATCGAGGTCGCTTCTTCCGCCGGAAATTTGTGCGCGATGGCGAAACGCGGCGCGCGCGATACGAAGCCGAGCGTGTTCTGCGCGGACAGTTCGTTCACCTTGTAGACGACGCCGTCGATGTCGAACGGCAGACTGACGCGCTTGGTACCGATGGCCCGGTAATAGCCCAGCAAACCGTCCACACCTTTGACGACCGCGCGCTCGGCAGTCACCAGAAAACCGAGTTCGGCCAGCCGGCCCAGGTCCTGCGAATGTTTGCGCAGCCCGTCATCCGCTGCCGCACCGGTGCCATAAGCATAAAAAGCCAGCCGTCGCGTCGCCGTGATGCGCGGATCGAGCTGGCGCAGCGCTCCCGCCGCCGCGTTGCGCGGATTGACGAATTCCTTTTCCCCCAGCTCGCGCTGGCGCGCGTTGAGACTCTCGAAATCGGCGCGCAGCATCAGCACTTCGCCGCGCACCTCGAGCATTACTGGTGGATGCGGCGCGCGCAACTTCAATGGAATGGACCGCAAGGTGCGCAAATTGACCGTGACGTCTTCGCCAGTATAGCCGTCGCCGCGCGTCGCCCCCGTAACCAGCAGGCCGTCCGCATACGTCAGGCTGATCGCAAGCCCGTCGAATTTGGGCTCAGCCGCGTATTCAACTTCCGCCGCATCGAGCGTTTCGCGCACGCGTTTGTCGAAAGCCGCTATCTCGTCGTCTGCAAACGCGTTGTTCAGCGACAGCATCGGCGTGCGGTGCGTGACCTGGGCGAATTCGGCGAGCGCTTGCGTGCCGACGCGCTGCGTCGGTGAGTCGGCGGTTACCAGCTGCGGATTTTGTTCTTCCAGCTCCTGCAACTCGCGAAACAGGCGGTCATATTCCGCGTCCGCAATGAGCGGCTGGTCCAGCGCGTAGTAATTGTAATTATGCTGATCGAGTTCGGCGCGCAGTTCCTTCACGCGCTTCACGGTGTGCGGAGCTATGGCCATTCACGAAAACAAACGCAGCGCGCGCGCTCCTCCGGCGGCGATCTGCCCGGCCTCCATGGTCGCGAGTATTCCCGTCAGCTGGCGCCGGATCTTGTCGATCGCCTCTTCTGTCAGCGCGTTTCGATTGTCGTCCACCAGCGTGCCGCCGAGCTTGGACCCGAAACTGCGCGCGCAGGCCAGCATGCCTTCGAATTCACGCAGCGCATCCGCCACACGCGGCACGTCGAGCAAAAACGTCACGCCGCCGGTCGACAGCGTCTTGATCTGCTCCGGCATGAAAGGCATGGGTTCGTGATTGTCCAGCGTGTAGAGCGTATTGCCGCTGTCGCCGCGCAGATAGAACACGCCGTCGCTCTCGAGTTTCAGTCCGCCCGCTTCCGCCAGCGCGCGGATCTTGGTACCGGAAATCGGAGCGCTGTCGCGCGTCACCACGTTAACGCCGATTGCGATGTCGACATCGGCGCAAAAGCGGTCGAGCTGCACCGCCATTGCGTGCGCGAGGTCGATGTCGAGACACTTGATTTTGCCGCCGCGGCTTTCCGCCCACTTCTGCACGGCATCGCGGAACGCGCTCAACTGCTCCCGCTCGATGCAGCCCGAGCGGTTGGACATTTGCAGCGCGAAACGCAATTGCGCGTGTTCGGACCCGCTGTCCATGCCCGCCGGCAGCCATACCCCGGTCGCGGCATCGTAGCCCGCGACCAGCACCGGCTTGTGCCAATCCATGGCCAGCCCGCTCAGTTCATCGTGCAGGCCTGCGCTCGCAGCCGGCGTTGCAAGTTCGGCTTCCACGACATAGTCAATTACCGGATCGACCATGACAGCTGCGCGCGCGCGCGGCACCGGCGCCTTGAATACCGATGCAGCAGGTGGTGCATCCAAGGTGGGTTCGATTCGCGCCTCTGCCACATCATCTGCCGCGGGCGCTGCCGGCATCAGCACGTCGTCATGCTCGCGCTCGAACGCCGCTTCCGAGAGGCGGCGGAACTGGCGTTCCTGCCACGAGTTGAACGCATAAACGCCGGCCACGACGCAGGCGCCTATCCCGAGCAGACTGATCTGCAGATCGCTCATTTCCGTGGCTTACGCAGCTTCTTCGGCGAGCTTCATGGCTTCCTCAATATCGACCGCGACGACGCGCGAGACGCCGGCTTCCTGCATGGTAACGCCGATCAGCTGGTTGGCGAGCTCCATCGTGATTTTGTTGTGGCTGATAAACAGGAACTGCGAGTTGACCGACATTTTTTTCACCAGCTCGCAGAAGCGCTCGGTATTGGTATCGTCGAGCGGCGCATCGACCTCATCGAGCAGACAGAACGGCGCCGGATTCAGCTGGAACAGCGCGAACACCAGCGATAGCGCGGTCAGCGCCTTTTCGCCGCCCGACAGCAGGTGGATAGAACTGTTCTTCTTGCCCGGCGGCTGCGCGATGACCTGCACGCCGCTGTCGAGTATCTCTTCGCCAGAGAGCACCAGCTTGGCCTGGCCGCCGCCGAACAACGACGGAAACAGGCGGCCGAAATGCCCGTTCACCTCGTCGAACGTGTGCTGCAGGCGTTCGCGCGTCTCGCGGTCGATGCGCCGGATCGCGTCTTCCAGCGTGGTCAATGCCTGGTTGAGGTCCAGCGACTGGGCATCAAGGTAGTTCTTGCGCTGCTGCGAGGTGTCGAGTTCTTCCAGCGCCGCGAGGTTCACTGCGCCCAACGCGCCGATTTCGCCGTTCAGCCGCAAGATATCGGCCTGCAACGCGCCCGAGCGTTTGCCTTTTTCGAGCTGCGCCTCGACTTCCTGCTCGTTGGCGCCGGCTTCGGCGAGTTGCTGCGCGAATTGCTCCTCCATCAGGCGCGCTTCCTGCTCCTTCAATTTAACTTCGCCGGTGCGCTCGCGTATCGGATTGAGGTTTTGCTCAATGGTGAGCCGTTCCTGCTCGGTTTCACGCAGTTCGGTTTCAGTTGCTTCGAGGGCATCGCGCGCCGCGGCCAGCGCCTGCTCCTTCTGCGCGCGCACCGCAATGACCTCCTCGAGTTCGGCGTTAAGCGGCGCCTCGTCCAGCACGCCCAGTTCCTGCCCGTGCTGGGCGATGCCGTTTTTCACTGAAACGACGTTGACATCGATCAAATTGATGGCGTTTTCGACCTCGGCGATCTTGTTCGCGCAGGTCTTGAGATGGAATGCGGACTCCTGCGCCGCGCGCTCGGCCTGCTGCGCGGCCAGGCGCTGTTGTTCCAGTGCGGTTTCCGCAGCGGTATAGTGTTCGAGCGTGTTGGCCTGATGCCCCTGCAGCTCGATGCGCCGGCGGTCGAACTGACTGATCCGGGTCTGCGCCGCGTCATTCTGGGCGCGCTCATGCCCCGATTGCGCGCCGATTTCCGCCAGTTCGGACGCGATCTGCTCGCCGCGCTGGGTGATGCGCTGCGCCTGTTCCGACAGCTTGAGTATCGTCAATTCGGATTCGTGCAATGACTGCTGTTGCGATTCAACCGCAAAACGCAATTCGTTGAGTGCGGCCTTACTCTGCTCAAACTGCGTGTCCGCAGCGGCGAGTTCGCTGCGTTGCGACGCCAGCGTCGCCTGCTCGCCTGCAAGCTGGCCGGTGAGAGATTCGATCTCGCGCTGGCGCGACAACACGCCGTGCAACTCCGAGTCCGGCGCGTGAAAACTCACGCTGTGGCGCGTGAAGACATGGCCATCGCCCGACACCAGCAGCGCGCCTGCCGGCAGCCGCTCGCGCAAGGCGAGCCCTTCGCGGCGGTCTTTGACCACGTAAACCTGGTGCAGCCAGTCGGCGAGCGCGCCGGCAGCGGCTGCGTTCTTGCAGCGTACATAGCCGGCAAGAGGTTCGAGCCCGAACGGTGCGGACGGCGCGGCGCTATCGCCGGCGGCCGTATATACGGTCATCTTGCCCGGCGGCAGGTCGCCAAGCCAGGGTGCCGCCTGCGCGAGATCGCCGAGGCCGATTGCATTCAGCCGTTCGCGCAACACGGCTTCCAGCGCGTCTTCCCAGCCGGCTTCGATTTCGATGTCCTGCCACAGGCGGCGTGCCGCATTCAGATCGTGGGAAGCGAGCCAGCCCTGCATGGTTTCGCTGCGCGCGATGCGGTCCTGCAACTGCGTCAGCGCATCGACGCGCGCCGTCAATGCCGTCACCTGCTGCGCAGCGGTATCCACGGTCGCGCCCTGCTCGCGCAATGCCTGCTCAAGCTTCGGCAGTGACGCTTCTTCGGCATCGAGCTGCACGCGCTTGTCGTGATGCTGCGCCTCCAGCTCGGCCAGCTCGGCGCGCAGCCGTTCCAGTTCTGCGTTGTCCGGGGGCACCAAGGCTGCCTGCTCCTCGCTCAAGCGCTGTTCGCGCTGCGCAAGCTGGGCGAGTATTTTCAGTGCGTGTTCGCCGCTCGCTTGCGCCAACTGCAACGCCTGCACGTTTTCGGTGGCTTCCAGCTGCAGCCGGTCGCGCTCAACCTGGCTGGCGCGAAACTCCTGCTCGGCGATTGGCAATTGCGCCGCAGCTGCGCTGGTGGCGGCCTGGCAGACGTCGGCCTGCTCCCGCGCGCGCGCCTCTTCCTGCCGCCATTCATCCTGGCTGGCGCGCTGCGCCTGCAACTGGGCTTCACCCTGTTCGAGCTGGTTTTGCAAGGCGGCCAGCTGGTTGCTGATGCGCTGGCGGTTTTCACGCACGTGCTGGAGTTGCTGCTGCACGCGCGAAAATTCCGCGTTCGTTTCATACAGGCTGCTGTGTGCCGCATGCACGGCGTCGCCGGCGGTGTGATGGCGGTCGCGCAATTCTTCGATGCGGCGCTCGGCTTCGCGCATGCGCGCGGTTTCGGCTTCCAGCTCTATGCCCAACTTCTCGATTTCACGCGTATGACGTTCGCGCGCGCTCGCCGCCTCGCGTTTTTTCTGCAGCCACAGCAGGTTCTGCGCCAGGTGCAGCTGCTCCTGCAGACCGTGGTACTGGCGCGCCACTTCCGCCTGCTCGCGCAGATGCTCGAGCTGCTTGTCGAGTTCGAGGCGGATGTCCTCCACGCGCAGCAGGTTTTCGCGTGTATCGCCCAATCGCAACTCGGTTTCACGCCGGCGTTCGCGGTATTTCGAAACACCCGCCGCCTCTTCGAGGAAGATGCGCAGTTCTTCGGGTTTCGCTTCAATGATGCGCGAAATCATGCCCTGCTCGATGATGGCGTAGGCGCGCGCGCCCAGACCGGTGCCGAGGAAAATATCGGAGATATCGCGCCGCCGCACGTGCAGATTGTTGATGTAATACGCCGACTCGCTGTCGCGCTCAAGCACACGCTTGACCGAAATTTCGCCGTAGCTTGCCCACTGGCCGCCGGCCCTGCCGAGACTGTTGTCGAACACCAGCTCGACGCTCGCGCGATTCGCGGTCTGGCGGTTGCCCGAGCCGTTGAACAGCACGTCCTGCATGGTCTCGCCGCGCAGATGTTTCGCCGACGATTCGCCAAGCACCCAGCGCACCGCGTCAATGATGTTCGATTTGCCGCAGCCGTTGGGGCCGACCACGCCGACCAGCTGGCCGGGCACGGGAATGCTGGTGGGATCTACAAAAGACTTGAAGCCTGCGAGCTTGATTTCAGTGAGGCGCAATTTGTTCTTTGCTCTGTGAGGTAAGTTATAATCCGGGCCGGATTCAGCGCAATGTATTTAGCGCAACATTTTAACTGAATTGGTTCATCTGCCCTAATGCCGAGTACCGCCAGCAAGCACCTCGCCACGTTTCCAAATCCGCAGCCGCGCCGCGATTACCGGATTCACATGGAAATACCGGAGTTTACCTGCCTGTGTCCGAAAACCGGCCAGCCGGACTTCGCAACGCTCTACCTTGACTACGTGCCGGACCGGCTGTGCGTCGAATTGAAAAGCCTCAAGCTCTACATCTGGTCGTACCGCAACGAAGGCGCGTTTCACGAGGCGGTGACCAACCGCATGCTCGACGATCTCGCCGCGGCCACGAAACCGCGCTTCATGCAGCTCACGGCGAGGTTCTACGTGCGCGGCGGTATTTTTACGACGGTAGTCGCAGCCACGCGCAAGAAAGGCTGGCGCGCGCCGGCAGCCGTCAATCTGGACGCACTGCCGGCGGGTTCGAGCACGCGCTGACATGCTCTGCCGGCGCATGCGCCAGGCGGTCCGACAGCAGTCCCGCGGCAACGATCATGATTCCGCCGCACCATTCCTTCAGCGTCAGCACTTCGTCCGCCAGCAGCCAGGCGGCAATCGCCGTCACTACCAGCTCGAACAAATAGATCACGATCGCGCGGTTGGCGCTGATATGGCTGAGGCCATATTGCACCGCCAGATTCACCGCGAGCAGCACCACCGCGAGCAGCGACAGCAGGAATGCCTGGCCGGGTACCGGGACCCAGATTTCGGCCGCCGGTCCGGTCACCATCACGCAGACCGCGCCGGCAACGATGCCGCCAAAAAATACCGCGAGCACTTTCAGTTCGATGGCAATTTGCGCTGTTTTGCGTATCAGCACGTTGGATAGCGCGAACATCGCGCCAGTGGAAAGCGCGATCCATTCGACACCGCTGCGAGGCACCGGCCAGCCGATTTGCGGCTGCCACAGCATGACGACGGCGCCGGCCAGCGCCAGCAGCATCAGGCCGTAGCCGGCGCCGGACAGCTTCTCCCCCAACAGCAGGCGCGCAAACAATATGGTCCACGCCGGCGCCAGATAGAACAGCAGCACCACGCGCATGACGTCGCCGTAAATGACCGCGATGGTGAAGCCGACGTTGGCCCAGCCCGCCGCCAGCGCGATCGCGCCGAGCAGCCACGACAACTGTAATTTC
>CAMBSS010000153.1 GCA_945870465.1 Bordetella parapertussis | reverse complement strand
GTGCTCGATCGGCTCGCCGCGCGCGCTGCCTGGTCACGCGATGACCCAAAGAGCCCAACAGCTGTGGAGCCAGTCCGCTGCGAGTTTGCCAAGTTGACGATGCTGGTCAATCCGCCAGCCAATCCGCCAGCAAGTCGTGCATATTGGCGCACGGTAGCGGCGGGGTCATGCACCTAAACGACGTTGAAATATGCTAATTGCTTTTCTGCATCAATTGGCTACTGCACTTTGATGCAACGTCGGTGCACTTGAGGGAGATACTACTTGGTGCCGGGAGGGGGAATCGAACCCCCACACCATTGCTGGCGCGGGATTTTGAGTCCCGTGCGTCTACCAGTTCCGCCATCCCGGCAATGAGGAGCCAATTATATAACAATCGCTCGGTATAATCGGCGCGGTGAAATTATCCGATTTTGATTACGAGCTGCCGCCCGCGCTGATAGCGCAATATCCGGCCGCGGAGCGCAGCGCCAGCCGCTTGCTGCATCTCGACGGCAACAACGGCGAACTCGCCGACCGCCGCTTTCGCGACCTTCCTGACCTCGTGAAGGCCGGCGACTTGCTGGTCATGAACGATACGCGCGTGATCAAGGCGCGGCTCACCGGGCGCAAGGACAGCGGCGGCCAGGTCGAGGTGCTGGTCGAGCGCGTGCTCGATCACGAGCGCGTGCTCGCCCAGGTGCGTGCGAGCAAGACACCGCGCGCGGGATCGAAGCTGCTGCTCGCGCAAGGCGCGATTGCCGAAGTGCTCGGCCGCAAGGACGAATTTTTCGAGCTGCGCTTTATCGAATGCACGGATGTGTTTGCCTTGCTCGAGCGCGCTGGCACCATACCTTTGCCGCCGTACATTACGCACCCCGCCGACGACGCGGACGGGGCGCGTTACCAGACGGTCTACGCACGCGAGCCGGGTGCGGTGGCGGCGCCCACTGCTGGCCTGCATTTCGACGATGCAATGCTGGCGACACTCAAAGCGCAGGGCGTGCAACTCGCATGGATAACCCTGCACGTCGGCGCCGGAACTTTTCAGCCAATGCGCGTGGAAGATCCCGCCGACCACAAGATGCACGCCGAATGGTATGCGCTGTCGCAGGCAACGGTGGATGCGATTGCTGCCGCGCGTGCGGCGGGCGGCAGGGTGATAGCAGTCGGCACCACCAGTCTGCGCGCACTCGAATCTGCTGCCGCGGCTGGCGAGTTGAAAGCGGGCAGTGCGGAAACGCGTTTGTTTATCGTGCCGGGTTACCGGTTTAACGTCGTCGATCGCTTGATCACGAATTTTCACCTGCCGCGCTCGACCCTGATGATGTTGGTCTCGGCTTTCGGGGGCATGGAGAATATACGACGTGCTTATGCACACGCGGTGAACAAGCAATATCGTTTTTTCAGTTATGGCGACGCGATGCAGATTGAGAAGCATATTTTGGAACCGCCGATGAGCGCCGATGAAATCAAAATCCGGGAATAGTAAATGTAAGCGAAGCTTTGGAATTTTCCGGGCCTCGTCCTGTGTCGGTTGTGAGTTTGCGTCTTTGATCTGCGTTTATCTGCGCTCATCGGCGGTTACATGGATGTAGAGAAATGAGTAAATCAAAACCAGTGCCCCGCCAGAGCTATCCGCATTTCCTCGCCATCACCACGCGCTGGATGGACAACGATCTCTATAACCACGTCAACAACGTCAATTACTATTCGTATTTCGACACGGCGGTGAACGAATACATGTTACGGGAGCGCGTGCTGAGCCTGGAGAGCGGCCCGGTGTGTCTGGTGGTGGAGACCGGTTGCCAGTATTTCAGCCCGATCTCGTTTCCCGACATCGTGCATTGCGGCCTGCGCGTCGCGCATCTCGGTAACAGCAGCGTGCGTTTCGAGATCGGCATCTTCCGCAACGACAACGACATTGCCGCTGCGCAGGGATTTTTCGTGCACGTCTGTTGTGATCGTGCGACACAGCGTCCGCTGCCCATGCCCGACGGCATGCGGCGCGCTCTTGAAAAGTTGCGTTGAGTTATGCGCATCATTATGCTATCGTTTTGATAGCATACGTTGATGGCGAGGGAATATGGCGCAGGTATTGATCAGGGATCTGGACGAAGCGACGCTTAAGCGGCTCAAAAAGCGGGCGGCTGATAATCATCGTTCGTTGCAAGGCGAATTGCGTGCAATCGTCACTCAGACCGTCGAGCCGGAGAAGTCCGGCGCAGAAACTGCGAAGGGATTGAAAGCGCGATCGCCCCGCGCGAAGTATGGCGGTAGCGCCGCGCTTAAGCGTGAGGACAGCGACGACGTGACGCCCGGCAACGGCGCGAGCCGGCGTAATGCCGCGGCGCCAACCGGCAGCATCTGGAATTGGCTGAAACGCCGGCCGGCGGGCAATCTTTCGAAAGAGGAGATCGATGAGTATATTCGTGCCGAACGCGATAGCTGGGGTGGGGCGTGACGATTTTCCTCGATGCGAATGTAATTATTTATCTCGTCGAAGGAGCGAAATCAATCCGCGATCGGGCGTCGCGGACAATAAGCCGCTATCGGGAAGCAGGAGAAGCGAGGATAGCCGTTTCGCGTTTGAGCTGGCTGGAATGCCGCATTCATCCGTTGCGAAAGCGTGATCAGACGATGCTTAAAGCTTATGCCGATTTTTTTGCCGCGCCCGACTTATTGATTGTCGAGCTGTCCGCACCCGTGATCGAAGCGGCGGCGCAATTGCGTGCCGTGCTGAATCTTTCGACGCCCGATGCACTGCAGGCGGCGTCCGCGTTGCAGATTGCAGGACCGGTAAGGTTGTTCAGTAACGATCGGCGATTGGCGAAGATTCCCGGTCTGATGGTCGAGCCGGTTTAATGCAGTTTTCTCTCACAGCAACCGACGGCGCGGCGCGGCGCGGCACGCTGCAACTCGCGCATGGCGTCGTGCAAACGCCGGTTTTCATGCCGGTGGGCACTTACGGCACGGTGAAGGCGATGAGTCCGGCCGAGTTGATCGACATCGGCGCCCAAATCGTGCTCGGCAATACCTTTCATCTGTGGCTGCGACCCGGGCTCGAAGTCATCGCGGCGCACGGCGGCCTGCATCGCTTCATGGGCTGGAACGGGCCCATCCTCACCGATTCGGGCGGCTACCAGGTGTTCAGCCTGGGCGAGATGCGCAAGATCAGCGAGGAGGGCGTCAAATTTCAGTCGCCGGTGAACGGTGACGCGTGCTTTCTCACGCCTGAAGAATCGATGCGCATACAGCGCGTGCTGAACAGCGACGTCGTGATGGTGTTCGACGAATGCACGCCGTATCCCGCCGACGTCGCGCAGGCAGGTGAGTCGATGGAATTGTCGCTGCGCTGGGCGGAAAGGTCCAAGCGCGCGCACGAAGGTAATTCCAATGCGCTCTTCGGCATCGTGCAGGGCGGTATGCACGAGCCATTGCGGGACCGCTCGCTGGCCGGCCTGACGAACATCGGGTTCGACGGTTACGCCATCGGCGGCCTGTCCGTGGGCGAACCCAAGGAAGACATGTCGCGCATCCTCGCGCACACGGCGCCGCAACTGCCGGCGGAAAAACCGCGCTATCTGATGGGCGTGGGAACGCCGGAAGACCTGGTGGAGGCGGTGTCCGCCGGCATCGATATGTTCGATTGCGTGCTGCCGACGCGAAATGCGCGCAATGGCTGGATATATACGCGCCACGGAACCATTAAATTACGTAATGCCCAGTATCGCGATGACATCCGTCCGTTGGACGAGGCTTGCGCCTGCTATACCTGCCGCAACTTTACGCGCGCCTATTTGCATCATCTGCAAAAAGTGAACGAAATCCTCGGTGCCCGACTCAATACCTGGCACAACCTGCATTACTACCTCGAATTGATGCAGGGCCTGCGCGGGGCCATAGAGCGCGGGCGGCTCGCTGATTTCATAAGTGAATTCAGGCAGCTGAGAACAGGCAACTCATAGCGGCTCCATGCTAGAATACGCACCTTTTTACCGGTCGCTGCGCACCATGCGCCGCGCTTGAGGAGGCAATACCGTGTTTATCAAAGAAGCCTGGGCACAGACAGCCGCATCCGGGGGCGCCGACTTGATGTCGATGCTGCCCATCATCCTGATGTTCGTCGTGCTGTATTTCGTGATGATCCGTCCGCAGATGAAACGCGCCAAAGAGCATAAGGCGATGGTCGATGCGCTGCAAAAGGGCGACGAAGTCATCGCCGCCGGCGGCCTGCTCGGCAAGGTGACCAAGGTCGCCGACAATTACGTCACCATCGAAATCGCGGACAAGATCGAAATCCGCGTGCAGCGTCCCGCCGTGCAGCTCGTGTTGCCCAAAGGCACGGTTAAGGGCGTTGAATGATGCGAGAGGCGAGAGGCGAGAGGCGAGAGGCGAAAACGCGTAGCGGTTACGCTGCGCCACTCCTCACCCCTCACTCCTTACTCCTCTCGGCGTCGCGATGAACCGTTACCCCCTCTGGATCAACCTGCTGATCTGCTTCACGCTCGTGATCGGCGTCGTCTATACGCTGCCGAACTTTTTCGGTGAAGTGCCGGCCATCCAGGTGTCGGCGGCGAAATCGACGGTGAAAGTCGATGCCGACCTGCAGAAACGGGTCGAAGGCGCGCTGAAAGCCGCGAATATTGCAAATGACGGCGTAACGCTCGATGCGGCCAGTCTGAAAGTGCGGTTTGCCGATACCGACACGCAACTGAAAGCCAAGGATGCAGTGCAGAAGGACCTGGCTGAAGATTTTGTCGTTGCGCTGAACCTGGTTTCGCGCAGCCCGCGCGCACTGAGCGCGATTGGCGCACTGCCGATGTACCTGGGCCTCGACCTGCGCGGCGGCGTGCATTTTCTGCTGCAGGTCGACATGCCGTCGGCGCTGATCAAGAAGCTCGACGGCACCGCCAGCAGCGTGCGCACCATGTTGCGCGACAAGCGCATCTCGTACAACGGCATCGTGCGCGAGAAACAGGGTGATAACCAGGTCCTGGTGCTCAAGTTCCGCGAGAAAGACGCCCGCGACAAGGCGCGCAAGGAAGTCGAAACCACCAACCCCGAGCTCGCGCTGAACGAGCGGGAGCAGGGTGGCGAATTCCGCCTGGTGGCGGTATTGAAACCGGAAGAGCAGAAGCGCACGCAGGACCTCGCGCTGCAGCAGAACATCGCGACGCTGCGCAACCGCGTCAACGAGTTGGGCGTGGCCGAGCCCATCATCCAGCAGCAGGGCGCCGACCGCATCGTCGTGCAATTGCCGGGTGTGCAGGACACCGCGCGCGCCAAGGAACTGCTCGGCCGCACGGCCAGCCTCGAACTGCGGCTGGTCGAGGCGCACGCGAGCGATCCGGCAGGCCGCGACTACGACGCCAAGAAAATCGAAGATGCCGCGAAAGGCAATGTGCCTTTTGGCACCGAGTTTTTTATCGACCGGCACGGCAAAAACCCCGAGCCGCTGCTGCTTTCGAAGAACGTCATCATCACCGGTGAGCGCCTGACCAATGCGTCTCCGAGTTTCGACCAACAGAACAACGAGCCGATAGTCAGTGTGGAGCTCGACGGCCAGGGCGCGCGCATCATGCGCGACACCACCCGCGAGGCTGTCAAGCGGCGCATGGCGGTGCTGCTGATCGAAAAAGGCAAGCCGGAAGTCATCACCGCGCCGGTCATCCAGTCGGAGTTGGGCGCGCGCTTCCAGATTTCAGGCCGCATGACGACGCGCGAAGCCAACGACCTCGCGCTCCTTTTGCGCGCCGGTTCGCTGGCGGCGCCGATGGACATCATCGAAGAGCGCACGGTCGGCCCCAGCCTCGGCGCCGACAATATCGCGATCGGCTTTCACTCGACGTGGATAGGCTTCACGCTGATCGCCATCTTCATGATCGCCTACTACCACATGTTCGGCGTGATTTCGGTGGCGGCGCTCGCGATCAACGTGCTGTTCCTGATTTCACTGCTGTCGATGATGCAGGCGACGCTGACTTTGCCCGGCATGGCCGGCATCGCGCTGACGGTCGGCATGGCGATCGACGCCAATGTGCTCATCAACGAGCGCATCCGCGAAGAGTTGCGCAACGGCAACACGCCGCAGGCGGCGATCCACGCCGGTTACGAGCGTGCCTGGGGCACCATTCTCGATTCCAATATCACCACGCTGATCGGCGGCCTTGCGCTGTTTGCATTCGGCTCCGGCCCGGTGAAGGGTTTTGCGGTGGTGCTGTGCCTCGGTATTCTAACTTCGATATTCAGCGCGGTGATGGTATCGCGCAGCATCGTGAACCTCTATTACGGCAGCCGCCGCAAGCTCGACAGCATTTCGATCGGGCAGATATGGAAAACCGGCACGGAACCGAAAGCAAAGGCGAAGGCGTGACGCGTTAGGCGACGCCTTTCGCGCATTCAGGAAAAAAACATGGAATTTTTCAAGATAAAAGACGACATCCCGTTCATGCGCCACGCGCTGGTGTTCAACGTGATTTCTATCATCACGTTCCTCATCGCGGTAGGGTCGCTGGCGACCAAGGGGTTGAACTTCGGCGTCGATTTCACCGGCGGCACCGTGATGGAAGTTCACTATGCGCAGGCGCCCGACGTCAACAAGATCCGCGAGACGGTGAGCAAACTGGGCTATACCGACGCGGCGGTGCAGAATTTCGGCACTTCGCTCGACGTGCTGATCCGCCTGCCTGTCAAGGCGGGGCTCACCAGCGCCACGGTCTCGGAAACCGTACGCGACGAACTGCGCAAGGAAGACAGCACGGCCGAAGTCAGGCGCGTTGAGTTCGTCGGCCCGCAGGTCGGCAAGGAACTGGTTGAGAACGGCGGGCTCGCGCTCTTGTTCGTCTCGATCGGCATCGTGGCCTATCTGGCGCTGCGGTTCGAGTGGAAATTCGGCCTCGCGGCCATCATCGCCAATCTCCACGACATCGTCATCATTCTCGGGTTCTTTTCGATTTTTCAGTGGGAATTCTCACTCACCGTACTCGCGGCCATCCTGGCGATTCTCGGTTACTCGGTGAACGAATCGGTCGTTGTGTTCGACCGGATACGCGAGAATTTTCGCAAGATGCGCAAGGCCAGCGTGACGCACGTCATTGACAACGCGATCACGCGCACCATTTCACGCACCATCATCACCCACGGTTGCACGCAATTGATGGTGACGTCGATGCTGGTGTTCGGCGGTGAGACGCTGCATTACTTCGCGCTCGCGCTGACCATCGGCATCTGCTTCGGTATTTATTCGTCGGTGCTGGTCGCGAGCCCGATCGTGATGTGGCTCGGCGTCTCGCGCGAAGACCTGGTCAAGCCGGAAAAGAAGACCGAAGTCGGCGCGGTGATCTAGTAACGGCAGGTAACCGCCGATGAACGCCGATCCACGCCGATGAAAATCAAGAGCAAACAACAGCGTGCACCGAGATCAAAGAACTTTACTGCCACCCCAGTTTTCCCCTTCATCGCGAGAGGGGCAGGGAATGAGGAGTTTTTTATCCGCGTTCATCTGCGTCCATCGGCGGTTCCGTTGGTTTTAAGCTAGCAGGGCCAGTGGAACTTTTCGCGCAGTTCTTCGATATCGTCCTGCATCTGGACAAGCACCTGACGGTGCTGATCCAGACTTACGGCGCATGGATCTATCTGATCCTGTTCCTCATCATCTACTGCGAAACCGGGCTGGTGGTGACGCCTTTCCTGCCGGGTGACTCGCTGCTGTTTGTCGCCGGCGCCATGGCGGCGACCGGCGCGATGGACGTGCACGGCCTGTTCGCGTTGCTGGTTACGGCTGCCTTCCTTGGGGATAACACCAACTACTGGATAGGCCACTATGTCGGGCCGCGCGTATTCAAGCGGGAGCGCTCGCGCTTCTTCAATCCCGCGCATATCCACCGCACCCAGCGTTTTTACGAGAAACATGGCGGCAAGACCGTCATGCTCGCGCGTTTCCTGCCCATCGTCCGCACCTTCGCCCCGTTCGTGGCGGGGGTAGGCCGCATGGTTTATCCGCGTTTCATGTTCTACAGTTTCTCGGGCAGCGTGTTCTGGATCGGCTTCTTCGTCTACGGCGGCTACTATTTCGGCAACATCCCGTTCGTCAAAAATAACCTGACGGCGTTCATCCTCGGCATCGTCGTGGTTTCGATAGTGCCGGGCATCGTCGGATTCCTGCGCCAGAAGCTAAGGGTTTCTGCAGGCCGGTCGATCAATCAATAGATGAACGAGCACTCAGCAGACCTGATTTTCCATAACGGAAAAATCATCACGGTAGACGCGCGGTTCCGCATCGCGCAGGGCGTTGCAATCAGCGGCGGGCGTTTTGCCGCGGTCGGCAGTGATGCCGATGTGCGGCGCCACGCGGGTGCCGCGACGCGCATGATCGATCTCAAGGGGCGCACCGTCGTTCCCGGACTGGTCGACGGGCACGCCCACGCCGACCGCGAAGGCCTCAAGCTCGTTTTCCCCGCGCTGGGCAAGGTGCGTTCGATCGCCGATATTCTGGACCGCATCGCGGAGCTCGTGCGCGCGGCCAAGCCCGGCGAGTGGATCGTGACGATGCCGATCGGCGATCCGCCGACTTACTTCGACGTGCCGGACATTCTCAAGGAGAAGCGTTTCCCGACGCGTTACGAACTCGACGAAGTCGCGCCCGACAATCCCGTTTACATCCGCTCGATCTGGGGCTTCTGGCGGCACACCAAGCCGCTGGTATCCATCGCCAACACGCGGGCGCTTGAGCTGGCCGGCATTACGCGCGACACCCCGGCGCCGCTGCCCAGCGTCAGCATAGAAAAAGGCGCGGACGGCGAGCCGACCGGCATCTTTGTCGAAGATACGCTGATGCCGGTGATGGAGCTCACGCTGCTGCGCTGCGCGCCGGGATTCACGCACCAGGACCGCGTGCGGACGTTGCCGGAGGCCATGCGCGCTTATCACGCTTTCGGTACGACCAGCATATTCGAGGAGCACGGCGTCTCGGCGGAACTGATGCGCGCCTACAAGGAAGTGCACCGCGCCGGCGGGCTCACCATGCGCACCGCGCTGGTGGCGAGCCCCGACTGGGCATCCATGCCCGAGGGGCCTTTCGAGCGCATCATCACGGGCTGGTTCGGCTGGCTGTCCGAACCCACGCTGGGCGACGAGTTTCTGCGCATCACCGGTCTGTTCGTGAACATGGACGTCGAAGCAGAAAACATCGTTCGTTCGCGCGCCCATCCCTATACCGGCTGGGCCGGCTTTCATTACCACAACGCGTTGCCGCGTGAGCGCCTCAAGGAGCTGTTGATCGCCTGCGCGCGCAACCGCATACGGGTCACCAGCATCCGGCGCAACATGCTCGAACTGTTCGACGAAGTGAACCGCGTGGTGCCGATCGGTGATTTGCGCTGGGTGTTCGGCCACATATCCGTGCTGACGCAGGACGAGATCAACCGCGCGGCGGATCTTGGCCTTGCGGTCTCCACGCATACCAACCGCTATATTTACAAAGAGGGGCACCTGCTGAAGCAGCGCCTCGGTGCGGAGCGTGAAAATGAAATCTCGCCGCTGCGCTCGCTG
>CAMBSS010000152.1 GCA_945870465.1 Bordetella parapertussis | reverse complement strand
GGCGATGCCGCTGCATGACGCCAACGGCAACGTGATCGCTGCCATCAACATCAGCTGCTATGCCGGGCGCGTGCCGACCGACACCCTGACTCAGACTTACCTGCCGCGCATACGCAAGGCCGCGCAGGCGATCGACCGCGAGTTGAAGGCCTGCCGCCATTTGTCAGCGGAAGTCCGCACATGAACGCCCGGCGACTGCAAGCGGCCCAACGCGCCGGAATCTGCGATCCCGGGCAATCAGACTTGGTCCGCTTATCCTCACTGCACCAGCGTCAGGCGCACCAGTTCGTCCACTGAAGTTGCCTTGTCGAGCCCGGATATCGCGGCGACCAGGCGATCGTACTGGTCGGCCTTGATCGGCAGGCCCGGAATGAAGCGGCGCAGCTCTTTCGCATCTTTCGCAAAATCCCACATCAGCTCGCGGCCGTCGTATTCGCCCACGATGTGGCGGCCGTCTTTGAGTTTGAACGTGATGCGCGGCGCGAAACACTCGCGCCCGACTTCGCCGATCACCTCGACGCGTTTCTGCAGCGCGGAGACCTGCGCTTTCATCGCCGCATCCGCTTGCGCGCCGATCTGGTTGGGATCGTAGTCCTCGATGACCGGGTAATCGCCGTTGACCGCGGTATAAGCGAGCATGAAGGTGGTGCGTCCGAACGCGTTGCCGTCGAGACTGGTCGAGCGCGGGAAGCGCGGCGACGGATAAAGGGTTTCGAGATAGTTCATTTCGAGCGTGATGCTGTCTATCGCCTCGGGCTTGAGGCCGTGCTGCGCGACGAGGTCGTGGGTCAGCCAGACCACGGGCTGGTTGAAGCCCGGTGTCGGGTAGATCTTGAATTTGACGTCCAGCACTTCCCAATGCTTGCCGAGTTCGGCCACCACGTCTTCAAATCGTGCTTTGGGAGGACCGGTAAACGTGTAGCTAAGGTCGCCTTTGTTGTTGCCGGTGAACGCATTGTAAAAACCGCCGTCGCCCTCCAGCGCGGTCGGCGCGCCGACGAACCCCTGTGCGGCCAGCGTCGCCGCCCACATCCCGTTGCGCGCAGCCTGCGCTTCGGCGAAATCGGCGTCCATCACGCCGGTACGCTGCCCCTCGATCAGGCTGCCGGCAAAACTGGCTGCGAGCGCGATTGCGCTGACCGTTTGCGCGTCGTTGAGCCGCATCAGTTTAGCCGCCGTCGCTGCGGCACCAAGAATTCCATACGTCGGGCTCGAGCGATAACCGCGTGCCTGCGTTGAGGGTATGAAATCACGCGCTACGCGGCACTGCACTTCATAGCCCGCGACGATCGCAGTCAGAAGTTCCTGTCCGCTGCGCCCTTCGCTCTCCGCGGTGGCAATGCCGGCGGGAATGATGAGCACGCCGGGGTGTGTGAGCATGTGGTACGAATCGCATTGATTATTCACCGAAATCGCTACGCCGTTCGCAAACACCGCGCCGACCCTGGTCACCCGCCCGCCTTCGGCCCACACTGTCGCCCCCTGGCCGCGCCCCACCTCCCGCTTGCCGAGACTTTCGTGCTCGTTGACGGCAGCCTTCGCCTGCAACACGCGCGGCAGTTTCGAGCACGCCAGCGCCACGGTCACGCTGTGGTTGATGAGTGCCTTGCCCTTGTCGACGACATTGGGCGGAAGATCAGAAAATTTCAAACGGGCGACGAATTCGCCGAGCTGCACGGCGAGCGGTTTGTCAAGCATGTGGGTTTCTCCTGTTGATTCGGACGGCTTTATTGTTCTTATTACTACGTTTCACCATGCCCGGCAACCGGCGCACTATTGATTTTCCGCGCGCTCTCTGTGACTATCTAATATTAGTCAACGGATCAGCCAGTGACATTACCTCTTGGACTGCTCGTCGCGGCATTCGATTACTCGACCATCGCCGAAGAAGAATTCAACGCCTGGTACGATACGGAGCACATTCCCGAGCGCATGGCCGTCAAGGGTTTTATCAACGCGCAGCGCTGGATAGGCGCGGACAATCAGCAGTTCGCGCTCGCGACCTACGATCTGGAAAACGTGCGCGTGCTGGAGGACCCGGCCTACTATGTGCGCAAGGCTGAAGGCAAATCTCCGTGGTCGCGGCGCATTTCGAGCAAAACGAAACTGCTGGTGCGCCTGGTCGGCGAACAACTCCTGCCCGGTCGAATGCCATCTCCCGGCAACGCAGGCGCACTGCTGTTCGTTGCCTGCAACGTGAAACCCGAGGCCGAAGCCGATTTTAACGCCTGGTCTGACCAGGAACATCTGCCGGCGATCGCGAATGTCCCGGGCGTGCTGTGCACGCGTCGTTTCCGCGCGACCGAAGGCGCGCCGAAATATGTCGTCGTTTCACATTTGACCAATACTGAAATCCCGGCATCCGCCGCATGGCAGGCGGCCATCAATACGCCATGGACCGAGCGCATACGGCCGCAAACCAGCGACCGCATCCGCCACCTGCTGCGCCGCTATCAACCGAAAGCACCCCTATGAACATCGCACGCACTTTGTGGATACTGGCACTGCTGCACGCCGCCGCGGCGCACGGCGCCGACGCTTATCCGAACCGGCCGGTGCGCGTAATCGTGCCGTTCGCCCCCGGCGGCACGCTCGACCTGACCGGCCGCGTCATCTCGCAGCAACTCTCCCAACAACTCGGGCAAACCTTTGTCGTCGACAATCGCTCGGGCGCCACCGGCATCATCGGCTACGGCATCGTCGTCAAATCCGCGCCTGATGGCTACACGCTCACCATGATCGATTCGGGTTTCTCGATCGTGCCGAGCGTCAGCAAGTCGCTGCCCTACGACGTGCCGAAAGACTTTACCTTTATCACCCAGGTCATCGGCGTGCCGCGAACGCTCGTCGTCCATCCGTCGATCAAGGCCAATACGCTGAAGGAATTCGTCGCGCTCGCGCAGGCGAACCCCGGCAAATACAACTACGGTTCAGGCGGATCCGGCGGCATCAATCATCTCGCCGGCGAGCTTTTCAATCGCGCGGCCAAGGTCGACATCACGCACATCCCTTTCAAAGGCGCGGGCGAAGCGACCGCTGCCACGATTGCGGGGCAGGTCGACATGGTCATCGCGGCGAGCCCCGGCGTCGTCACCTTCGTCAATAGCGGCAAACTGCGCGCGCTCGCGGTGACCACCATCGGCAACAAGCGTTATTCCGCGATGCCCGACGTGCCGTCAATGAACGAAGCCGGCGTGCCCGGCATGGAAATCATTACATGGTTTGGACTGGCGGGACCGGCCGGCATGCCGAAGGAGATCGCGAACAAGCTGCATGCCGAAGTGGTCAAGGCGCTGGCAGTGCCCGTCGTCAAAGAGCGCTTCGCCGGCTCGGAACTCGTCGGCAGCAGCCCCGCCGAATTCACGAAAATCGTGCGCGATGACATCCGCCTGTGGGCCGGCATTGTCAAGTCGGCGGGTGTCAAACCGGAGTGAATCCGGCGTTCGGCAGCGCAAATATCTGGCGAAGCCCGCAACACTCAGCGCTCAGCGGCGTTTACTCTTTGGCCCTGTCGCGTATTCCTTCTGCAACTGTTTGCGCACGCGCGCGAGAGCAAACGACGTATAGCCGCAATCGACGACGATTTCCGTGCCGTTGATGTAGCTCGATTCGTCGGAAGCCAAAAAGAGCACCGCATGCCCGATTTCCTCGGGCTTGGCGGCGCGCCCTAAAGGAATGACGCGCTCGTTCGCCTCGCGGTATCCCGGCGCCGAACTGTCGGTCATCTTCGTTTCATCAACCTGCGCCGGATGCACGGAATTCGCGCGAATGCCCCAATCCTGAAATTCGAGCGCCGCGGTCTTGGTGATACCGCGCAGACCCCACTTGCTCGCGACGTAAGCGGCGCCCCAGTGTCCCGCTATCGCGGCCGTAGAGGAGATGTTGACGATAGAACCGCCACCGGAATCGCGGATCAGCGGCGCCGCCGCGCGCATGCCGAGCAACGGCCCCGTCAGGTTGATGTCGATAGTGCGCGCCCAATCCTCGATGCCAACGTCCATGATGCCCACGCGGCTCACGATGCCCGCATTGTTGACGAGCACATGCAGCGCGCCGAACTCGCGCCGCACCCTGGCGATTGCCTTACTCCACTGCCCGGCGTCGGTGACGTCGAGGCTGAGATAAAGCGCCTTGCCGCCCGCCTTCCTGATTTTCGCGGCCAGTGCCTTGCCCGCCGCGTGGTCGATGTCCGCAAGCACCACACTCGCGCCCTCGCGCGCGAACATCTGCGCTTCGACCGCGCCCTGCCCCCCGCTCGCCCCGGTGATGAGCGCCACCTTGCCCTTGAGTCGATTGCCTTTCGCTGCCATTTTCCGCGGTTCCTTTTCGTAACGTGAACGGTGCTGAACAGACTTGCTTAGAACTCGGCCTTGATGCCGCTTTCTTTTGCAATCTTCTTCCATTTGACGACTTCTGCATTGATATGGGCGGCGAGCGCCTGTGGAGTGCCGCCGGCCACATCCGCGCCCAGTCCTGCAATGCGCTCGTTGACGTCTGGCCTCGCCACGGCTTTGACGACCTCCTTATAGAGGCGTTCGATGACGGCTTTCGGCGTTCCGGCGGGAACCACCACGCCCTGCCATTCGAATATCTCGTACTCGGGCACGCCCGCTTCGGCGACCGTCGGAACGTCGGGCAGCGCGGCATTTCGTTTGAGCGTACTCACCCCCAGCGGAATCAGCCGACCGCCCTTGAAGTGCTGCAACGAAGAAGAAATCGTCGCGAACAACATCGAGATTTCGCCGGCGACTATGGCGACGACGACCGGGCCGCCCCCTTTGTACGGCACGTGCACGATGTTGGTCGAAGTCATATACCTGAACAATTCGCCCGCGAGATGATTCGCGCTGCCGTTGCCGGCCGACCCGTAGTTAAGCACGCCCGGTTTCGCCTTCGCCAAAGCGACCAGTTCGGCTACCGAGCGCGCCGGCACCGACGGATGGACCGCAAGCACCGTCGGCACGATCGCAACCAGGCTGACCGGCGCAAAATCCTTTTGCGGATCGAATGGCAGCTTCGCATAGAGTCCCGGGTTCGCCCCAAACGCGATCGTCGCCATCATGATCGTGTAGCCGTCGGGTGCTGCTTTCGCGACCATGTCCATGCCGGTGATTGCAGCCCCCCCTGGACGGTTGTCGACGATAACTTGCTGGCCCATGGATTCGCTCAGGTAAGGTGCGATGATGCGGCTGGTGATGTCGGTAGCGCCCCCGACCGAATACGGCACGATGAGCCGGATCGGCCGGTTCGGATAGGGCTCCGCCGCCCCACTATCGACCGACCACGTAAGCGCGAGTAGCACTGCCAGTAAAAGGGAACGGGACGGAAACGCCCTGCTGTCCATCATCATTGATCTCCTGCCGCTATGAGTTTGAATAACGTGCTCTTGGGTCCGAAGAACGCGAAACTTGCGCTCGCCGAACGTGCGTCGTCGCCACTGTAGTTGGACGATCCCGTGAAGTGTAACCTACCCGACTGCTGGTCCGAAATAAGCAGACCAAAGTATTGCACGTCAAAAAACCGCACGATTGGCGCCGCGACGGCGCGCCCGCGGTAGCTGGCCGCGAAATCAGTTGGTTCGAAACGCAGCGTCTGCCATTCTCGCGACGCAACAAACGCGCCCTGGTATTGTGCTGTGCTTGTGCCGTCGTCGAGTTTGAGGGTCAGTTTTTAGCGCTTTCCATCGCCACGCACCTTCAATAGCAGCGCCGCAGACTCGGCGAGAATCCTTAAGGGGCCACGGAACGAGGCGAAGCTGCCATTGTTCTCAAGCGACACCACCCCTTCGAACAGCATGGTCCCTGGCGTCCACTTGACGCGTGACGCAGATACGCCGCCTATGACTCCATCGCTGATGACATGAAAGGTCTGCACTTCGCGCGCTTGGCCGCGCCTTGGCTGTCGTGGCGTTCATGGCAGATTCTCCATGATGAAAAATAATTAACCCACATTGGCATCCGGCACCAGCATCAGGGCAAGGCCTGCCTCCAACCCTAACGATGCAGGGGATTGGCGACCCGTGGCGGCAGTTTCCAACGAGTTCCACCGCATTGTCACCATGGGAGCCTCGCGCCGGTATAGGAGTAGAACTGCCCTGTGCACGGCGGCGTCAAACTGTCGATTACGTTAAGCATATCTGCCGCTGCGTCGTGCGGTGAACGCCCCACCTCCGCGCCGTGAAAAGGCCGTGATAAACGTGAGGTCACGGTGCCTGGATGTAAAGCGGCCAGCACGGCGCTGGGTTTCGTTCTCTTGATTTCGATTGAAGCGGTTTTCAAAAACATGTTTAGCGCTGCCTTGGAAGCGCGGTAGCTATACCAGCCCCCCAGGCGGTTGTCGGCGATGCTTCCCACCTTCGCGGAAAGAACGGCAAACACGGCTCGATCGTCGCCAAGCAATTTCCAAAAATGGCGGAATACCAAGGCCGGTCCGAACGCATTCACCCGAAAGGTCTCAAGCATCTGCGCATAGTTGAGATCGGAAAACCTCTTCTCCGGCATGAAATCAGGCGAATGCAGCAAACCGGCGGCATTGATAATCAAATCAAACGGCGCGTGGCGGGAAAGCGTCTCGGCCGCGGCGGCAATGGTTTCCTCCCTGTCGAAATCGATCAGTGGCAGCGATTGACGATGTAACCCGACTACTGCGGCGCATTTCGGGTTTGCTTGCAGCCGGCTCATAAAAGCAGCGCCGATTGCGCCGGAGGCGCCAATTATCAACGCACGGAAATTCTCGGGAAAGGACCTCATTGTGGTGGGTTCAATATCTGCAGGGCGAGCTGCCTGCCGCTGAGCCACGCGCCTTCAACCGTGCCGCCGTTGAGCCAGTCGCCACACAGTCCCACACCGATGCCTGCATTCCAGGCGCACGCGTTGTCCAGAATTGGCTCGATTACGCTGGCATAACGCCAGCGGTGCACCGTCCACGCTTGCGGCGCCGGCCCGCCCAATTGCCCGAAGGCTTTCAGCAGCGCTGCGGCTATGCTTTCGGCATCCTGCTCCAGGTTCGCTTCACTCCACTCGACACTAGCGTGCAGCACCCAGGTTTCCGGCCCCATGCGGCCCGGTTTGCTGGTGTCGCGTGCGATCCAGCGCAGTGGCGCATGATTGACGAAGGCCGCATCAAACGGCAACCCCAGTGGAGTTGCAAAGCGCGCCATGACTGTCCAGCAGCCATGCATGGCGGCGCCGCGGGCTAACTCGGCCAGCTCGGCAGACAGTGGCTGCAACAACGGCACCGTTTGGGGCGCCGGCACCGCGAGGACTACAGCGTCGAAGCGCTCAACTAGCCAGCCGTCCTCTGCCGACGACAAATGCCAGCCATCAGGCCGGCGTTGCAGCTGCCGGATCGTTGAGTGGGTGGCCAATGCCAGCGCTGCGGCAAGCAGGCGCGCTGGCGCCGTCATGGCTGGAATGCCGACAAATCGCTCCAGCGCCTGATCCGGGTCATGCAACGATTCACCGCCAAGCACCTGCAACCTGGGGTTCCACAGTCCAGCCACTCCAGCCCGCTGCCAGCGCGCCACTTCGGCACGAAAATCCGGGTGGCGAGCGGTGAAGTATTGCGCGCCATGGTCACACTGCCAACCGTTACCGCGGCGGGTACTCATGCGTCCGGAGGCACCGCCGCTCTTTTCGAACAGGCTGACCTTGAGTCCGGCCTCCTGTAGCCTGGTGGCGCAGGCGAGGCCCGCGATGCCAGCGCCGACAACGGCTAGATTAGCAATGGGACTCATTTTAGCCAAAGAAAATTTGTCTGATTACTCGCTGCGGCTCGACCTGGAATTTTTCGCAAACAGCCGCGGAAGGGATTCCCGTACTTTGCGGCGAGGTTTCATTTCATGTTGCGAAATTCCATCACTGTCAGGCCCAAACCGATAAGCAGCATTACAAAAACGAAAATGCCATAGGCAAGCAGATCGATCGACATCACTTTTTTCTCCCCAGCAATGTGGCCAGCTTGAAGTAGATTCCGAAGCCGAAGATGGAGGGAACCCAAATCGCCGTGAATATAGCCTGCTCGCGGTCCTGGATCACAAACCACAAATACGCAGTGATAAAGAAAGAAATCATCACCGCCAACAGAATAAAATAATCCGATTTTCTAAACAATTAACCCTCCTAATGTATTAGCTATTACTTTTCAAAATACTCAACCATGCCATAACCGATAGCACTCAGCAGACAACCGGCGACCGCCACCGACCCAATTACTCGTATTCCAGAAGAAATCCCGAGCGCAAAGAACTCCGCCTGGATGAGACCGCTCAAAGCGAGCACCAAGCCAAAGCAACCAATCGCTGTCAGCGAGTTACCGACGAGAATCAGCAAACCGCTGATATATTTTTTTACTGTAATCACTTTGCATTCCGGCCAGTGCAGATCAGAAATCCTCACTAAACAACAGACCCTTCACGCTGAATCGCCACCCAAAGCTTGGTCTTATTGCCAACCTTCACTGGTAAAACGCGCCAGTACATGATGAAGGGCGTCCCGTTCTTTTTGTAGTTGATTGCTTTGCCTTCAAATTGGCCATCTCTCTTCAGCGCTTCAACCAGACGGGCAATCACTTTCTTATCGGTCGCGGCACCCTGCAAAATTTTAGGAGTTTTCCCTATGACCTCGGCCTGACCGTAGCCAGTGAGCGCCGTGAATGCTTTGTTCGTGTATATGATCTTTGCGTCTTTGGTGGCATCGGTGATCAGGATTGAGTCATAACTGTTCTTTGCAAGCACCTGAAGAACGCTCAGGCTGATATCCACATCCTGAAAACATTTTTTTAGCAAACTATCCATTTGCGTATTCCTTGTGCAGACGTGAAGTCTGAAAATTTTTTGCGTTATGACAATGCCCGCCTTTACGGGCGTTGTCGCGTTTTCGCCTGGCAATCTATCGGCGACCGACTCTGCCTTGCGGAGTGTTTGTTAGTTCGGCATCACTACGGTGTCGATGACGTGGATCACTCCATTGTCAGCAATGATGTCGACGGCGGTGACGTTGGCTCCATTAACTTTGACACCACCCATCGTGCTCACGGTCAGCGAAGAGCCCTGGACCGTCTGCACCATGCCGGGTTTGACGTCCTTGGACATCACCGCGCCCGAAACGACGTGATACGTCAGCACGGCCGTAAGCTTGCCTTTGTCGGCAAGCAGTGCGTCCAACTGGGCCTTTGGAATTTTGGCGAAGGCTGCATCAGTCGGCGCAAAAACCGTGAACGGGCCCCGGCCTTTCAGGGTTTCGACCAAACCGGCAGCCTGCAAGGCGGTAGCGAGCGTTTTGAAAGTGCCCGCGGAAACCGCGGTATCGACGATGTCCTTGGCATTCGCGGCGGACATCAGGCAGAACGAAATGGCGACTGCAGAAATCATTTTTTTCATGACTTTTCCTTTTTGATGAGTCAGTAAATAGAACTGCGGACTGGGTAAACAAACCTGGCTTCAGATAGGCTACTGCAACTTAATTGAATCGTTAATGAACTCTTATTGAACTCTAATCATATACGAATTATTTTGAATTGAACAGTAATATGTTGATTTTCCCCCTAGATGACCCGGAATAAACTGAATTATATGGTTATATTTCTGTTAAAATGGGTTCAAATACAGTTCAAATAGAGGTCCTGATGCCAAACCGTCAACAGAAAACGCTCGAGGAACCGGTCTACCGCAGCGGCGCGGTAGCCAGACTCAC
>CAMBSS010000151.1 GCA_945870465.1 Bordetella parapertussis | reverse complement strand
CACGCCGCCGGTCAGATCGCCGATATAACCCGACGCCAGGCTCTCGATCAGCCCCAGCAAAAGGCCGCCGAGCACCGCGCCGTGCACTTTGCCGATGCCGCCGAGCACCGCGGCGGTAAATGCCTTGAGGCCGAGAATGAAGCCCATGTAGTAATGACCGAGGCCGTAATAGAGCACGATCATGACGCCGGCGATGGCGCCCAGCGCGGAGCCGAGCAAAAAAGTCATTGCGACAATGCGGTTGATGTCTATGCCCATCAGGCCTGCCACCTCCGCGTTCTGTTCGGTCGCGCGCATGGCTTTGCCCAGGCGCGTGTACTTGATGAACCAGAGCAGCGCCGCCATCAGGCCGCACGCCAGCACGAAAATGAAAATCTGCAAATCGGTGATGCTGGCGCCTGCAATCGTATATTGCGCGGGCTTGAAGATTTCAGGCAGGGATATGTACTGCTTCGACCACACCAGCGCCGCGGTGTACTGCAGCAGGATCGACACGCCGATGGCCGTAATCAGGGGTGCCAGACGCGGCGCGCGACGCAGCGGGCGGTACGCAACACGCTCTATCGTCACGCCGAGCGTCATGCAGACCAGCATGGCGGCGAGCGTCGCGCCCCCCAGGATCAGCGGCACGGGCACCGCGGACCCGAAAAGCGCCTGTATCACGGTCAATGCAACTAACGCGCCGACCATCACGAGGTCGCCGTGCGCGAAGTTGATGAGACCGAGTATGCCGTAGACCATCGTGTAACCGAGCGCGACCAGTGCATAGATGCTGCCCAGCACGAGGCCGTTGATGATCTGCTGCAGGAAAATGTCCATGCGGTTACGGCGGCTTTACAGCAAAACGGCACCCGCAGGTGCCGTTTGCATACATGTATGTGAGGCTCAACGCGCCATTATTTCTTGGCGGGTTCGGCGGCTTTCGCCGGTTCCGCTGCTGCTGCCGGCGCTTCCGCCGGCTTGGCTTCAGGCGCGCCGCCCGGCGTTACGACTTCCAGGGTTTCCCATTTGCCGGCTTTCACGACGTAGATCGTGATGGGGCCGTTCTTGAGGTCGCCTTTGTCGTCGAAAGCGATCGGGCCGATGACGCCTTTGTAATCGGTCTTGCCGACTTCGGGCAGGAATTTCGCGGGGTCGGTCGATTTGGCGCGTTTCATCGCTTCGATGAAGACGAACACCGCGTCGTAGCCCATGGGCGCGAACAACTCGACGTCGGCATTGAACTTGGCCTTGAATTTTTCGAGGAACTTGGCGCCGCCCGGCATCTGGTCTTTGGGCAGGCCGGGCATGGAAGCCATCGCGCCCTCGGCCGCGGAATCGCCGGCGAGTTTGACGAAATTCGGCGTCTGCATGCCGTCGCCGCCCATGAATTTGGCCTTGATGCCGAGTTCGCTCATTTGCTTGATCATCGGGCCGGCCTGCGGGTCGATGCCGCCGAAGAAAATGAGGTCGGGTTTCTTGCCTTTGATCTTGGTCAGGATCGCCTTGAAGTCGGTGTCTTTGTCAGTCGTGTGCTCGCGCGCGGCGATTTTGGCGCCACCGGCTTTGACCGATGCTTCGAACGTGTCAGCGAGGCCCTGGCCGTATGCAGTGCTGTCGTCGATCACGGCGATGTTTTTCGCCTTGAGTTTTTCGAGCGCGAACTTGCCGCCGACCGGGCCCTGCTGATCGTCATTGGCGACGACGCGGAAAGTGGTCTTGAATCCCTGCTGCGTGTATTTCGGATTGGTCGAGGACGGCGAGATCTGCGGAATGCCCGCGTCGGAATAAATCTTGGACGCGGGGATGGACGCGCCCGAGTTGAAGTGGCCGACGACGGCAACGACTTTCGTGTCGACCAGCTTTTGCGCGACCGTTGCGGCCTTGGTCGGATTGGCTTCGTCGTCTTCGGCGATCAGCTGTAGCTTGATTTTTTTGCCGTCTATCGTCACGCCTGCAGCGTTCGCGTCATCGACCGCCAGTTGCACGCCGTTCTTGATGTCGATGCCGATATGCGCCTGCGGGCCGGTCAGCGGCGATGCCACGCCGATCTTGACGATGGTTTCTGCCGGCGGCGGGGCTTCGGCTTTGGGCGCCGGCTTCGGCGGCTCTTCCTTGCCGCAGCCCTGCATCAGCAATGCGGCGGCGAACAACAACCCGGTGGCTAAGGACTGGATGCGTTTCATGGTCTCTCCCGTGAGCATAAATTGTTGTCGCAGCGGAAAAAATGATTATCCGTAGGCGCCTGCCCGTTGTCAATTTTGCGCCTGCCGTGCGTCTTGGCGGACCGGCGCCGCGGCCGCCGGACGAAAAAAAGGCGCGCCTGCCGGCGCGCCCTGTGTGTCGCGGGACGGGTTATTTGATTTTTGCCAGCATCAGGTCGACCACCGCTTTAACTTCGGCATCGGACAGTTTCGCGACGCCGCCTTTGGGCATCATCGTGGTGCCGGGCTTGCCCAGCAGCGCGATTTTGTACAGCGCTTCCTTGCCTTGTTTGACGCGTGGCGCCCATGCCGCCTTGTCGCCGAGCTTGGGCGCACCAGCAAGGCCGGCGTCGTGGCAGGCGCCGCACGCGCTTTTATACGTTTCGTCGGCGGTGGCGGCGAAAATACTGCCGGCGGTAACCAGGCTCAGGACGCCGAGCAAACCAGACAAAAACGATTTCATACGGTCTCCTTTGAGGGGCACACAAAAACTGCCGGCATCATAACAAATCCGTCCGGCCATTTCTAATTCATGCCCGGGGGCGCGGTCAGCACGGCGAGCAGCGCGGCGCAGCCGGCGATCGGTGGTAAGCAACTAACGCCGCGGCACACCCAGGCGTTGACGGCGTCACCCGCGGGTTTGTCGAGCACCGCCGGCAGGCCCGCGGTTCCGGTGGGGATCGCGAACACCAGCGTGTGCGGCAAATAGTGCTGGTTGATTTCACGCTGCCACGCCGCCACGTCGTCGCCGCCGCGCAATACGACGATGGCGGGCGGCGCCAGTTCCTCTTCGAGCGCGGCGCACAGGCTCGTGTGCGCGCTGGGCTGGCGCTCGAGCGGCAATTTGAACGCCTGCAGGGTGCGCGCTGCGGCCTCGCAATAGCGCGGTTCGCCGACCAGATGGCCGAGCCGGTTGAGCGCAAGTGCCGCGATGCCGTTGCCGGCGGGCGTGGCATGGTCCTGGGCGTTTTTGGCGCGATAGAGCAGGCGCTCGTGGTCGTGGCTGACGAAAAAGAATCCGCCATGCGCGCGATCTTCGAACTGTTCGAGCAGGACTTCGGCCAGCGCGCGTGCCCATTCCAGGTCCGCAATCCGGAAATCGTGCTGCATCAGTTCGAGCAGGGCATCGAGCAGAAAAGCGTAGTCGTCGAGATACGCATTGAGGTGCGCATTGCCGTCTTTGTACGTTGCAAGCAACCGCCCATCGCGCCATAACGTCGCGCGCATGAACTCAACCGCGTTGCGCGCAGACAGCAGCCATTCAGGACGCCCGAATACGCGCGCGGCGCGCGCCATGCCTTTCACCATCAGCGCGTTCCAGCTGGCGAGCACTTTCTCGTCGCGTCCGGGGCGCACGCGCGGTTCGCGTGCGGCAAACAACTTTGCGCGCGCCGAGTCGAGCAGCGCCTGCGCGCGTTCCGGCGTCAGTTCCAGCCGTTTGGCGACCACGGCCAGCGGCTTGGTTACGCGCAAATGCCAGAATTCCCGTTCAAAGTTCGGTCGCACATCGAGCCCGTAATGCGGTTCAACCACCGCGTATTCCCCGGCGCTCAACGCGGCCTGGACTGCGTCCGGAGTCCACACATAGAACTTGCCTTCGACGTGTTCGGAGTCGGCGTCGAGCGACGAGTAATAGCCGCCCTCATTGGCATCGACCGGGGATTGCATTTCGCGCATGACCCATGCCGCGGTGTCGCTGACGGTGCGCGCATACAAAGTCTGGCGATCGGCGAGCCATAAATCGCTGTAGAGGCTCAGGAGCGGGCCGTTGTCATAAAGCATCTTTTCGAAATGCGGGATCGTCCAGTGCGCGTCGACGCTGTAACGGCAGAAACCACCGCCCAGCTGGTCGTAAATTCCGCCTTCCGCCATGTTCTTGAGCGTAAGCCGCACCATGCCGAGCGCGTATTGGTCGCCGACGTCGGCGGCGCGGCGCAGGCAGAATGCGAGTTCCGCCGGATGCGGAAACTTGGGCGCGGCGCCGATCCCGCCGTCGGTTTCGTCGAACACGTTTTTCAGGTCGCGCAACGCTTCGTCCAGCAGCGTCGCAGATAACGCGCCGCCGTCAGCAGGCGGCGGCAGGGTTTGCGTGAAAGCGGCGCGCAGGGCTTCGTTTTGCTGTTCGATTTCGCCACGCTTGTCGTGATACGCGGCCGCGACCTGCGGCATGAGGTCGATAAAACCCGGCATGCCGTGGCGTGAAGTCTTCGGAAAATAGGTGCCGCCGAAAAACGGTGTCTGATCCGGCATCAGGAACATCGTCAATGGCCAGCCGCCATTGCGCCGCGTTAGCAGCGCGTGCGCGGCCTGATAAATCTGGTCGAGATCGGGACGTTCTTCGCGGTCGACTTTTACGTTGACGAACAGCTCGTTCATCATCGCCGCCACTTGCGCATCCTCGAACGACTCGTGCGCCATCACGTGGCACCAGTGGCACGCCGAGTAGCCGATCGACAGCAGGATGGGTTTGTCCTGCGCGCGCGCGAGTTCGAGCGCTTCATCTCCCCACGCGTGCCAGTCGACCGGATTTTCGGCGTGCTGTTGCAGGTAAGGACTGGTTTGCTGCGCGAGTCGGTTGGACATTGGGGGTTCCGCGGAAGGCGTCCAGTTTACACCGGCCGCGCGGCTGAGCTGCGTTCAGGACTGCAGGGATGGCCGCAGATATTCCATGCGGTCTATCGAATGCACGCTGATTTCGCGCACGGTCTTGGCGCGCCAGATTTGCAGCGTGATTTGGTTGCCGGCGCCGCCGCTCGCCCACAGCGCGTGATAGAACTCGGCCTGGTTGCCGATCGCCTGTCCGCCGAGAGCGAGGATGACGTCGCCGCGCTTCAGGCCGCCGCGTTCTGCCGGCGAATCGCGCAACACCTGGGTGACGACCAGGTGCTGGCGCATTTCCTCCGAATAAATCCCCAGCCAGGGGCGCGCCGCGCCGCTGCGCCGGCCCTGCGTGGTGAGATCTTTGAGGATGGGCTTCAGGAGATCGGTTGGCACGAACATGTTGCCGGGAAACGCCGCGCCGGCATCGATAGCATCGCCGACCCACAAGGAGCCGATGCCGATCAGCTGGCCTGCGTCGTCGATCAACGCGGCGCCGCTGTGATTGTCGCGCGCCGGTGCGGTGAAAATTGCGTCATCGAGCGCGTACTCCCACCAGCCGGTGAAAGACCGCCGTTTGACGACGCAGGCGTTGGACCAGCCGCCGGCACCCGCATGCGCGGCGACGGCCACGGTACTCATTTCGCGCAGGGCGCTGCTGTCGCCCAAGGCCAGCGGCGGATGATCAAGCGATTGCGCCGCACGCACGAGGCCGAAGCCGGTAGCGTGATCGAAGCCGGCGACGGTGGCCGGCAACACGCGCCCGTCAGCGGCGACGATCAGTATCGATTGCGCTTCGAGCAGCAGATAGCCGATGGTCAGGATATGGCCGGCGTCGTCTATCAATACGCCGGTGCCTTCGCGTTCGGTGCCCAGCGTGTCGGCGGTGCGCGCGGTCGGCGGCACGCGGATGCCGAGCTTGACGATGGCGCCGGCGAGATCGTCCGCCGCGAATTTATCCGCAACCGGCAGATTGGCGGCACCCCATGCGGCCCACGCGGCAGTTATCAATGATGGCATGGGTGCGCCGCCCGCTCCTGATCCGGCTAGCCCGTTACCGCGCCTTTGCTCGCGGAAGACACGAGCTTCACGTACTTGGCGAGCAGGCCGCGCGTGTAGCGCGGCTTGGGCTGGCGCCATTTCTTTTTGCGCTGAGCGAGTTCTTTGGCGGTCACATTGACCTGGATCAGGCGCTTGTGCGCGTCGATGGTAATGGAGTCGCCTTCCTTGACGAGTGCTATCGGCCCGCCTTCGAAAGCTTCGGGCGCGACATGTCCGACCACCATGCCCCAGGTGCCGCCCGAAAAGCGGCCGTCGGTGATGAGGCCCACCGATTCGCCGAGACCCTGGCCGATGAGTGCCGAAGTCGGCGCCAGCATTTCCTGCATGCCAGGGCCGCCCTTGGGGCCTTCATAGCGGATCACCAGCACGTCGCCGGGTTTGATTTTTTTCGCGAGTATCGCGTTCATCGCTTTGGGTTCGGAGTCGAATACGCGCGCCGGCCCGGTGATCTTGGGCGACTTCAGTCCGGTGATTTTGGCGACGCAGCCTTCGGGCGCGAGATTGCCTTTGAGTATCGCGAGATGGCCGTGCGCATATAAAGGGTTGTTCCACGGCCGGATTACATCCTGATCTTTGCGCGGCTTCGCCGGGATTTTGGCGAGTTCCGCAGCCAGCGTTTTGCCGGTGATCGTCATGCAGTCGCCATGCAGGAGACCATGCACCAGCAACATCTTCAACACCTGCGGCACGCCGCCCGCGCGATGAAAGTCAGTTGCGACGTAGCGCCCGGAAGGTTTTAAATCGCAGATCACCGGTACTTTGCGCCGCACGCGCTCGAAATCATCTATCGTCCACTTGACCTCGGCGGCATGCGCGATTGCCAGATAGTGCAGCACCGCATTGGTCGAACCGCCGGTGGCCATGATCAGGGCGGCGGCGTTCTCGATCGATTTGCGCGTGATGATGTCGCGCGGCCGCAAATTGAGCCGGATCGCGTTGACGAGTGCCGTGGCAGACGCGGCGGCCGAATCGGCTTTCTCGGCATCGGGCGATGCCATTTGTGAAGAACCGAGCAAACTCATGCCGAGCGCTTCGAACGACGACGACATCGTATTGGCGGTAAACATGCCGCCGCAGGCGCCCACCGAAGGGCAGGCGTTTTTTTCGATGCCAATGAAATCTTCGCGCGCCATCTTGCCCGCGCTGAAAGCGCCGACCGCCTCGAACACGCTGACGACGGTCAGGTCCTGGCCTTTCCACTTGCCGGGCTTGATGGTGCCGGCATAAACATAAATGCCGGGCACGTTCATGCGCGCCATGGCTATCATGCCGCCGGGCATGTTCTTGTCGCAGCCGCCGCACACCAGCACGCCGTCCATGGCCTGGCCGTTGACCGACGTTTCGATGGCGTCGGCGATGACTTCGCGCGACACCAGCGAATACTTCATCGCCTCGGTGCCCATGCCGATGCCGTCGGTGATAGTAGGCACGCCGAACACCTGTGGCATCGCGCCGATTTCGCGCAGCGCCGCCATCGCGCGGTCGACCAGCGGCTGGATGCCGGCATTGCATGGATTCATGTTGGAATGGCCGTTGGCGACGCCGACGATGGGTTTTTCGAAATCGGTGTCGCCGAAGCCGACCGCGCGCAGCATGGCGCGATTGGGCGAGCGCGCGTCGCCGTGCGTGATGAGGCGGCTGCGTTTGTTCAGTGCCATGATGTGTCCTTGACAGCGTTACGTATAATCGACGATTTTAACCCAAACCCCCGGGCATTTAATGCTGGTTCACCCGCAGTTCGATCCGGTTGCCATCCAACTGTTCGGTCCGCTCGCCATACGCTGGTACGGCCTGACTTATCTGCTCGGTTTCGCGTTGATCTGGCTGGCCGGACGCTATGCGATCAAGTCGCGCGGGCATTCCGCGGTAAGCGCGCAGCAATTCGACGACCTGTTGTTTTACGGCATCCTCGGCGTCATCGCGGGCGGCCGCCTTGGCTATGTGTTGTTCTACAAATTCAGCGATTACTTCGCCGAGCCGTGGAAGATTTTTTACGTATGGGAAGGCGGCATGTCGTTCCATGGCGGCTTTCTCGGCGTCATCATCGCGCTGTGGTGGTATGCGCGCGCGCGCGGGTTGAAGTGGCTCGCGATCACGGATTTCATCGCGCCGCTGGCGCCGCTGGGGCTCGCCGCCGGGCGGCTCGGCAATTTTATCAATGCGGAATTGTGGGGGCGCGCGACCGACGGCCCGTGGGCGATGATTTTTCCGAACGTCGACCGCGTGCCGCGTCACCCTTCGCAACTCTATGAGTTCGCGCTCGAGGGCGTCGTGTTATTTGTCCTGCTATGGTGGTTTGCAGCCAAGCCGCAGCCGCGCGGCGCCGTATCGGCGTGTTTCCTGATCGGTTACGGCGCGTTCCGCTTTGCGGTGGAGTTCACGCGCGAGCCGGACAGTTTCCTGGGGCTGCTGGCGTTCGGTTTTTCGATGGGACAGTGGCTGTCGCTGCCGATGATAGCGGCGGGCGTGGTGATGCTGGCCTGGGCGTACCGGCGCCCGGCTGATTAAGCTTTTTTTCCGGCGGGTTTTTCCGCGGCCGCCGGCTTGGCGGTGTCGCCACGGCGTCCCAGCAGACGCTGGAAATTTTCGAGCGACATCAGGTGCGCATAAATCCGCCCGAGCACGCCTTTTTGCACCAGGTCTTTCAGCACCGATGCATCGAGTTCGGCCAGCTTCGCTTCGGCGACGCGGAACATGCCGGTCAGCTGCAGCGGCTCGCCCTGGTTGGGCACCGCCTGCATGGTGAAGGGCTCGAGCAGCTGATGCTGCGCGAGCAGCTTGCACATTTCTTCGGTGCGCGCGAGGTCGGCTTCGTATTCGAACAGCAGTTTCTGGCGTTGCTCCCATTCAGGCAGAGCCGTGCCCTTATCGTCGAACAGTTTCTCGCCGTTGTCGTTGATCGCGCGTTTTTCGACGCAGGCGACGCGCTCCGGCGCTTCCTGGCCGTCGACCATGACGCGGGTCATGCAGAACGGGTAGCGCCGCACGTAGGCGGGAACATAAGCCGCCGGCTCCCAGGTGTCGCCATTGGTGACGAACAGGTTCTGCTGGCCGGCAAGCCCCAGCACCAGCATGGGCGCAAAGGTCTTGCCTTCATCGGCCGTAATGAATACCAGCGGGTAGTCGTGGCTCGCAATCGGAAATTCGGTATAGCTGACCGGGATCGGATTCATGGTGCGGAACACCACCGGCAGCGTCGGGCCCTTGGGCAGCAGCACGCGGTGCGTCTTGGCGAGCGCCACGACTTCCTGAAAGCCGTACGGCGGGGTGATCTGGGGAGTGGCAGCGGTCGGCATGGGGGAGCGTCCCGTTAAAAATGATGGAAAAGATTATAGCGCGCATTCGCCGGCACGCCAGCCTGGCGAGCTTTCCAGCCGGCAGCATATCCTGCTAAAATAATGGCTTATCTTGGGGAAGTAGCTCAGCTGGGAGAGCGCCGCGTTCGCAATGCGGAGGTCGGGAGTTCGATCCTCCTCTTCTCCACCACCATCTCAAGGCCAGACATGCTCTGGCCTTGTTCCTGCGCGGCCTAAGCCGCGAATTTACGGGGCTTTTTCCGGCGCTGCGAATTCAGAGTGGGCACCGGTCGGTGCATTTTCACCCTGCAGCACCCTGAAATTCGTCTCTATTCTCTGTTTGTGCGAAGGTCGTTCTTCGCATCATTGAGACATTTTCCGAGGGAAGGCGCGCGGCGGTTTGCGCCGTATTTCGCTTACCAGTTGTGCATAGATTCAAATGCAGGCCGCGCCGATTGGCACGGTTGCCTCCGGTCTCGGAATCTCAACCGGACAATGCTGCAATCACCGCGCGCTGCGCGTCCCAGTCGTCCGGCAGCTCGCGGTGACGGTAAGCGATCAAACGGTATTTGTTGCCAGCTGCAAATACCGTAAGCGCCGGACCAGCGTTTCACACAAAGGTGGCGGGAGAAACCCCA
>CAMBSS010000150.1 GCA_945870465.1 Bordetella parapertussis | reverse complement strand
GTCCAGCACATCCCGTTCAAAGGCGCGGCGCCGCAGCTCGCCGACACCGCCGGCAAGCACGTGACCTATACGTTTGCCAGCATAGGCGCGTCGCTGCCTTTTATTCAGAGCGGGAAACTGCGGCCAATCGCGGTGACGTCGCTTACGCGCGCCTCTGTTCTGCCCGACGTGCCGGCGATCGCCGAATACAAGCCGCTGTCGACTTTCGAACTGGTTAATTTCTTCGGCATGTACGCACCGTCGGCGACGCCCGACCCGATCATCCGCAAACTGAACGTCACCATCGTGCAGGCGTTGAAGACGCCGGAGATCGCGGGCAAGTTAAGGGAACTCGGGTTCGAGCCGGCGCCCACCACGCCGGAGCAGTTCCGCGATTTCCTGCGCGCGGAATCTGCGAAGTTCGCGAAGATAATCGTCGATGCGAACGTGAAAGTGGAGCAGTAGCGGGACGCCGCCTTAAAAGCCGTTCGCCCTGATGTATAGAAGGGTGAAGGGACGGGCGTTCATGCTTCGATACCTCAGCACGAACGGATTCAACTGGATTTTTGAGATAGCCCGCGGGGCCCGCCGCGCTAGTCGGGCTTGATGCCGGCCTCGCGGATCACCTTGCTCCACAGCTCGCGCTCGCGCGCGAGCAATTTCTTCAGTTCGTCGGGCGGCCCCCACAGCGGTTCGGCGCCCTGTGCGAGCAGGCGGTCGCGCACGTCGGCCTGCTGCATGACGCTGGAAATTTCGGCGTTGAGCTTCTTGATGATTGCGGGCGGCGTGCCGGCTGCCCCGAGCACGCCGAACCAGCCGCCCGACTGAAATCCGGGCGCGCCGGATTCCGCGATGGTCGGCAATTCGGGCACGACCACGGAGCGCTTGGCGCTCGTCACCGCCAACCCGCGCAACGCGCCGCTTTTCATGTACGGCACCACCACCAGCACGTTGTCGATGGCGGCCTGCAAACGCCCGCCGATCAAATCCGGCAACAGCACGCCGGTGCCTTTATACGGCACGTACAGCATGTCGAATCCCACGGTTCGCTTTAGCAGTTCGCCGGAAAGGCGTTGCACGGAGCCCGGTGTCGAACCCGCGAAGTTGATCTGGCCGGGCCGCGCCTTGGCATAGGCGAAAAATTCCTGCATCGAATTCACCGGCAATGACGGATGCACGACGAACACATACGGCGAGGTCGCGAACAGCGCGATCGGCGCGAAATCCCGGGTCGTGTCGAACGACAGTTTCGTATACAGGCTGGAGATGGTGCCGAACGAACCGCCTGCCATCATCAGCGTATAGCCGTCCGGCTGCGATTTGGCGACGAGCTCGGCGCCTATGATGCCGCTGGCGCCCGCCCGGTTGTCCACCACGACCTGCTGGCCGAAGCGCTCCGCGAGTTTTGCCGCCAGCTGGCGGCCCATGATGTCGGTGGAACCGCCGGGCGGCAGGCCGATGATCATGCGGATGGGGCGCTGCGGATAATCCTGCGCCTGCACTACAACCGCCGCACACAGGCAAAACAAGGCGCACAAGCGCCGCAGAAACTGCTGCATGACGACTCCTCCCGGATTGCGCTAAAGCGCGCGGCGCTACTTCTTGGCGGTGGCGCCAGCGGCGAGCAACTTGTTTTTCTTCAGATTGCGCAGTTCGGCCTGACGGCGCTTGTAGCACGCAAGGCAGATCCAGCGCGTGGTGCCGATTTTTTTGAACTCGCCGGTGGTCCAGTGACTGCCGGTGCTGCAGAACCGCTTTTTGATTTCAGCGGTCGGAGTGGTGATTTTGGCATCCATAGCGCTAATAGTAACAGGCAATCGCCCGTCCGGCATGTCAGCCGTTGGTCTCAATGTTGTCGATGAGGCGCGTTTTACCGAGCCGGGCCGCCGCCAGCACCACCAGCCCGCGCTCGCCGTTCTGCGGCGGCTGCAGGTCGCTTTGCCGGCGCACCGCGATGTAATCCGGTTTCCAGCCGTGGTGCGCGAGTTCGGCCATGACGTCGAGCTCGATACGCTGGTAATCGCGCGCGCCGCTGCTGAGCTCGTCGCGCGCCTTGCACAATTGCTGATAGAGGCGCGGCGCTTCGCGGCGCTCGTCGGCCGACAGATAAGCATTGCGCGAAGACAGCGCGAGCCCGTCCGCCGCGCGCACGGTCTCGGCCAGTATGAGATCGATTGGCAATGCCAACTGGCGCACCATGTTGGTCAGCACCAGGCACTGCTGGTAATCCTTCTTGCCGAAGATCGCCGAGTGCGGCGACACCATGTTGAAAAGTTTGAGCACCACGGTTGCCACTCCGCGGAAATGTCCCGGGCGCGCCGCGCCGTCGAGGATGTGCTGCAGGTCGGAAGGCTCGACCACGTAGGTCTGCGGCGCCGGATAAATCTCTTTTTCGTCGGGGACGAACACGACGTCAACGCCCGCCGCGCGCAGCTTCTCGCAATCCGCCTCCAGCGTACGCGGGTAGCGCTCGAAATCCTCCTTGGGGCCGAACTGCAGCCGATTGACGAAAATGCTCACCACCGTGCACGCAGCGCGCGGCTTGGCGAGATTGATCAACTGGATGTGGCCAGCGTGCAGATTGCCCATCGTCGGCACGAACACGTTGTTCGGCTCGCGCTGCAGGCGTTCGCGCAAGGCGGCGACCGAATGGATGACGTCCATGTTGAAAGCAGGATTGAGGAGCGAGGATTGAGGGAGCGCTATTCTAATCCAATCCAAGCGGCAGGAATTGACGCGAGCACTAAGGCTCCTAGTGCTAGAGCCTCAATCCTCAATCCTCGATCCTAATAAGAATGCTCGGCCGCGGGAAACGTCTTCGCTTTGACTTCACGCACGTAGGCCTCGACCGCGCCTTGCACGCTGCCGGCACCGGTGAGGAAATTCTTGACGAAACGCGCTTTCTTGCCGGGATAGACGTCGAGCATGTCGTGCAGGACGAGGACCTGGCCCGAGCAATCAACACCCGCGCCTATGCCTATGGTCGGGATGCGCAACGCCGCAGTCACCTGGCGCGACAGCGCAGCGGGAATCAGCTCCAGCACCAGCATACCGGCGCCGGCCTCTTCCAGCATTTTTGCTTCGGCGATCAATTGTTTCGCCTGGGAGTCGGTCTTGCCCTGGATGCGGTAGCCACCCAGCGTGTTGACTGACTGCGGCGTGAGCCCCAGGTGGCCGCATACCGGTATGCCGCGCGCCGTCAGAAAGCGGATGGTCTCGACCATGGTTTCACCGCCTTCGACCTTGACCATCTGCGCGCCGGCCGCCATCAACTGCGCCGCATTCCTGAACGCATCCGCGGGACCGGTCTGGAATGTGCCGAACGGCATGTCGGCGATGATCCACGCGCGTTTGGAACCGCGCGCAACACAGGCCGTGTGATAAATAACGTCGGTGAGCGTGACCGGCAGCGTCGAGTCATGGCCCTGCAGCACCATGCCGAGCGAATCGCCGATCAGCAGCGTATCCACGCCCGCGGCGTCGAGCACCGCGGCAAAACTCGCGTCGTAGCAGGTCAGCATCGTGATCTTCTCGCCGTCCTGCACCATCTTGTGCAAGGTGGTCTGGTTAATCCTCATGTCGGCTCCTTTCAACTACGGAAATCGCAAATACGTAATGGGTGATGGGTGATGCGTGATGGGAAGACCTACTCAATCCTCACCCATCGCTCATCGCTCATCGCCAATCACTCCCCGAGACTGAAAAATTCGCGCGCGCCGCGCATCGCGGCTATGCGCTCCAGCAACAAATCGAAATCCGCCGGCGCGTCGACGAAATTGAGATGCTCCGAATTCACGATCAACACGGGTGCTGCGTCGTATTGATAAAAAAACCGCGCGTAGCTTTCCGCCAGCTTCAGCAGGTAGTCCTCGGAAATCGTGCGCTCGTAACTCACCGCCCGCCGCTTGACGCGCTCAATCAGCGTCTCGGTCGACGCCTGCAAGTAGATCACAAGGTCGGGCACTGCGGCCTGCGGCTTCATCTGCGTATAGATCTGCTGGTACAGGCTCAGTTCGTCGTCGTTCAGCGTCAGGCGCGCGAACAGCGGGTCCTTGTCGAGTATGAAATCAGCCACCGTGGTGCGCCGGAAGAGATCGGCCTGCCCGAGATCGCGCACCTGGTTGATGCGCTGGAACAGGAAAAACAACTGGGTCGGCAGCGCGTAACGCGCGTTGTCGGTGTAAAAACCGGGCAAAAACGGATTTGCGCCCGGGTCTTCGAGCAAGGGCGTGCTGCCGCTTTTCTCGGCGAGCTTGCGCGCCAGACTGGTCTTGCCGGCGCCGATCGGCCCTTCGACCACGATGTAGCGGTATTTTTCGGGCAGCGCGTTCACGCGGCTTGCGCCGGCATCAGGGCGGCGTCCGCAATTCCTGCCGGCTTCCTGGCGGCGTTCATATGGCGTGCACCGGGCTCTCGATACGCACCACGCCCGAGACATCAATACCGCGCAACAATTCACTCACTGCCCCGCGCGCGGGGATCACGCAGCGCGGCGCAATCTCCGCCAGCGGCACCAGCACGAAAGCGCGCTCGTGCATGCGCGGATGCGGAATGGTAAGGCCGTCTTCGTGCATCTGCGCGTCACCATACAGCAGGACATCCATGTCGAGCGTGCGCGGCGCGTTCGGAAACGTGCGCACACGGCCATGATGCTGTTCGGTCGCCAGCAGCGCATCAAGCAGCTCGCGCGCTCCCAATGCCGTTTTGACTGCAGCGACGGCGTTGATGAAATCCGGCTGCTCGGTGTAACCCACCGGCACCGTGCGATAGAGCGACGATTGCGCAACGAGCCGGGTGCGCGGCAGCGCCGCCAGTGCAGCCATGCCCGCCGTCACCTGCGCCACCGGATCTTCCAGATTGGCGCCGAGCCCGACATAGGCCATCACTTCGCTCATGCGGCGTCGGCCCCGCCCGCTGCGGCCGCCGGTTTCTTTTTGCGGCGCGGCCGGCGGCGCTTCTTGGCGGCGCCAGGACCGTCTTTCATCAGCATGCCGGCACGTGTCTCCTCATCCGCTTGCTGGAATTTTTCCCACCAGGTGCCGATCTCGGCGTCGATTTCGCTGCAGGCACAGCGCAGCAGCAGAAAATCGAAACCGGCGCGAAACCGCGGATGCTCGAGCAGCAGATAAGGCCGCCGTCCGGATCGATTGAGCAGGCGCGCCTGCAAAGCCCAGATGTCTTTCATGTCGGCGCCGTAGCGGCGCGGGATCGCCAGATTTTCCGCCTGCACCTGTAGCACCTGGTCCATCGCGTGGAACAACGCCGGCATCGTATGCATGCCGCCTTTTTCCGCCGCCTTCCACGCCGCCAGCACTTCGTGCCACAGCAGCGAGGCGAACAGGAAACCCGGCGACACCGGCTTGCCTTCGTTGATGCGTTTGTCGGTGTTCTCCAGCGCCAGCATGACGAAACGCTCGCCCAGCGGCTGCTCGAGTATCACGTCGAGCAGCGGCAGCACGCCGTGATGCAGGCCTTCCTTGCGCAGGCGGCGCACACCTTCGGCCACATGGCCCGACAGCAGCAATTTCATCATTTCATCGAACAAACGCGCTTTGGGTACGTTCTGCAGCAGGCCGGCCAGTTCGCGGATCGGTTTGCGCGAGCGCGCTTCGATTTCCAGTCCGCGCGCGGCGGCAAGGCGCACCGCGCGCAACATGCGGATCGGGTCTTCGCGATAGCGCTGCGCCGGGTCGCCTATCATGCACAGCTTTTTCGCCTTGATATCGGCGACACCGCCGTGATAATCGATCACCTCTTCGCGCACGGGGTCGTAGAACATGGCGTTCACGGTGAAATCGCGCCGCACCGCGTCTTCTTCCATGCTGCCGAACACGTTATCGCGCAGGATGCGCCCGTGCTCGTCGGTCGAATGATCGCTGTCGTCTGCCGCCTCGTTGGCAGCAGCGCTGCCGCGAAAAGTGGAGACCTCGATGGTTTCCGCGCCGAACATCACGTGCACCAGGCGAAAACGGCGGCCGATGATGCGCGAGCGTCGGAAAATCGCGCGCACTTCCTCGGGCGTGGCGCTGGTCGCCACGTCGTAGTCCTTGGGGATGCCGCCCAGCAGCAGATCGCGCACCGCGCCGCCGACCACGTAAGCGGTGTGCCCATGCTGCTGCAGCGTTTCGCAGGTCTTCATCGCGCCGCGGCTCACGTGGTCGCGCGCGATGCGGTGGGTTTTAAACGGTATGACCCTGGGCTGCGCGGACTTGAACAACGCGCCCGAAAAAACCTTGCCGAGAAACCGCCTGATCATTAAATGGCTTGCCTGTTGTGAAAACAAATTGAGCGGCGCACGGGAAGATGCCCGCAAATACGCTATACGCTACAAAACAAACTGAGCAGCGCAGGGGTGTGCGTCCGCTCGAATTTGTGGGGGGAATTATATAACGGGGATGAAATGCGCACCCGCGCCCTCGCCGAACGCGCGTATGCCGCAGCCGTAAAGCGTGGCCAGCCGCTCCGGCTGCAGCAGCTCAGCCGCGCTTCCCGCCGCAAAACGCCCGTCGCCGTACAGCATCAATATGCGGTCGCAACTGGCGGCAAACGTCAGGTCGTGCAGCACCAGTGCGGCCGCCGCGCCCTCCTCGCGCGTTGCTTTACGCAACAATTGCAGCGCTTGCAGTTGGTGGCGCAGATCAAGGTGTTGCAGCGGCTCGTCCAGCAGCATGATTCGCGGCGCCTGCGCCCACAGTTGCGCGAGCCGCGCGCGCTGGCGCTCGCCGCCCGACAAGGTTCCGTACGTTTGTTCCGCCAGCGCCGTCAGATCGAAAGCGGCGAGTGCGTGCTCCGCCGCTGCCTCGTCATCCGCATGCCAACCGAACAGCGCCCGGGCATGCGGATAGCGGCCGAGCATCACGTAATCGCGCACCGTGCCCCAGAATTCCTGGTCTTCGCGCTGGAGGAGGATGCCGAGCGCGCGGCCGAGTTGGCGCCGCGAATAATCCGCCAGCGCCCTGCCCTCGATGGCGATATTGCCGGATGCAGGCGGCGCGAGCCCGGCCAGCGCATGCAACAGCGTGGTTTTGCCGCTGCCGTTGCAGCCCAGCACGCCCCACAATTCGCCGGGCACCATCGCCAACGCGAGGTCGCGGCACAGCACCCGCGTGCCGACCGCGATAGTGAGCTGGTCTGCGCGCAGGTTCATGGCCGCCGCGACAGCAGGATGAGCAGCACGGGCACACCCAGCAAGGCAGTGAATACGCCGACCGGCAACTGCTGCGGCGCCCACACCGTGCGCGCAAAAGTGTCGGCGAGCGCCACGAAGCTGCCGCCCACCAGAGCCGAAGCCGGCAGCAGCCAGCGATGATCGTTGACGCCGGCCAGGCGCAATGCATGCGGCACCATGATGCCGACGAAGCCTATGCTGCCGCCGAGCAGCACCGCCGCGACCGTCGCCACCGCCGCGCCGAAATAGATCGCCGACTGCAGGCCGCCCACCGCGACGCCGAGAGCGCGCGCTTTCAATGCGCCGAGCGCGAGAGCGTTGAGACTGCGCGATTTCAATGTGAATACCAGCACTACCAGCGTCAAAACGAACCAGGCGCCGCCGCTCGCATCAGCGTGAGACAAATCCCCCATCAACCAGAACAGCATGCCGCGCAATTGCGCCTGCGGCGCGAGCGTCAGCAGCAAGCTGATCAACGCAGTAAAGCCCGCCGACAGCACGACACCCGTCAGCAACAAGCGGTGCAAATTCCAGTCGCCGGCGCGAAACGACAACCCGAACACGATCGCGATGGCGCCCAGCGCGCCAGCCAGCGCGGCGAGATTGCTGCCGGCGACGCCGGCGCCGAGCAGCACCGCAGTCAGCGCGCCGAGAGCCGTCCCGCCGGAAATGCCGAGTATGTAAGGGTCGGCCAGCGGATTCCTGAGCAGGACCTGCAGCAGCACGCCCGAGGTCGCGAGCAGTCCGCCGCACGCAAACGCGGCAAGCACGCGCGGCAAGCGCAGTTTCCAGATCACATCGTCAACGATGCCGGGCGTCGGCAGGAAGATGCTGTCGAGCACCTGCAGCGGAGAAATCGGAAAAGTGCCGAACAGCAGCGCGATCAACAGACTGCCGGCGGCGACCAGCGCCAGCACGATAATCAGCGGCGCGCGCGTCATTCAGGCCAGACTGAGTATCTGCCAGCCGTGCTTTACGGCGTGGGCGCGCAGCGTGTCGTCAGGGTCGACCGCCACCGGGCGCGTGACGAATTTGAGCAGCGGCAGGTCGTTCAGCGAATCGCTGTAAAAACTGCTGTGCGCGAACGATGACAGCTTTTGCCCACGGCCGGCCAGCCACTGTTCGAGCTGCGTCACCTTGCCTTCGCGAAAGCACGGCGTGCCGGTCACTTCGCCGGTGAATTCGCCATCGATGTGCGCGGGCTCGGTCGCGATCAGGTGTTCGATACCGAATTCGCGCGCAATCGGCGCTGTCACGAAGCTGTTGGTCGCAGTGACGATGGCGCACAGGTCGGCGCGATGGCTCTCGATCAATTCACGCCCGCGCAGCCGCATGATGGGCAGGATTTTCACGCGCATGAATTCGCGGTGCCATTCGTCGAGCACTTTGCGCGGGTGGCGCGCCAGCGGCTTCAACTGAAAGTCGAGAAACTGGTGAATATCGAGGGAGCCGTCCTTGTACTGCTCGTAGAACGCATTGTTGCGCGCCTCGTACACCTCGCGGTCGAGCACGCCCTTCTCGGCCAGGAACTGCGCCCACTCAAAGTCGCTGTCGCCGCTCAGCAGGGTGTTGTCGAGATCGAATAGCGCGAGGTTCAACTGGCACTCTCCATCAAATAAAATCTGTAAATCAAAGTTGGCCGCCGGCGAACGCCGATGAACGCCGATCAAATTCCGCGATCGTCAACTCGCCTGTGCCAAGGTGTTTGATTCTGGCTGCGTTCATCGGCGTTTATCGGCGGTTTCAACTTGTTTTGCAGTGACATCGAGCAACTCCCGCAGCAGCGGCAGCGTAATGGCGCGCCGGTTGGCGAGCGAATAACGGTCGAGCGCGTCGAGCAAGGCAAGCAGCGACGGCAGGTCGCGCTGCGCGTGGCGCAACAGGTACGCGATGACTTCCTGCGATAACTGGAACCCGCGCGCCTGCGCATGGCGTTTCAGCGCGGCGACTTTTTCTTCTTCATTCAGTCCGTGCACCTGGTAGACAAGCCCCGCTCCCAGACGTGTCACAAGGTCCGCGCGCAACTTGAGTTGCGCCGGCGGCGCATTGCCGCTGGCGAGCAGAGTACCGTTGCCGGCCTTGATGCGATTGTGCAGATTGAAGACGGCGATCTGCGCCTCTTCGTTCAACAGGTGCACGTCGTCTACTGCGCACAGCGTGTCCTCGGCAGCATCGAACTTTGCCGCGCCGGAATCGAACATCTGCGCCGGCCTGCCGTCGGCGCGCGCGGCGTCCACCACCGCGCGCACCAAGTGGCTGCGTCCGCTGCCCGCGGCGCCCCACAGATAAATAAATCGTTCGCTGCTTGCCCGGTTCGCAATCGAGTACAAAGCCACCACGAGCTCCGCGTTGCGGCCCGGTACGAAATTATCCAGTGTGGGCGCCGGCGGCTGCGCAATATCGAGTGCAAGCTGCTTCATGCGCAGCACGTGGCAACAAAGCGGTATGGGGTCATTTCGGGTAAAATCAGGCGCGCAACAATGGCATACAGCACACGGGAAACGCTATCTTACCCGACCCACCCGCTGTTTACGACCCGCGAGAAGGCATCTTGACCACACCTGACCCGTCGCCATCCCTGACATACCGCGATGCCGGCGTCGATATCGACGCTGGCGATCAGCTCGTCGAAAACATCAAGCCGCATGCGAAAAGAACCATGCGCCCGGAAGTGCT
>CAMBSS010000149.1 GCA_945870465.1 Bordetella parapertussis | reverse complement strand
GCCGTGCGTCGCATGGTGCTCAATATTCTGCGTCTGGATAAGTCCCGCAAGGGCGGAATCAAGACGCGACGCTTGGTCGCATCAACCAGCGATTCTTATCGTGAGCAATTACTTGGGATGGTGGCTATTTGATGCAATTGCCCTGGCGCAAGCCCCCGGCTGCTATGGTGCGTGCATTGTCGGGCTGGGTGGCAACGCAATCGCGCCGCGACCACAGCCCGTCCAAACAAGGCCTATCGATGTCGCGGCGACGCTTGAGCCTGTTCCCCGCATTGCTGTTTCTGGCTTGCGCGAGTTCCGCCCTAGCGGAGAGCGGTCGCGGCCAGCGGGCAGGGGTAAATGCCTCGGTCAAGGAAATCGGTAGAGTCGAGATGTGGCGCGGTAGCAGTAGGTTTGGTTTGTCTGTTGCCGCCCCTTTCGTCTGGCGGTGCCCGAGTAACCGGGGTGGCGAACGGTTCATTCAGCCACTGCATGTCCACATAAGCCGCGGTGCGACGGAAATTATCAACGTCGATAGCTGAATACGCTATCAACCCGCCTTGCGCAGCCCGATCGGCGTGACACGGAGTCTCAGGATCGCGGGCTGCGGTCCGCCTCGGTCGTGACCGTCGAGCGCTCGGAGTTGGCGATCAGCCGGCAGTCGGAGTTCATCAGATCCGTCACGGAAAATGCGGACTAAAGTTATGCACGATTCTGCCTTTAACCAGCTGGCTGTAGTAGTATGCGAGAGCCCGGTCTTGATCCCACGATGCTTCTTGGGAGCCGTGTGCCCGACTTAAGGAGAATATTCCGCATTTGCATTCAATTACCGGCACGCCATCGACCTCGGCAATGATCGGCTGCGGTATTTCCACCGCGATCACATCGCCTACCTGCATGCCCAGCAACTGGTCGATGGTGAGTTGCGCCTGACCGAGATTGAGCACCAGTTCGACCTCGGCGCTTTGCACTTGCTTTGACAACAGGCGCACCCAGCGCTTATCGACTTCCATATGGTCGCCCTGCACGCTGCTGTAGAGCAGGTCACGAATCGGTTCCACCATCGCGTACGGTATGCAGATATGAAACTGGCCGCCGCTCGAGCCGAATTCGATGTTAAAGCTGGTGACCACGACCACTTCATTGGGCGTGGCGATATTCGCGAACTGGGTGTTCATTTCGGAACGCAGGTACTCGAATGTGACCGGATGCACCGACGCCCATGATTTCTCGAGATCTTCGAACACAATCGCGAGCAGCAGTTGAATGATGCGTTGCTCGGTAGGGGTGAAATCACGCCCCTCGACCCGGGTGTGCATCTGGCCGCTGCCGCCGAACAGGTTATCGACGATCAGGAACACCAGATTGGGTTCGAAAATAAACAGCGCGGTGCCGCGCAACGGTTTGATCTGCACCATGTTCAGATTAGTCGGCACCACCAGATTGCGGATGAATTCACTGTACTTGGCGGTGCGTACCGGGCCGACCGTGATTTCGGCGCTGCGGCGCACGAAGTTAAACAGCCCTATGCGCAGCAGCCGGGCAAAACGCTCGTTGATGATTTCAAGCGTGGGCATGCGACCGCGCACAATGCGTTCCTGCGTCGCCATGTTGTAGTTCCGGATGGCAGCCGGATCAATCGTCTCCTTGACTTCATCGGGTTCGCCGGTGACACCCTTGAGCAGCGCATCGACTTCGTCCTGCGACAGGAAATCCTTGCTCATGGGAGTTACTGCACGATGAAAGAAGTAAACAACACGCTCAGCACCCGGCTCTTGGCGACCGCAGGCGGCTCCGCTGCTGGTGCGGTAGCAGGCACGGCGAGGGGTTCAACGGCGGTCGCGGGAGCCGCAGCGTCCGCCGGTGGCTTTTCCTCGCTGTCCGCTGGCGCGGCAGCCTCGGTCGCGGCGGGCGGCGGTGTTTCGGGTGCAGCTTTGGCAGACGGCGTTGGCTCTGCCGCCGTTCGGTCAAGAATAGCGTTGACGGCGGCGACGATTTCGCTGCTCAGTTTGCGTTTACCGTCCGCCGTGAGCAATTCCGAAGCCTTCTTGCCCGACAGCAGCAGCAGGATGCGGTCACGCACTTCAGGCATATACAGCTTCAGTGCGTCGGCGACAGTGCTATCGGATACTTTGAGCGACAGTCCGGCTTGCAGGAACTGCGGGCTTTCTTCCAGTTGCAGATTAACCGTGAAGGCGTCCAGCGGAACAAATACAGGGGGCTTCGCGGGTTGCATCTTGGCCTCGGCAGACTTACCGCCCTTGTTGTGATTCAGATACCAGTAAGCGCCGCCACCGGCGCCGCTCATGACTGATAAAATTATAAATATCTTCAAATACTTACGGATATTTTTCTTGGGTGACGCCACCGCCGCTGCAGACGCGGCTTCCTGCCCCTTGGCCGGTTCTTTTTTTACCGCGCTGACTGCCATGGTGATACTCCAATAGCTATGTTCACGTGATTATCGTGGCGTGAGTGCAAAACGCATCTTTTAAAAAGGTGCTCTATTCCGTGCTTCTTTGAACCTGAAAAATTCCAACCACGGAGAGGAATTTGTAGGGTGCGCAATGCGCACCGTTGTGCGTTCCCTTGATCGGTGTTTGCGCGTTCGCGGTGCGCACCCACAGACTTTGGTCATGCAAACAGATCCACCAGGCCGCTGCCGCGGCTGCGTGGAATACCAGGGGCTGCCACCAGCTCATCCGCGGTGTCGGCGCCGATAAAAGACCGCTGCGGCTGTCGCGGCTGATCGAATGTCGGCGCGTCGCGCGGGCTGTCACTGGTGACGCTCGCATTGCCGAGCGTGATGCCGCTTTCGGCAAGCACCTCACGCAGCCGCGGCAATGCGTTTTCGATGGCGTCGCGCACCGCGCTGTGCGGCGAAGTGAAAATGGCGCTGGTCTGGTTTTCATCGACGGAGAGTTTGATGTGGAGGGGGCCGAGGTGGGGCGGGTTGAGGTGCAATTCCGCCTGGTGCTGTTTATCACCTGACAGCCACACCACTTTTTGCGCTAACTCGAGATCCCAACCTGGCGCGTTGACAAGCTTGTCGATGCCGGGTGGCGTTGTTGGAAAGGCTCGCGCCGCTTGCGTCTGTTGCAATCCTTGCGCGAAGGGTGTTGACGGGAGCTCCGCGACAGCAGCGTCATGGTGCTCCGATGGCAATTCCGGGATGTGGCCCGGGAGTGACTCCAGCGTGTGACCCGGACGCGATAGCAGCGTGTGTCCCGGAAGCGTTTCCAGCGTATGTCCCGGATGCAATTCCAGTGTGCGTCCCGGCTGCGCTTCCAGCACGTGCGCGCGAAATGGCGGCGGACTTTTTTCCCCTGCGATGAGGGTCTCCACGCCCGCAGGTGCATCTGACGCAGAGGAGGGCGCGCCGGACAGTGTGTCGAGATCCACGTCGGCGGCCACGGCCTGTGCCGCGGATGGTGGGGCGAGGGGTAGCGCAGGCAATGACAGCAGTACTGCGTCGGGCGCGGCGGCGGGTGTTTCAACCGCAGCGTCTGTTTCACTCACGGCAAGCGCGGGGTCCGGCGCCGCTGCCGCTGTGGTCGGCGTTTCGGCGGTGCTGTCCAGCCCCATCAGCCGTTGCAGCAGGGTGTGGAATCCGCTCGCCGGGCCGGTATGCGTTGGTAGATGAGCCACAATCGCTATCAAGGCGAGCGCAGCCGCGCTTAAAGCAACATAGAGGTTACCGCGACTGTTCATTTGCCAGGAACGCCGCGCTGGTTCAACCCTACTTCGAGAGAGCGGGGGGGGGGTTACATTACATCAGCTTATGTCAAGCATCTAACGATACTCCCTTTTTAAATTTAGCGCCGGTTAGCGCGCAGGCCCGGAACAAGCGTCGCGTATCAAATTCCCCCGTCGTCCTTAAGTTTCGCGCTGCCGCGCCGTTACCCAAACTGTGAATTAATGCACAAAGACAAAAAGAGGATCCGATGAGCACAGCCGAACTTAAGTTTCTGATTGTTGACGATTTTGCCACCATGCGGCGCATCGTGCGCAACCTGCTCAAGGAGATCGGCCACCAAAATGCGGACGAAGCCGAGGACGGGCAGGACGCGTTGAAGAAGCTGCGCGCCGGCGCTTTCGACTTCGTGGTGTCCGACATCAATATGCCGAACATGAACGGTTTCGATCTGCTGCGCCAGATTCGCGCCGACGAGACGCTGAAATCCCTGCCCGTGCTGATGGTCACCGCCGAGGCGAAGAAAGAGGACATTATCGCGGCGGCGCAAGCCGGGGCATCAGGCTATATCGTCAAACCGTTCACCAAGGCCACACTTGAAGAGAAGCTCGCCAAAATCCTGAAAAAGGCGGCGTGACATGGATACCACCGCCAGCACTATGGACGTACCCCGCCGCGTCGCCGAAGCGACTGCACCCGCAGTCGAGGGCAAGGCAGTCCTTACCCCGCACGACGTATTTGTGCGCGTCGGCATGCTCACCCGCAACCTGCACGATACGCTGCGCCAGTTGGGTTACGACAAAGGCGTCGAGGCGGCCGTGGGATCGCTGCCGGATGCGCGCGCGCGCCTGGACTACATCGCAACGCTGACCGGCAAGGCCGCCGAGCGCGTGCTTGGCGCTGCCGAACGCGCCAAGGAAAGCTAGAATCAGGTTAGAGCGGAAGCGCGGGCATTGGAGGAAAAGTGGGCGCGAGTACTTAAAGAAAGTCCGGCGCCGAGCGCATTGTGGGACCTGGTGTGCGCTACGCAGGGCCACCTCGCACACACGCAGACGCAGCTCGCGCAGGTCGACAGCGAACTGACCGAGATCATACTGGCGCAGGATTTTCATGACCTGACCGGGCAGGTGATTCAGCGCGTCACCCGGCTCGCACAGTCATTGGAGGAGCAACTGGTGAAACTGCTGCTCGACGCCAGTCCGCCAGTTCTGCGCAGGGAAGTCCTTGAAACCACGCTTGCAGGCCCGGTGATCAATGGCGCGGGGCGCGACGATGTGGTGACTGATCAGGGACAGGTTGATGATTTGCTGGAAAGTCTGGGATTTTAGTCCCGTGTCGAACAAAGCCGCGCGATTATTGCGATGTCATATAAGGTGGGTAAAACGGTCTTGTTTTGCCCACCCCGCCGGACACACGCCCCACTTGCTAACCGCGTGGGCACAAAAACCGCGCCCACCCTACAGGCAGTTTGGTTCCAGCATGGGAACTGACGCGGGTTTCAGCCGCTAATTCATCGATCATCTTCATATCCCATGCTAAACAATAGGGCACGATTTGATAGCAGCACGAGCCAACGGGAGCGGGGCGACATGGTGAATGCAGGTCATTGGCAGGCGCAGCGGCGCGGGGAGGATGCCGAAGCATCGATCGCGCGCTATCTGCAGATTCACGACGCGCAGGCACGCAGCGCACGAGCTGAACTGGAGCGCTTGCGCGGACTGATTGAAGACGCCTCTGCGCGGCTGCTGTCGAGTTTCGGTGCCATCGGCGCGCTGTCGCAGACGCTGCGCGAAGCGGTGAGCGAAGGGCAGGATGTGCTCACGCCTGATCTGCGGCAGGCGCTGGACAACGCAGTCAGCGCGCTGCAGTTTCCGGATATGGCGACCCAACTGATCGATCATGTGGTACAGCGCATCGCGCTGCTCGAGAAAATTACCCAGGCGCTGGGCTGCTCGCCGCAACTATCCGCCGGTGAATTCACGGCGGTGCTGGCGGCGGTCGCGGGCGGGCAGTTTTCCGCTCCGGTCGAGCAGTCGTGCATGGCCGGCGGTTCGGTGGAATTATTTTAGCGATTTAGCAATATAGAGGCAGGGAGCAGCGAATGGCAAAAACGATATTGGCGGTAGATGACTCGGCGTCGATCCGCAGCATGGTCCAGTTCACTTTGAAGGGTGCGGGCTACGACGTGGTTGAGGCGGTCGACGGGCAGGACGGCCTGGAACGCGCCAAAGGTCAACAGGTGAGTCTGGTACTCACCGACCAGAACATGCCGCGCATGGACGGACTGACGCTGATCCGCACGCTGCGCAATCTGCCCGCATACAAGAATATACCGATTCTCATGCTGACCACGGAATCGAGCAACGAGATGAAGGCCAAGGGCCGCGCCGCCGGCGCCACCGGCTGGCTGGTGAAGCCGTTCGCGCCGCAAGGGCTGGTTGATGTGGTGAAGAAGGTTATCGGCTGATTGCAAGCTGATTGCAAGCTGATTGCAAGCCGAGACCCAACGGAGTTCAAACCGACTACCAACCGCAGACAGATCCCCATGAGCAACCCATCATCAGCCGATAGCGATTTCGACTTTTCCGAACTCCACGGTCTGTTCTTTGACGAGGCCGGCGAACATCTCGATGTGATGGAGTCATTGCTGCTCAGCATCGATATCGCCACCGCGGATGACGAGCAGTTGAACGCCATTTTCCGCGCTGCGCATTCCATCAAGGGCGGCGCGGCGACCTTCGGTTTCACCGATATCACCGAGCTTACGCACCAGATGGAAACGGTATTCGACCTCGTGCGCAAGGGAAAGATGCCGCTGTCAACGGCGCTGGTGGATGTATTTCTCGCCTCCGGCGACACGCTGAAAGCGATGCTGCTGGCGCTGAAAAACAATAGCGCCGGCGTTGCCGCTGCCGATGTGGCCGTGCTGTGCGCGCGGCTGCGCGCGTTTCTGGAGCCGGCAGGGGCGGCTTCCACGACACAGGCAACGGCGGCCGCCTCCGCCGCAATGCCACTACTGGAACTGATATTCGGGCCGCTCGACGAGACCTTCACCGCTGCCGCGGTGGATGGCATCGTCTCCGATCTGAAGGATTTTGGCAGCCTTGAGGAGATTCTTCCCTCCGCGCCGGTCGCGAGCGACAACCCGGAAGCGCCACCTGAACGGCGTTACTACATAACGACCGAGGTGAGTGCGGGCGACCTCACGGATGCCATCGCCTTTATGGCTGATCCCGAGCGCGTCAAAGTGATGAGCGTACAAGTTAGCGCAGCGGTAGCGCTCGCGGCCGCTGCGCAGATGCCATTGGAAGACAAAGGTTTTGGCTTGTTTGTGGATGCGGCCAGCCTGCCGGTGAACCAGCCGGAAGTTGCCGTGGTAAAAAGCACGGAAGGCAAAGTCGTCGAATTGAAGAGTGCGGCAAAGCCGGCTGCGGCCCAGAGTGGCGGCGGCGAGGGCGCGTCGATCCGCGTCAGCGTGGAAAAAGTGGACCAACTCATCAACCTGGTCGGCGAGCTGGTGATCACGCAGGCGATGCTGGCGCAGACCGCATCCAAGTCCGATCCGGTGCTCTACGAGGCTTTGTTTAACGGACTGGCGACGCTCGAGCGCAACACGCGCGACTTGCAGGAGTCCGCGATGTCGATTCGCATGATGCCGATGTCGGTGGTGTTCAGCCGTTTTCCGCGCGTGGTGCGCGATGTTGCGGCGAAGCTCGGCAAGGAAGTGGATCTCAATACCATAGGCGAAAGCACCGAGCTGGACAAAGGCTTGATCGAGCGCATCGTCGATCCGCTGACGCACCTGGTGCGCAACAGCCTCGATCACGGTCTGGAGCCGCCTGATGAACGGGTGGCGAAGGGCAAGGTGCGCAAGGGTACCGTCACGCTGCGTGCCTACCATCAGGGCGGCGCCATCGTTATCGATGTGGCGGACGACGGGCGCGGCCTGCACCGTGACAAGATACTCGCCAAGGCGAAGGAACGCGGTATGGCCGTATCCGACAACATGAGCGATGCGGAAGTGTGGCAGCTCATCTTCGAAGCCGGTTTCTCCACTGCCGATAAAGTGACCGACGTGTCCGGGCGCGGCGTCGGCATGGACGTGGTGCGGCGAAACATCACCGAGATGGGTGGCCGCGTGGAGATTCAATCCACCGCGGATGTCGGCACGCGTATTTCGATCAAGCTGCCATTGACGCTGGCGATCCTCGACGGCATGTCGGTGCGGGTCGGCAAGGAGGTCTTTATCCTGCCGCTGACCTCTGTTTCCGAGTCGCTGCAGCCGGCGGCGGGCGCGGTGCGCACGATTTCCGGCCGTGGCTGCGTGATCGCGGTGCGCGGCGACTATCTGCCGGTGATTTCACTGGCCGAGGCTTTTGGCATGCACGGGGACGTGACCCAGCATGAATTGGGAATCCTCGTGATCATCGAGGCCGAAGGCGGCAAGACGGCGATCCTCGTGGATGAATTGGTGGGCCAGCATCAGGTGGTGATCAAAAGCCTGGAGACCAACTACCGCAAAGTCCCCGGCATTTCCGGCGCGACCATCATGGGCGATGGCCGCGTCGCGATGATCGTCGATGTCGCGTACGTGGTCAGCCTCGCCAACAGTCTCATCGAAAAAGCGGCCTGACCGCAGCAGCTCAACCCGTAAAGGAGAACTACACATGGCAATCCAGCAGACAGTTCAACCGGCCCAAAGCGCGGGCAACCCCGCGAACGGCGTGCAGGCCGACGAGTTTCTCACCTTTCGCCTCGGCGTCGAGGAATACGGTATCGAGATACTCAAGGTGCAGGAGATTCGCGGCTGGGAGCAACCCACCATGATCGCCAACGCGCCCGAATTCATCAAGGGTGTCATCAATCTGCGCGGCACCATCGTGCCGATTGTTGATATGCGCATCAAGTTCAATCTTGGCAATGTCGAATACAACGAGCTCACGGTGGTCATCATTCTCACCGTTGCCGGGCGCGTAGTCGGCATGGTCGTCGACAGCGTGTCCGATGTGCTCATGCTGCCGCGGGAGCAGGTCAAACCAGCGCCGCAGTTCGCGACAGACGTCGATACCAGCTACATCAACGGTATCGGCACCGCCGGAGAACGCATGCTGATCATGATGGACATCGAAAAACTGATGCTGAGCCCGCAGATGGGCCTTAGCAACCCGGACGCTGCGCTTCACTAAGCGCGCGACCGTCCCGAATTCACAATCGTTAATCACACCAGGAGACATATCATGGCAGCTACCAAGAAGGGCACGAAAATTCCGGAGGTTGATGCAAAAACCGTAATGGCTGATATGAAAGGCCAGATCGAGGCGATTAGTAAGTCACAGGCGGTAATCGAGTTCAAGATGGATAGCACCATCCTGCACGCCAATGACAACTTCAGCAAGACGGTGGGCTATGAGCTCGACGAGATCAAGGGCAAGCACCACAGCATGTTTGCCGAACCCTCCTACAGCTCCAGTGCCGAGTACCGCCAGTTCTGGGAAAAGCTCAACCGCGGCGAGTATGACACGGGCCAGTACAAGCGCATCGGCAAGGGCGGCAAGGAAGTGTGGATACAAGCCTCCTACAACCCGATCATGGACATGAACGGCAAGCCGTTCAAAGTGGTCAAGTACGCCACCGACATTACTGAGGCGAAGCTGCGCGCGGCTGACTTTGAAGGCCAGCTTGGTGCGGTCAGCAAGGCGCAGGCGGTGATCGAGTTCAATATGGATGGCACTATCGTCACTGCCAACGACAACTTCCTGAAGACGCTGGGCTACACGCTCGACGAAATCAAGGGCAAGCACCATAGCATGTTCGCTGAACCTGGCTTCAGCGGCAGCGCCGAGTATCGCGCGTTCTGGGAGAAGTTGAACCGTGGCGAGTATGACTCGGGTCAATACAAACGCATCGGCAAGGGCGGCAAGGAAGTGTGGATACAGGCATCCTACAACCCGATCATGAACATGAACGGCAAGCCGTTCAAAGTGGTCAAGTATGCAAAAGACATTACCGAGCAGAAACTGCGCGCGACATTTACGCTGCGCGCATTGGGCGCGCTGCAGGTTGCTGCTACCAATGTTATGGTGGCAGACGCGGATTACAACGTCGTCTATGCCAACGATTCGTTGAAAACCATGCTCACGGAAGTCGAAAGCGATACCGACACCATCAATACTGCCGCCGCCGAGATCTCGCAGGGCAACACCGACCTGTCGCAGCGCACCGAAGAGCAGGCGAGCTCGCTGGAGGAGTCTATGGTGTTATTGCGACGACCATGATTGCTGTGTCGTCACAGCCGCGCGAGCA
>CAMBSS010000148.1 GCA_945870465.1 Bordetella parapertussis | reverse complement strand
ACCACGGTGTCGATTTCCGGCAGGCGGTCCAACAGCCGCGCCGTTTTGAACGGACGGTTTTCGCTCAACGGCGGCGCGTAGGTTATTCCGCGCGTGCTCTTCTGCCAATCGCTCGCCTCCAGCGCTGCCGCTCCGCCGCCCAAGCTGCGCAGGCCGAGTACATAATTCAGCGCCAGCACCGGCAACAACACAGCCGCCATGACGGCGAGCAGTATAAGCACGTAAACACGCTGCTGGCGGATGGCGTCCATCAGAACTGGAAGTAGAGAAATTCAGACTGCTTGTGCAAATTGAAAATCGCCAGCAACGCCAGCAACGCGGCGAGCAATGCATATAGCGGGACTGGCCGCCATGCGATCCAGCCCTGGTAGCGCTCATTGAACAACGCCAGCGCGGGACGGTACGCGCCCAGTATTTGCTGCGTATTGGGCGCTAACCACACCACCAGCAGCAAGATCCAGATCCAGTTCACCACACCGCCGCCGACCAGGTCGTGGGTATCGCCGAAACGCACGCCATGTCCCGCGAGCCAGGCACCGGTTGCGCCCCATTTCGGCAGCCAGAAATCCGGCAGCACAAATCCATTACCGCCCGCCATCGCTTTCAGCATCACACCCGCCGCAGCGAGATCGGCGCTGCGGAACAATACCCAGCCGACGACTACCGCGATAAACGTAAGCAGCACGCCGCAAGCGCGGCCCCAGCGCGTCGTATGCCCAATGTCATGCCCCAGCCGGCGGCGTAGCGCGCGCCAGCCGTGATTGATTGCGAGGTATACGCCGTGCAGAGTTCCCCACAGCACGAAAGTCCAGCCCGCGCCGTGCCACAACCCGCCCAGGATCATGGTGGCCATCAGGCCCATGTACCGCCGGACCTGCCCCTTGCGGTTGCCACCGAGCGGAATATACAGATAGTCGCGCAAAAAACGCGACAGCGTCATATGCCAGCGCCGCCAGAAATCGATGATGTTGGCGGCTTTGTACGGCGAATGAAAATTGAGCGGCAGCACGATGCCGAACAATCGCGATAAACCGATCGCCATGTCGGAGTAACCGGAAAAATCGAAATACAACTGGAATGTATAAGCGAGCGCGCCGCACCACGCTTCAAGCGCCGATAGCTGGACGCCGGCAGCAGCCGCATCGAAGACCGGCTTCGCGTACGCGCCTACCCCGTCGGCAAGCATGACCTTCTTGAACAGGCCGATCACGAATATCGTCAGGCCGACCGCCGTGTTCTCCCAGCTGAAACGGTAAGTCGCGCGCTCACGGAACTGCGGCATCATCTCTGCATGGTGCAGCACCGGCCCTGCAATCAGATGCGGAAAGTAGGTGACGAACAGGCCGTAATGCACGAAGTTGAACTCGCGCGCCTTGCCGTAATAAGCGTCGGCGAGAAAAGCGATTTGCGTAAAGGTAAAAAACGATATGCCCAGCGGCAGCACGATCTCGCCGAACGACAGCGCCGAGCCCGCGACCTCGTTGATATTCGTCAGAAAGAAATTCGCATACTTGTAATAGGCGAGCACGACGAGATTGGCCGTGACGGCGAATATCAGCATGCGTTTTCTGGCGCCTGCGGTACCGGCGCGCGCAATCGAGACTCCGCACGCATAGTTGAAGCAAATCGACAACGCCAGCAATCCTACGCAGAGCGGATTCCACCAACCGTAGAAAAACAGCGAAGCGGCCGTGAGCCACGCGGCGGCGAACGCCGGACTGAAGCGCCCCAGCAGAAAAAATCCTGCCAGTGTCGCCGGCAGGAATACGAAAATGAATATGTAGGAATTAAACAGCATGCAATCTGCGCGATGAGTGATGGGTAATGAGTATTGGGGGGAAACGCTGAATGGACAACCCGGAAGGTGGAAGCCTTTCGCCTTTAACCATCACCCATTACCCTTAACTCATCGCCGCTGCGAATAAAACCCCTTGACTGCGTCGATCACGGCGTCGACCTGCGAGTCCGTGATCCCGAAGTAAAGCGGCAGCCGCAGCAGGCGGTCGCTGATGTCGTCGGTCACCTTGAAGCTGCCGCTCGCGCGCCCGAACTTCTGGCCGCCAGGCGAGGAATGCAGCGGCACGTAATGCGAGACCGTCAGCATGTCGCGCGCCTTGAGATGCGCCGCCAGCGCCATGCGCGTCGCCAGCTTGTCGGCGAGAAGATAAAAAATATGGCCATTGGCAACATGACCTGCCGCCGGCTCATGCGGAATTTCGATCGCTTCGGACGCCGCCAGCTCGGCGAGCCCCGCGTGGTAGCGCACCCATACCGCGCGCCGGCGCGCGATGACTTCATCGGCATGCGTGAGCTGCGCTTCGAGAAATGCCGCGATCAATTCGCTCGGCAGATACGACGAGCCGAGATCGACCCAGGTGTACTTGTCGACTTCGCCGCGCAGGAAGCGGCTGCGGTTGGTGCCTTTTTCACGCACGATTTCGGCGCGCTCGACGAAGCGTTCGTCATTGATCACCAGCGCGCCGCCTTCGCCGCTCAGCAGGTTCTTGGTTTCGTGAAAACTGAAGCAGCCGAAATGCCCGATGGCGCCGAGATTGCGGCCTTTGTACGTCGACAGCAGCGCCTGCGCGGCATCTTCGACCACCAGCAGGTTATGGCGTTGCGCGATCGCCATGATGGTATCCATCTCGCAGGGCAGGCCGGCGTAATGCACCACCGCAATCGCCTTGGTGCGCGGCGTGATCGCGGCTTCGATCAGCTTTTCGTCGATATTGATGGTGTCGGCGCGCACGTCGATGAACACCGGCACCGCGCCGCGCAGGGCAAACGCGTTTGCCGTCGATACGAAAGTGTAGGACGGCATGATGACTTCGTCGCCGGGCGCGACATCGCACAGTATCGCCGCCATATCGAGTGCGCCGGTACACGAATGGGTCAGCAAAGCGCGCTTGCAGCCGAGGCGCTGCTCCAGCCATTCATGACAGCGCTTGGTGTAATAGCCGTCGCCCGACAATTGTCCCCGCGCCAGCGCGTCGGCGATGTTCGCGAGTTCGGCGCCGACCGCGGACGGCTTGTTGAATGGAATTTTCATAATCTTTTTTTCAGTTACGTTGAGCAACCAATAACAAAGAACCGCCGGCGGGAAACCTGATGCCGAGACGGATCAGGCCGCGTTCGACCGCCAATACCGTTTCAAGCACCCAATTGGTCAGGCGGCCGACGCGCAAATCGGCCAGCACATCGTAATCCGCCGCGGGCTTGCGCGGCAACCGGCGCGACACCATCATCAGCGGCAGCAGCAGCGACACGAATGACGTCATCATGACGACGCGGAACCCGGCCTGCAAGACCTTGTCGTGCAGTTCCCGCGCGCTGTAACGCCGCACGTGGTGGGCATGCTCGTCATACTGGCTCCATAAAAACCGGTGTTGCGGGACCGTCACGATGAGACCGCCGCCGGGACTCACCGCGCGATGGGCCTGGGCCAGCACCGCGACATCCTCTTCAATATGCTCGATCACGTCGAACAGCCCGATGACGTCGAAATGCCCGGCAAACGGAATGGCGCGCGCATCCATCTGCAGCAACGCGGCCTGCGGCACACGCTGCGCCGCGAACGGCAGTCCGCTGCTCGATACCTCGCTCGCGTGCACGCTCAATTGCGGCATTGCGCGCGCGATGCCGGCCAGCACGAACCCGGTGCCGCAGCCGATTTCGAGAAACGTCCGTGCCGCGTGAAAATATTTGCGCATCGCCCACGCCAGCAACGCATTGCGCGCGCGAAACCAGTAGTTGCCGGCTTCCAGCGTATATAACTGCGCGAAATAACTGTCGTCGTAGCCTTCGTTGCCGGCAGCGAGTTCGGGGGCAAAAGCCGGAAAGCCGTTTTCCAGCGGCGGCTCGAATCCGCAGGCCCCGCACCGCCAGCCGTCATGTTCGATGTTTGCCTGGCAGCGCAGGCAGATTTTCAACCCTGGCTCCCGACCACCAACCCAAGCACCACCAGCGCCACGCCGGCGATTTTCATCGGCGTGATCGGTTCGCTGAAAAACCACCCGCTGCACAGCATCACCAGCACGAATGCCAGGCTCATGAACGGATAGGCGTGCGAAAGTTCGAGCCGGGTCATCGCCGCCATCCACGACACCGATGCCAGCAACGCTGCCGCGAAGGCGCTAAGGACCCAGGGATTGAGCAGCAGGCGGCCGAGAAATTGGATTTTTTCGGCGGGGTCGGCGGGAAACGCGCCGGCCTCCAGCACCTGCCATTTGATCGCTATCTGTCCGTAGACGGTGAGCAGCACTGTGACCAGTACATAAACATAGCTCATGGCACCATCCGGTGATAAACGTCGACCGGTCGGCGAAAACGAAAGCCGAGCGTCGCGTACAGGTTGATGACGGCGATATTGACGAAAGAGATGGAGCTCTCGATTTCGGTATGCCCCTGCTCGAACAGGTGCTGGCAGACCTTGCTCCAGAAAAATTTTGCGAGCCCCTTGCCGCGGTAAGCCGAACTCATCGCATGCAGTACCAGCTTGCCACCGGTGTGCGCTATAAAGCCTGCGACCTTGCCGTTCAGCAGCAGGCCGTAAACCTTGCCCGCGCGGTGCAACTCGCGCAGCCAGTTGGCATAGCGGGCATCGGCTTGTTTTGGCTCGATATTGAAATCGCGGTGAAACCGCCCGTAAAAAAACGCGTTGTGGCAGATCTCGACCAACTCTTCGACCGGCACACTGGTCGAGAAAGAGACGCCGTCGTGCGCGAACTTGTTCAGGCGATCCACCGTGCACCACGGCTCGATCAGCGTGTCGCAGTAATAAAACCCGCATCGGTGCAGCGCTGCCTTGTCCGCCAACGGGTCTACTTTGGCAGTGTAATGTCCGGGGGTGGCAAGCGCCGATTGCAGCACCTCGGCATCAGGATCAACGATTTCAAAGCAGTCAAAGCCGAATGCAGCCTTATCCCAGGGTACCGGCTTAATCTGTCTGTTTTCGCTCATCAAATGTCGAATGGAGGATTAGGTATAAAGGGCGCCGCTTGGTTTCGTCGTATGTTCGGCCCAGGTAAATCCCGATGATGCCGAGCAGCGCGATGATTATACCGCCGATGAAATAGATCGAGACCATCAGGCTGCTCCACCCTGAAACGGGCGAACCGTACAGCATGTTTCTGCTGATCACGTAGACGCCGCACAGGAAAGCCAGCGCCGCGATCAGGAAGCCGCCGCGAATCGCCAGCCGCAGCGGCTTGTCGGAATAGGCGATGAGGGTTTCAGTGGCGAGCTGCCACAACTTGCCGAACGTATAGGTCGAATGCCCGTCGTAGCGTTCGGCGTGCTGGACGTCGATGCTCGCCGTCGGGTACCCCATCCAGTTGACCAGGCTGCCGAAAAATCTCGACTGCTCGCGCATGGTGCGGTAACCGGCGACCACTTTGCGCGAGATGATCCGATAGTTGCCGGCTTGGGGATCGTAATCGGTATCGGCGAGATAGCTGAACAGCCGGTAGAACAGCCACGACAGCGCGCGCTTCACCAACGGATCGTTGCGCTTGCCGCGGCGCGCGAGGACGATTTCATGGCCCTCCTGCGCTTTGGCATAAAGACGGGGAATTTCCTCGGGGCGATCCTGCAGATCGCAGTCCATCACGATCACCCAGTCGCCGTCGCAGTGATCGAGCCCGGCGGTGATGCCGTAATGCTGTCCGAAATTGCGGCTGAACTGCAGGCCTTTGACGCGCGTGTCGTGGCGCGCGAGATCTTCGATGATCTGCCACGAGCGGTCGCCGCCGCAGTCTTCGACCAGCAGGATTTCGAAATCCTGGGTCAGCGGTTCGAGCGCGCCTTTCAACTGCCGGTAGAGCTCCACCAGGCAAGCCTCGGCCTTGTATACCGGGATGACTATCGAGATGTGCGCCATAAACTAAGCCGGCTCCTGCAGCTTGAACTGGATATTGTAAAGCCTGGCATAGATGCCGTTCCTGGCCAGCAATTCGCGATGGCTGCCGCTTTCGGCGATGCGCCCGCGGTCGAGCACCACGATGCGCGCGGCCTTTTCTATGGTCGACAGCCGGTGCGCAATGACGACGGTCGTGCGCCCCTGCATCAGGGTCTCGAGCGCGGCCTGCACGTGGCGTTCCGATTCGGAATCGAGCGCCGACGTCGCTTCATCGAGTATCAGCACCGGCGCGTTCTTGAGCAGGGCGCGCGCAATCGCCAGCCTCTGGCGCTGGCCGCCGGACAATTTGACGCCGTTCTCGCCGACCAGCGTGTTGAGCCCCTGCGGCATGGCGCGGATGAATTCCATCGCGTGCGCGGCTACGGCGGCGGCAACAATTTCGGCCTCGCTGGTGTCGCGCATCACACCGTAGGCAATGTTCGCCGCGACGCTGTCGTTGAACAGCACCACGTCCTGGCTCACCAGCGCGATGTTGGCGCGCAGGCTCGCCAGCGTGAGCGTTTCGACGTCGTAGCCGTCGAGCAGGATGCGGCCGCTGGTCGGCCGGTAAAAACGCGGCAACAGATTGGCGAGCGTGCTTTTGCCGCCGCCCGACGCGCCCACCAGCGCCACGGTTTCGCCGGGATTGATAGTCAGCGTGATTGCATCGAGCGCAGGCTGATCGGCATTCGCATATGAAAAACTTACATTGTCAAAGCGGATTTCACCGTCGACGCGCGTGACCACCGTCAGCCCAGGATCGCTTTCGCCCGCCTGGTCGATCAGCTCGAACACGCTTTCGGCAGCGGCCAGCCCGCGCTGCAGCGGTTCGTTGACACCGGTGACGCGCTTCAACGGTGCGGTCAACATCAGCATCGCGGTGACAAACGAGACGAATTCACCGACCGTGATCTCATTGGCGTTCGACTGCTGGGTCGCCAGATAGACGATGGAGGCCAGCGCGAAGCCCGCGAGCAGTTGCACCACCGGCACGCTGGCGGCCGCGGCCGTCGTCTGTTTCATCATGAAGCGGCGCACGCGGTCGACCTGCTCGCCGAAGCGCGCCGCTTCGTAACTCTGGCCGCCGAACAGTTTGACGACCTTGTGCCCTTCTATCGTTTCCTGCACCACTTGCGTGACGTCGCCCATCGCCTGCTGCACGGCCCGGCTGCTCGAGCGCAGGCGTACGCTGATCAGGCGCACCACACCGACGATCAACGGCGTCATCACCAGCGCCAGCAAAGTGAGTTTCCAGTTGAGCCACGACATATAGACCAGCAAACCAACGAGCGTGACTGAGTCCTTGAAAATCACCGTCAGCACACTGGTGCCGGCGGCGGTGACCTGCGTGACGTCGTAAGTAATCTTGGAAATCAGGTTGCCGCTGGCGTGATCGTCATAGTACGGCGTCGGCAGACCGAGCAATTTGCCGAACATCGCCTCGCGCAAATCCATCACCAGCTTGTTGCCGACCCAGTTGATCGAATATGAGGCGACGTACTCGGCACCGCCACGCACCGCAACCAGCGCGATGATCACCAGCGGCATCCAGTGCATCAGCGCCGCATCCTTGTAGACGAAAGTGCCGTCGAGCAGCGGCTTCATCAGAGCCGGCAGCGCCACTTCCGTCAGCCCGACGACCACCATGCCGGCAAGCGACAGCGCGAAGATGCGCCAGTACGGAGCGACGTATTTCAGGAGCCGCAGGTACAGCCCGGTGCTGGTCATGTTTTGCATGGGCGCAACAATAGCAAAATTGCCACGTAAATCAAAACGGCACGCCGATTTGACCGACGCGCCGTCCTGCATGGCGTTTATTTTATTTGAATGCGTATTCGAGCGTAACCGCCCCGTTTATTTCCGGCAGCGGATAGGCGTTGTAGCGATCGGCGGCGGCGACCTGATTGCTGCGCACCGCATAATTGAAGTATTTGCGGTTAAACAGATTGTTGATCCCCGCCGACAAGCGCCACGGACCTTGCTCGTGCGCGAGTTTCAAATCGACTACCGTGTATGCGGGTATGGTCACGCCCAGCGTATTCGCTTCATCGTTATCCATGAACTGGCTGGCGACGTACCTGGCGGCCGCGCTCAAGCGGGTTTTGGTCGTGAACGCCCATGACGCGGTCAGATTGGCCTTGTGCTGCGGCACCAGCGGAACATGTTTGCCGGCGATTACAACGTTGGGGAAAAACGCGCCGCCCCCCCCGCCACCCGGCAATGTGCCCTCGCGAAAGCGCGCGTCGGTATAGGTGTAGGCCGCGCCGACCGTCAGTGTTTCGGACGCTTTCCAGCGCCCGTCAAGCTCGAGACCGCGGCGGCGCGACGGCGGCAGATTGGTGTTGCCTATGCCGGCGGAGAATGCGTCGAGATGGACTTCATCGGTGACGTTGATATTAAAGAGGGCCGCACGCAGGTTGCCGCGCTTATCCTTCATCTCCGCCCCGATCTCGGTCGACACATTGATCTGCGGCCGCAGAAGCTGGAACTGCGCAGTGAACGCTGGCGTCGTCTCGTAGGTTTCGTCGACATTTGCGAAACGGTAACTGCGGCCGAATTTGCCCACCAGTGCGAACGTGGGCGCCACCTGATAGCGCGTGCCCAACTCGTAGGCGTAGACCGACGTCGTTTGGGCGGCCGCCGGCGCGCCTGAGCCGAAGGCGCCGCCCGGCGCGGTCGGATCATATGCATCGTTCGCGTTGATTTTGAACCGCTCGCTGCGCCAGCCCACCACCACCGTTGCCTTCTCCGTGAGGCGAGTGGTGTTGTGCGCGTAGACCGCGTGCGTGTCCTGAGTTGCCGAGATGCTGTTTATCGGCTGCGCGATCGCCACCGTTGAAATTGACTTGCGCAACCGGTAATCCCAGCGGTACTGGTCATAACCGATCACCAGTGTATTGTCCTTGCCGAACACGGGCTGCGCGATGCGCAGCCGCGGGGTGAACGACCACACATTGAGGTCGGTTACGCGGTAATCGGGAAACCCGCCGAAATCGAAGTACGCGGTCTGCTGCTTGTCGCGATATCCGCCGCCGATGATTAACTCACCGAACGCGACGCGCTGCTGCCAGTCAAGCAGCACCTGGTTACCATTGCGTTGCGCGTAATCGAGCGGCGTCGTCGCCCCGCGACGATTGGTTTCCAGCAGGTTGATGCCGGCGCTGGGCTGCACCATGCGGGCGCCCGGCAGGCGGATGCCCTGGTTATCGTTGCTCGCCTTAATGGAGATTTCGCCGCTCTCCGTAAGCCAGCGGAAGTCCGCGAGCGCATTGCTTTGCCGGTTGCGATTATTGTCGCGATAACCACGCGATTCGAAGTTGCTGGCGGTGATATTTATGCCTGCCCGCGTACCCATATAATTGGCGTTAAGTTGTCCATCGAATGTGTCGTAGGAACCCGCGCGCGTGGACAAGTTGGCCGTCCGCCCGCCGGCCACAGGCGAGCGCGTGATGATGTTGATGACACCGGCGCTTGCGCCATCACCGTACAACACTGCGCCGCTGCCGCGCACGATTTCAATGCGCTCGATCGCGGCAAACGGAATTGCCGACCATTGCACGCCGGACAAATCGATGTCGCCCAGACGCCGGCCATCTATCAGGATCAGGGTGTTCTGCCCGCCGGTGACGCCGAACCCGCGCATATCGACCGTGGTCGTTGCGGCATTGTTGCCGAAAAAATCTTGGACGTTGATGCCCGCCTGTTCGGATAGCAAATCAGGCAGGGTTTTGGCGGGGCTGTTCTTGATGTCTTCCGCGGTGATAACCGTGACGTTGACCGGAGTATCCAGGTATTTTTCTTTGAACCGGGTTGCCGTCACGACCACCTCATCGGCGACTGTTGCCGGAAGTTTTTGCTGCGCGTGACCGGGCACTGCTGCGATTAACGAACCGGCTAAAAACAACGACGATAAAAACCTGTGACGTACATTGAAAAACGCTTGCATGATATGTCCCCGAATTGACGCACGCCCACCGCGCACGGATTGATCGCACGAGGAAACGCCACGGGGAAAAACGAATCGGACCACCATCGGTACGCGAACGCCGCTTCCCCGCGGCATTACCTCACCCAGTGGTTCGAGGCCGGTCTACGGGCTTGCGAGATTTGACGCGCCGCCTTCCCGGGTTG
>CAMBSS010000147.1 GCA_945870465.1 Bordetella parapertussis | reverse complement strand
AGAACCGAAAATATTCGACCCGATTGCGATGGAGGTATTCAGCAATCGCCTGCTGTCGATCACCGAGGACATGAACAACACGCTGGTGCGTTCTTCGTTCTCGACCAATATCAAGGAGCGGCGCGACTGCTCGGTTGGATTGTTCGACGGGCGCGGCCGCTTGATAGCGCAGGGCACACAGATCCCGCTGCATCTCGGTTCGCTCAATGGCGGCGTCGATGCCGTGCTCAAGGCCTGCCCGCCGGAAAAAATACAGGATGGCGATGTGTTCCTGTGCAACGACCCTTATCTGGCGAACGGCACCCATCTGCCGGACATCAGTTGTGTCACGCCGGTATTCATCGACGGCAAAGTGGAGTTCTTCGCCGCCAACGTAGGCCACCATTCCGACGTCGGCGGTGCCGTGCCGGGCTCCATCGCCGGCGGCTCGCGCTCGATATTCGAGGAGGGCATACGCCTGCCGGTTGTGCGCATCGTGCGCGCGGGCGTGCTCGACCTCGAAACGTTGAATCTTATTTCGCAGAATACGCGCGACCCTGAAGAGCGCGCGCTCGACTTGCGCGTGCAGGTCGCCACCAATGCGCGGGGCGCCGTGGCGGCGCGCGAGCTGGTTGCGCAGATGGGCATGGAGGCGGTGCGGCAGTCGATAGACGACATCATCGCCTACACCCGCCGCCGCATTCGCAACCGCATCGCGGAACTGAAGAAGGGCGAATACAGTTTCACCAACTACCTCGACGACGACGGCATGGGCGGTGACCCGGTGCCTATCGCCGTCACCGTGCGCGTGGCCGACGACGGCTTGTCGCTCGATTTCGCGGGCTCGGGCAAGGAAGCGCGCGGCGCCATGAATGTGCCGACCAACGCGTTGCACGCCTGCGTCTACTATTCGATCAAGGCATTGCTCGACCCTGAGCTCCTGCCTAATGCTGGCCTGTTCGATGCGGTGAAGATCAGTGCGCCTCCTGGCACTATCGTCAACCCGAACCCGCCGGCGCCATGCGGTGCGCGCTCCATCACCTGTCAGAAAGTCGCAGGCGCGATATTCGGCGCATTCCGCGGCCTGTTGCCGCCCGGGCGCGTGATGGCTTCGGGCAACGACGTCGTGCCGGCCATCGTGTATTCAGGCGCGCTGACGCGGCGTCAGGGGCAATACGTGTATCTCGAAACCCTGGGCGGCGGCAGCGGCGCGCGCTTCGACGCCGACGGTATGGACGCCGTGCATGTGCACATGACCAACACCTCCAACCTGCCGGCTGAAGCGCTCGAAAACGAGTACCCGCTGATGGTTGATGAATACGCGCTGGTCGAAGATTCAGGCGGCGCCGGTAAATACCGCGGCGGCCTCGGCATCGCCCGCCAGATCCGTGCATTGGTACCCGGCACCATCTTCTCTGTGCGTTCGGACAGCCACACCGTAGGCGTGCCCAGCGGTGTGTTCGGCGGCAAAGACGGCCGTCGCGCCAAGCTGATCCGCAACTACGGCCGGCCCGACCAGGAAGAACTGTTTTCAAAAGTCGCGCGCGTCGAAATGAAAGTCGGCGACGCCATGCGTATCGAAACGCCGGGTGCCGGCGGTTATGGTTTGCCGGCGGAGCGTACGTTGGATGCGATTGCTGGGGAACTACGTAGCGGGAAGGTGTCACACAAAGCGGCCGAGCGCGATTACGGTGCGGAGCGGGTGCGCGAGGCGCTGAAGCTTAAAGCGCGCTAACTTCAGGGTTGAAGTCCGGCTAACTCGCCAACAGTCACCGGCCTTATCGGCGACCGTATCCTGTAATAACCAACTTCCGACACCGGCACACCGCGGGATTCGGCAATCAATTCCACCACCGTCAATCCGCATAGCCGTCCCTGGCAGGGACCCATGCCGCAGCGCGTGAACGACTTCATCTGGTTGGGGCCGGGACATTGCTGTTCGGTCACGATGCGGCGGATTTCGCCGGCGCTGATTTCTTCGCAGCGGCACACGATCGTTTCTGACTCGCGCGGCGCGACGGTTTCTTGCGCGGGGCGGTACAGCGCGTCGAGAAAAGGCCGGGCGCGCAGATGGGCGTTGAGGCGTTCGCGTAAAGGAGTGGCTAAGCGATCACGTTCTGCGGCAGAAATCTTCCCTAAAGCGCATGCGGCGCCGAGGGCGGCGAGCTGGCCGCTGTAAGCCGATGCCTGAGCACCGACGATGCCGCCGTTGTCGCCGGCGATCTGCACACCTGCAACCGATGTATTGCCCCACTCGTCGAGGCGCGGACGGAAGCAGCGCTGCAGGTCGTCCCACTGGTTCTCGCAGCGCAGCGACCACGCGAGATTGGCGTTGGGCACTATGCCCTGATGCAGCAAGACCAGATCCACGGCCTCGCGCTGCGTTTTGCCGTGCCAGTCGTATTGAATTTCGCGTACGCGATCGTCGCCGCCTATGCGCAGGTTCGCGGCGCTTTTGATGGCCACGCCGGCGTTGCGTAATTCGGCCAGCAGGCTGATGCCTTTTTGCAGGTAACTGGGTGATTTCAGAAAGCCGGGCAAATGGCGCAGCGCCGGAAAATAATTGGGGCGCGTTTCAAGTATTGCCGCAGGTTTGATGCCCACGCGCACGAGTTGCGCCGCAAGCAGCAGCAATAGCGGTCCGGAACCCGCAAGCACGAAACGTCCGTCCGGCACGGCGCCCGTCGACTTGAGTAAAGTCTGTGCCGCGCCGCAGGTCATCACGCCGGGCAGCGTCCAGCCCGGCACCGGTACCGGGCGTTCCATCGCGCCGGCGGCTATGAGTATCTGTTTGGCTGCAATGCGCGCAGTTCGTCCGTTCGCGCGAATGAACACGTTGCGCTCGCCGTCGATCTGCCACACGCTGGTGTCCGGCAAATACTCGGCTTTGCCGGCGCGGAATTGCTTGACGAGATCGAGACCCGCCGCGTAGTCGGGGCCGAGGACGACGAGATGGGCGGGGCGTTTTGCGGCGACGCTTTCGATGCCGCGATAAATCTGTCCGCCGGGCGCGGGTTGCTCGTCGACGACCGCAGTCCTGATACCAAGCGCGGACGCGGTCGCGGCGGCTGCCAGGCCAGCGGGTCCCGCGCCGACGATCAGATAGTCGAAAGCCGCGCTCATATTTTGATTGTCGGTTTGCCAGACTGGTGGTCGATGCGCATGCCGTCTGCGACCGTGATGAGGCAGGCCTGCTGATTGGGCACGCCGTCGATTTCAGCGAGGCAATCGAAGCACACACCCATCATGCAGTACGGCGCACGCGGAGCGCCCGTCACCGGCGTCGTGCGCGTCGGCAGCGCACTGGCGAGCAACATCGCCGCCGCAGCAGTGCAGCCCGCGGGCGCCGCGAAAGGCGTGCCGTTGATGGTGACAGCGACGGTGACGCCGGATTCAAGCAGCGTTTTGAACATCAAATCTCTTGTTGGTGAAGCGCGCGACTTCCGCGGGCAGCATGCCGTCGGCGACGAAACCGGCGTAGCGCAACGCATGCGCCGCGGCCAGCGTGACGCCGCTATGGCAGGTGGCGACGAAAGCGCCGGGACAGGTCGCGGACTGCTCGTAGATCGGCAGACCGTCGGGCGACATCACGCGCAGCGCGGCCCAGTGGCGCACGATGCGCACGTCGCGTAGGAAGGGAAACATGGTGACGGCCCGCGCGGCGACTTCCTGCTGCACTTCGGGCGTGGTGACGTCGTTGTAGCCGGCGTCCTCGCGCGATTCGCCGATCATGATGCTGCCTTCGGCCATCTGGCGCACCCAGATGGTCAGCATGCTCAGCACCGGCTTGACGCGCTCGGTAACGAAGATCTGCCCGCGCACCGGATCGACCGGCACGTTGAGGCCGACCAGCGGGCCCAGCGCCTTGTTGCCGAGGCCTGCCGCGAGGACGAGTTTGGGCGCGTTGAAGGTCGCGCCGCCGGCGGTGACGGTGAAGTCGTGTGGCGCGGCCTTGATGGCGGCGACTTTGCTCTGCGGGAAATATTTTCCGCCGCGCTTGAGGAACGTCGCGTGCAGGCTGCGCAGCAGGTAGAGCGGGTTGGCGGCGCCGTCGTAGGGCGTGAAGCTCGCGCCGGCGACTTCGGGGCCGATCTCCGGCACCGCGCTCTTCAGCGCTTTCTGGTCGAGCATCTCGTATTCGAAGCGGGTTTCGCCGGCCTCGAGATGCATCTGCTCCATGTATTTCTTGCGCTCGGCGAAATCCTTCTCGGTAATGCAGACGTGGATGCCGCCCTTGTGCTCGTGTTGAGTGTCGACGCCGGTTTCCTGCCTGAGTTCCTGCGCGAAGTCGTCCCACAGCACCGACGACTGGCGCGACCAATTTTGGTACTCGGGCACGCCCAGGCCCTTGCTTTGCACCCATACGAGTCCGAAGTTGCCGCGCGACGCGCGGAAAGCAACGTCTCCTTCGTCGAGCAGCGCGACTTTCAGGCCGCGCCGCGCGAGTCCGTAAGCGACCGACGAGCCGACCAGCCCGCCACCTATGACTATGCTGTCGTAGCTGGACATGCGAAGGGGGAGGAAATGCGTGGGGAGATTCTGTGAAACATGTTGCCGTGAATTTTGCCATAATTGAGGCACGCGTAGTTCCCCGCAAACTTGGAATCCCCATGAAAAAAATCACCATCATCGGCGCCGGCATCGTCGGCGTCGCCACCGCGGCTTACCTGCGCCGCGAAGGCCACGACGTCACCATCGTTGACATGCGCCCGCCCGGAGAATACACGTCGTTCGGCAACGCGGGCATACTCTCGCCCGGCTCCTGCGTGCCGATCGCGATGCCCGGCATCCTGAAAAAAGTGCCCGGCTATCTGGCCGACCCGATGGGCCCGCTCAAGATACGCTTGTCGTATTTCCCGCAGGTGCTGCCGTGGCTGATGCGCTTCGTCGGCAGCACGTCGCGGTCCAAGGTCGAATACATCGCCGACGCGCTGATCAGCATGTTGAACCAGACCTTTGACGCGCACGCGCCGCTGGCGCAGAACGCCAACTGCAGCGACATCATCCGCAAGAGCGGCTATATCGTCGTCTATGACACCGACCAGGCTTATCGCAACGATGCGCTGGCGTGGAAGCTGCGGCGCGACCGCGGCGTGATCTGCAACGAAATCGATGCGGCAGGCATAGAGCGGCTGGTGCCGGCGCTGGGCCGCAACTACGAGCGCGGCGTACATCTGCCCGAGCAGGGCTACGTCATCAATCCGGAGCGCCTGACCAAGACCTACGCGCGCCAGTTCCAGCAGGACGGCGGCACGATCTTGCAGCGCAAAGTGCTCGATATCGAAATCGGCCCGCAGGGCCCGCGTGCGATCAACACCGATGCGGGACGGCTCGAAGTCGAAAACCTTGTGCTGTGCGCGGGCGTGCACTCCAATGAGTTCAGCTCGAAGCTGGGCGACAGTGTGCCGCTCGAAGCCGAGCGCGGCTATCACGTCACGTTCTCCGATCCTTCGCTGGAACTGCCGATGCCGGTGGCTTCGGCGCAGAACAAGTTTTTCATCACACCGATGGAAATGGGCACGCGCATCGCCGGGCAGACCGAATTCGCCGGCATCGAAGCCGAGCCCGACTACAGCCGCGCCGACGTGCTGGTGAAACACATGAAGCGCATGTTTCCGAACATACGCGAGGTCGATTCGACACGCTGGATGGGGCGGCGCCCGTCGATGCCGGATTCAATGCCGGTGATCGGCCGCGCGACGAAATTCGCAAACACCTATTACGCTTTCGGCCACGGCCACCTCGGCCTCGTCGGCAGCGCGCCGACCGGCCGCATCATCGCCGACCTCGTCGCCGGCCGGCAGCCGAACATCGATATCACGCCGTTCCGTCCCGACCGCTTCTGATAGCTGCTAGTCGGCTTTCGCGCCGGAATCCTTGACGATCTTGCGCCATCGCGGCACGTCGGCCTTGATGAGGGCGGCGAAAGCTTCGGGCGTGCTTGATGTGAGATCGATGCCCTGTGTGACGAAACGCTCTTTCATTTCGGGCAGCACGACGATGCGCGCGACTTCCTTGTTCCATTTGGCGACGATGGCCGGCGGCAGGCGCGCAGGGCCGAGTATTCCGTACCACGGCGTGACGTCGTAGCCGGGCACTCCTGATTCGGCGATGGTCGGCAGGTCGGGCATTTGCGGTGAGCGCTTGGCCGTCGATACCGCCAGCACGCGCAACCGGCCGCTGCGTACGTGCGGCATGGAAGTGAGAAGATTGCTGAACATCATTTGCGCTTCGCCGCCCACTAGCGCAGTCAGCGCTGCTGCGTTGCCTTTGTACGGCACGTGCACGATGTCGATGTGCGCGAGGCTCTTCAGAACTTCGCCCGCGAGGTGCGTCGGCCCGCCGCTGCCGGCCGAAGCGAGATTCAGCGTGCCGGGTTTCGCTTTTGCCAGCGCGATGAGCTAAGTCGCCGATTTCGCCGCGACGCCGGGATTGATGACCAGCGCCAGTGGATAGGTGGCGATGAGCGTGATCGGCGTGAAGTCTTTGACCGGATCGAAGTTCACCTGCGAATAAAGGCTCACGTTGATAGCATGTGTGCCGACGTGACCTATCATCACCGTGTAGCCGTCGGGCGCCGATTTGGCGACGGTCTCGGTGCCGATATTGCCGCCGGCTCGGTTGTCGACAACGACCTGCTGGCCCCACGCCACGCCGACTTTTTCGGCGATTGCGCGCGACATAATGTCCGTCGGGCCACCGGCGGCGAACGGCACGATGTAATGAATGGGTTTGCCCGGATACGCTGTTTCAGCGGCGTGCACGCCAATGCAGCCTGCGAGCAAGCTTCCGAGCATGAAGCAGTGGCGCAAGTTTATGCCTGCGCAACCGCGCCGGACCACGGCGACATAACGTCGGAGATACCTTGGTGCTCGCCCGTCGCGGGATCGTTCAGCACCGCGCTGGGACACGCGAAGTTGGTCGGGTAGACGACGAGTTCTGTCTGGTTGAGCGGGAACTTCGCCGCCAGCGCTTTTTGCACTTCCGGCGGCTGGCGCGGATCGACACCTACCGTGTCGCCGCCGCTGGCGTCGATGCGCGGCTGGTGGAACGCGTCTTCGAGCGTCATGCCGTGGTCGATCAGGAAGGACGAGAGCTGCATGACCGCCGGCATGATCTTGCGCCCGCCGGAGGCGCCGACCGCGAACCAGCCCTCATCGCCGCGCCGCGCGATGACCGGGCATATGTTGGTGAGCGGGCGTTTGCCGGGCGCGAAGTAATTCGGCGACTCGGGCCGCGGATCGAACCACATCATGCCGTTGTTCATCAGGATGCCGGTGGAGGGCAGCACCAGCCGGCTGCCGAACACTGACAGCAGCGTCTGCGTGTGCGCAACCATGTTGCCTTCGCGGTCGATCACGTTGAGGTGCGTTGTGCAGCCGGGGTTCTTGCTGTCATCGGTTTCGCCCATGGTCTCGAGGCGGTCGGCGTAGGCTTCGCGCAGCGCCTGTGCGTAGGCAACAAACCAGTCCGCGTCGGGCTTGCCCTTGGCGGTCTTGCGCTTGTCGAGCGCACCCAGCACGCGCGCCATGGTCGGCCCTGCGGTGAGCCCGCCGGCGAACGCGAGGCGCGCGCCGTGATAGTCGATTTCGAGCGGCGCGACGATGCGCGCATGATAGTTTTTGAGGTCCTGCGCGTCGACGATGCCGCCGAGCGCCTTCAGGTCCTTTACGATAAGGCTCGCGACTTCGCCTTCGTAGTAATCGCGCGGGCCGTTCTTCTGCAATTTGCGCATGGTGTCGGCAAGCCCGGTGAGCTTCAGCCGCAGCAGCGGCGCGCCCGGCGGCGTGGTCGCAGGATAACCGTCTTTCATCCACACGTCCCGCGTGCTCGGGTAGCGCGCGAGTTCTTTCGCCGTGGTCGCGATCTTGAGAGTCAGGTACCAGTCGACCGCCATGCCTTGGTCGGCCAATTCGATCGCAGGAGCGATCACGTCGGCGAAGGACTTGGTGCCGAATTTTGCGAGGGCAGTGGCCATGCCATCAACGTGGCCCGGCACGGCAATCGAGTTCGGTCCATGCACGTTGCGGTCGTCTTTCACGGTCGGCCACGTGAAAAGGTCCGTGGTGAAGCCGCCGGTCAGCGGGAAATCGGCCGGGTTCACGTTGCGTGACGAGATCGGGCCGAAATCGACGACGTGGACTTTTTTCTCTTTCGCGAGGTAGACGAGCATGAAGCCGACGCCGCCCAGCCCGCTGTTCCACGGCTCGACCGCCGCGAGCGCGAGGCCCGTTGCGACTGCCGCATCGACGGCGTTACCGCCCGCGTTGAGTATTTTTACGCCGGCCGCGCCGGCGATCTTGTTTTGGGTGGCGACGATGCCATTGCGCGAGCGCGCCAATGGTTTACGGACCTGCCAGTTCTGGACCAGATGTTCGGACATAATTTTTCGCGGGAGTCGCTACGTGGGATTCGGAGCTCAATGATAGCGAATTGGCGCGTGGCGCGCTTGAAACCCATGACGGCATTGTCGTTCGCCCTGAGGTAACGAAGGGTGAACGCGGCTCATGGTTCGATACCTCACCATGAGCGGTTGGTACGCGCTGCTATAATCGGGAGCTTCTTTTTACTGTCACCTTCCAGCGCGCCGTGGCCAAGCACATCGTCTGCCTGACGTTCGATTTCGACGCCATCTCGGGTTTTGTCGCGCGCGGCGCGGTTACACCGACGCCCATTTCGCGCGGCGAATTCGGTCCGCGCGTCGCCGCGCCGCGGCTGCTTGCACTGATGAAAAAATACCGCATCAAATCGAGCTGGTACGTGCCGGGACATACCATCGAAACTTTTCCCGGCGCGGTGCAGGCGGTGGTCGATGCCGGCCACGAAATCGGGCACCACGGCTGGCGGCATATTTCGCCGGTGGCTTTGCCGCGCGCTGAAGAGGAGGCGGAACTCGTGCGCGGCAACGAAGCGATCAAGCGCATCTCCGGTGAATACGCGCGCGGTTACCGTTCGCCGGGCTGGGACCTGAGCCCGCATTCGGTCGAATTGTTCCTCAAGCACGGCTTCACTTATGACTCGAGCATGATGGGCGACGACTACGTGCCGTATTACGCGCGGCAGGGCGACGTCATCGGGCTCGAAAAGCCGGCGCGGTTCGGGCCCGTGTCGCAGCTTGTGGAAATGCCGATCAACTGGAGCACCGACGACGCGCCGCATTTCGAATACATGCGCAACGGCAACGCGATACGCCCGGGCCTGATGAACGCGGGCCTCGTGCTCGAAAACTGGGTGGCCGATTTTAGGTATATGAAAAAAGCGGTCGAGTGGGGCGTGCTGACCTTCACCTGCCACCCCTACATCAGCGGCCGCGGGCATCGCATCAAGATGCTCGAGCAATTGATCCGGAAATTGAAGGAGCAAGGGGCGGTGTTCCAGCGCGTGGACCAGACCGTGGAAGAGTTCCAACGCCGCGCAGCGGCGGCCGCGTGATGACCGCGGCTGTCGTGTTACCGTCAGGCCGCTGATGCGGTTTTCAGCAGTGGTTTCCGTTAGTTCCATCTTTTTATCGCCGGATTCGTGAAATATTTCACGCCTGCGGTGGGTATTTCTGCCTTATCTTGTCGGCAGCCATGGGCACAAAACTTGCACAACTTTGGTTGTGAAGCACAGAGAGGGCAACCATGAATTTCCGTGGTAACGAATATGACGTCAGCCGGGAGGTCAAAACGACTGATCCCGCCACCGTCGCCGCCGAGATCAATCGCATCTACAGCGATCTGTATCAAGGCGCATCCACGGAAAAGCTCGACCAGGCATTCAGCGACATGACGCAGCTGTATCGCGGCGAATTCCCCGGTTATCACTCCTGCGACACCGCGTACCACGACACCCAGCATGTGCTGGAAGTGACGCTGGCAATGGCGCGCCTCATCAACGGTTACGAACGCGGCCGCGTCGGCAAAGAGCCGATGGATGATTCGCTGTTTCGCCTCGGCGTCATCACCGCGCTGTTTCACGATTGCGGTTACGTACGGCAGCGCAGCGACGAGACCACCAAGAACGGCGCCGAGCTCACGCTGACGCACGTTACGCTAGGCTCCCATTTTCTGAAAGATTACCTGCCCAAAATCGGCATGGCGAACGTCGCTGTTATCGCTTCCCAACTTATACACTTTACCGGCTTCGAAACGGCGATATCCAAAATCGACATGCCCGCGCCGATTTACCGGCTGCTTGGGATGATGCTCGGTTCCGCCGACATCATTGCGCAGATGGCGGACCGCTGTTATCTGGAGAAATGCCGCGACCGTCTGTACCCCGAGTTCGTGCTGGGCGGCCTTGCGGTCAAGCGCAATGCGGACGGCGGCGAA
>CAMBSS010000146.1 GCA_945870465.1 Bordetella parapertussis | reverse complement strand
AGGCTGCCGTGGCAGCACGTCATCATCTTTCGCAAGACGGGCTAACCTGCTTTTATTTTCCTGCTAGACTGGCCTCAGTTATATCCTCACCAAGGAAACACCCATGAGCACCAAACCCAAACTCCTCATCGAGATCGTCTCCGACGTAGTCTGACCCTGGTGCTTCATCGGCAAGCGCCGCCTCGAATCCGCGTTGAAGATGTACGCGGAGCAGGCGCCCGATGAGGAACCGCCGGCCGTGCGCTGGCTGCCGTTTCAGCTAAACCCGGATCTCCCGCCGCAAGGCATTTCGCGCCAGGACTATATTGAGCGCAAATGGGGCAAGGCCGGCAACAAGTACGAACGCGTTTCCGCCGTCGGCCGCGAGGTCGGCATATCCTTCGCATTCGACGACATCAAAGTGCAGCCCAACACTGTCGACGCGCACCGACTGATGCTGTACGGGCTGAAACACGGACGCGAAGATGAAGTGGCCGAGAGCCTGTTCCGCGGTTATTTCATGGAAGGCGCGAATCTGACCGACAAGTCCGCGCTCGCTGCGATCGGCGAGCGCGCGGGTCTGGAGCGTGCACCCCTCGACGCTTATCTCGCGACGGCAGAAGACCGCGACGTGATACTGCAAGGCGACATCGAAGCGCGCCAGAACGGCGTCAACGGCGTGCCCTTCTTTATTTTCAATCGCAAGGCTGCAGTGTCCGGCGCGCACGAGCCCGAGACCCTGCTACAAGCGATGCTCGACGCCGCGAAGGCGTAAGCCTGCACGACCCAGCTACATTAAAAAATCTTGAACCGCCAAGGACGCAAAGGACGCGAAGGAAACCAAAGGCAAGGAATTGGATGTCTACATGTCAACGGCACGTGTCTGCGCTGTGAAGTCGCAAGCAGATTCATCCTGACAAACTATCTTGCTTTCCTTTGCGTCCTTTGCGTCCTTCGCGGTTAATGCTTTAAGGTTTAAATTTTCTGCAACTGCTCCAGCAACTCTTTGCTTTCGGGAATCGTACCCGGCGCATAGACTTGCGCATAGCGGATGATGCCTTGCGCATCGAGGACGAACGCTGAGCGCGCATCCATGCCGCGTTCTTCGTTGAATACGCCGTAGGCCTTGCCTACCGCACCATGCGGCCAGTAGTCGGACAGCAGCGGAAACGGCAGGCCGCCGAGTTGCTCCATCCACACCTTGAGGCTGGGCACCGTGTCGGCGCTGATCTGCAGTATTTCAACATTGAGTTCTTTGAATTTGGCGTAGTTCTCACGGAACCCGCTGACTTGATTCTTTCAGCCGCCGGTAAATGCAAACGGCAGAAACGACACTACGGTGCGGCGGCCGCGAAAGCCGGCGAGAGCAATCTTCTCGCCAGCCTGCGATGCCAGGGTAAAGTCCGGCGCCTGCGCGCCGGCTTGAAGAGCAGCCATATCAAATCTCCTAGAATAAAATGTCTACCGGGTTTGTAACGTCGCCAGCATACCCCAAGTTACGGCAGCGCGATGCTCATTGCGGCGCAGATCCGGTCGCTGCCAGCCGTCGCGCAGATCCCCACGCGCCGAGCGATACGGCGGCCCCCAGAACAACGCCAAAAACCGCCAGCGCCAGGCCCAGCATGGCGAAGACCGCCGGTAGCTCCTGCGTCCAGTAGTAGGCGAGCCACCCGCCCACGCCGGCCACCGCGAGGCGCGACAACCCCGCCACTAGCGGCCACGTCATGCGTCCCGCGCCCTGCGATGAAAAGTACAAAACCATGCCGGCGCCGAAGAAGCCGTAAAACGGCCCGACGATGCGCAAATATTGCGAGCCACTGGCGATGACCACCGGATCGGCGCTGAATAAAGTCATCCAGCTCGCCGGATACAAAGCGGCAGCGACGCCTATCAACTCTGCGACCGTGCCGGCAATCGCGGCACCCAGCCAGGCGGCGCGCTGCGCGCGCGCCAGTTTGCCCGCGCCTATGCACGTTCCCACCATCGCAACCAGCGGTGCACCCAGACTGAAAGCGACCGGGATCAAAAGATATTCGAGCCGCGACCCAATGCCGTAACCGGCGATCGCCTGCGATCCCGCGCGGCCGACGATGCCCGTCGTCAACGCCACCGTCAGGTTGGTGGTCACGGTAATCACCGCGGCGACGAGGCCCACGCGCAGGATTTCGTACAGCAAGACCCAGCGTATGCGCGTTGTGCGTAATGCCGGGCGCACGACATTGCGTCCCGACCAGATGGCGTGCGCCAGAAACGGAATCGCTCCTGCGTAGTAAAGGAGCACCGCCGCCGCGCCCCCTGCAACACCCCATTGCGGGAACGGCCCCCAGCCGAAAATCAGCAACGGCGACAGCGGAATGACGAGCACCGCGCCCGCGGTAGCCACCATCGCCGGCAACGCCAGGTTGCCGGTGCCGCGCAGCACGCTCGCCAGTGCGTTGAATATCCACAGCAGCACGATGCCCGCGAACAACAGATTGGAATACGTGAGCGCAGCTTCAAGTGTCGCGCCGTGGCCGCCCATCAGCGTATACAACGCACGTCCCGCCGTCAGCATGATTACGCCAAAGGTAATGCCCAGCGCAGCAGCGATGATCAGCGCATGTATGACCAGGGCGTTGGCATCCGCTGCGCGCTGTGCGCCTATGGCGCGCGCGAGGGCTGAAGAGATACCGCCGCCCATCGCGCCCGCCGACATCATCTGCATCAGCATCAATGCGGGGAATACGAGAGCGACCCCGGCCTGCGCGTCAGTGCCGAGCTTCCCCACCCAGTACGCTTCGATCAAACCGATCGACGACTGCACCAGCAGCAAAACCATCTGGGGCGCCGCGAGCTTCAACAGCGTGGGAACTATCGGCCCTTCGAGCAGGCGGCGGGTGCGCGGGTCGACGGTGCCGGAGTTGCCGGCCGGAGCATCTCTCATCGGAGCGCGGGCCGGACTATGCCGCTGGCCGTCAACCGGCCGCCGCCGCCACGATTTTGCACGCCACAGCATGGGGGGCGAGAGCGCAGGTGTGCGCAGCGTAGTAGAACTTCATCATTTGGATCCCCTTTTCTTGCCGGCCTGAAATTGACGAAGCCCCGTCGCGGGCGCAAAATCCCCGCATCAAGCCATGTTCACGCATAGTGTAAAGCGTCTGCTCGCAAAAACCTGCATCGCCGCCGTGCTGTTTTCCCAGCTCGCGGTGGCGGCCTATGCATGCCCGACTGTGGGCGGCCCGGCCGCCGTCATCGCCGCCTTGACAACGGACGACACTCACGCGGCCATGCCCGGCTGCGAAATGCGCGATACCGGCAATCCCAACCTGTGTTTGCAACACTGTCAGGCCGGCGATCAATCGGTGCAGACCCTGCCGCACGTCGAAGTGCCCGCGTTCGCGGCTATATCGGCGCTGTCGGTTGTCGAGTCGGCGCAACGAAATTCGAATCCCGGCATTGTTGTAATTTCCGCTTTAGCTGAACGGGAAACCTCCCCGCCGCCGCTGCTCCGTTTCGGCGTCCTGCGCATCTGATCTCCCCGCAAGTCCCGTAATGCCCGCTGCGCGCAGTCGCGCGCGCGGAGTGCGGATTTGTCCGGGAGATTTTCATGTCGATATTTTCCTGCGTGCGCCGATTGCGCGCGCCGTGCTCGCAACCTTCGCGTAACGATGGTCGGCGCAGCATTGTAATAATTGCGCTGCTGGCAGCCGCTTTACTACCCTCGCCCGCATCTGCACAGGCGACATTGAGCCTGACGGACGCCCAGCGCATTGCGGTCGAGCGTTCGCGCCAACTCGCTGCGCAGGACGCGGCCATCGTTGCCTCCAAAGAAATGGCTGCTGCTGCCGGCCAACTTCCCGATCCGGTGCTGAAGCTCGGCATCGACAATCTGCCGATCGATGGCGAAGACCGCTACAGCCTAACCCGCGACTTCATGACCATGCGCCGCATCGGCGTGATGCAGGAGTTCACGCGCGACGACAAGCGCAAACTCAAAGTCCAGCGCTTCGACCGCGAAACCGAACGCGCCGTCACCGAAAAAGCCGTCGCCGTCGCCGCCCTGCAGAAAGACACCGCAATCGCCTGGCTCGAGCGCTATTACCTCGAGCGCATGCGCGTCGTCGTGGCCGCGCAGGCCGCCGAAACCAACCTCGAAATCGAAGCCGCAGAGGGCGCATATCGCGCCGGCCGCGGCACCCAGGTCGATTTATTTACCGCGCGCGCTTCGCGCATCGCTCTCGACGACCGGCTGTCCGAACTCGACCGCCGCGTTCGCGACGCCCGCACCGCGCTCGCGCGCTGGGTCGGCGCTGCCGCCGAGGCACCGCTTGCCGGCAAATCCGATTTCACCAAAGTCGGGTTGACCAGTCATACGCTGGACCAGGAAATCGAACGCCATCCGGAGATCGCTTTGCTCGCGCGCCAGGTCGCCATGGCGGAAACCGAAGCGCAAATCGCCAAAGCGAACAAGCAGGCGGATTGGAGTCTTGAACTCGCCTATCAGCAACGCGGCCCGGCTTTTTCAAATATGGTTTCGGTCGGTGTCTCGATCCCGCTGCAATGGGACCAGAAGAACCGCCAGAACCGCGACCTGGCGTCCAAGCTCGCGCTGACCGAACGGGCGAAAGCGCAGCAGGAGGAGCTGGTGCGGGCCCACATCGCCGAGATACGCGCGATGCTCAATGCCTGGGAAAACGGCCACGAACGCATCGCGCGTTACGAGCGCGAACTCGTCCCGCTGGCGCAAGACCGCACGCAGGCGGCACTCGCCGCGTATCGCGGCGCCAAGGGTGACCTCAATTCGGTATTGGCGGCGCGGCGCAACGAAATCGAAGTGCGCACGCAGACACTCCAGATTGAAATGGACACCGCGCGCATCTGGGCACAACTCAACTTTCTGGTTCCCGATGGTCCGCACGAAATGCCGGCAGATGCGAGCGCAACCTCCAAGGAAGCCAAATGAAAACGCAGACCCTGATCGTTGCACTCGTCGCGGCGGGCACCATCGGCGCAAGCGGATACGGCGTCTACCGCCTGGGCATGAATCGCGGCATGCAAATGCAGGACGGCAACGCGCCCTCACCCGCCGCGGACACCGCGGGCAACATGAAGACGGATGCGGCCTCCGGCAAGAAGGTTTTGTATTGGCACGACCCCATGGTTCCCGGCCAGAAGTTCGATAAGCCGGGCAAGTCGCCTTTCATGGATATGCAACTGGTGCCGGTCTACGCTGACGGCAACGACGATGCGAGCAACGTGACGATCAGCCCGCGCATGCAGCAAAACCTTGGTGTGCGCATCGCCGAAGTCACCACGGGAAAGCTGAAGCAAACACTCGAAGCGCCCGGCAGCGTGGCCTACAACGAGCGCGATGTCGCGGTTGTGACGGCACGTACTGGCGGTTATGTGGAAAAGCTGTATGTGCGCGCACCCCTTGATCCGGTACGCAAAGGCCAGCCGCTGGCCGAAATATACGTCCCGGACTGGATCGCCGCGCAGGAAGAGTATCTGTCGGTGCGACGCATGCAGGGCCAAGGCACCGAGGCACTGGCGGCTGCCGCACGCCAGCGCATGCTGCTTGCCGGCATGAACGAAGATCAGGTGCGATCAGTCGAGTCGGGTGCCAAGGTGCAACCGCGTTTCACGTTGACCGCGCCCATCGGCGGCGTAATCGCCGAACTCGGTGCGCGCGAAGGCATGACCTTGATGACCGGCGCGATGCTGTTTCGCATCAACGGGCTGGGTTCGGTCTGGGTGTATGCCGAAATTCCAGAAAGCCGCGCAGCGCTGGTTCGTGCCGGCAACAACGTCGAGGTGCGCACGCCTGCTTATGCCGAACGGGTCTTCAAAGGCCGCGTCGTCGCGCTGCTCCCTGAGGTCAATCCCGCCACGCGCACGCTCAAGGCCCGCGTGGATGTTGCCAATGCGGGCGGCTTGCTTACACCCGGCATGTTCGCGAGCGTCGATCTCGCGCCATCGGCCGGCGCCAGCGTCTTGCTCGTGCCCAGCGAAGCCGTGATTCAAACCGGACAGCGCAAAATCGTCATCGTCGACACCGGGAACGGAAAATTCCAGCCGGTCGACGTTGAAACCGGCGCGGAAGCCAGCGGCCAGACGGAAATCCGCAAGGGGGTTGCGGCCGGACAGAAGGTCGTGATCTCGAGCCAGTTCCTGATCGACTCCGAATCGAGCCTCAAGGCGACAACGACGCGCATGTCCGACATGCCGGCAACCCACGACGCCGCAGAGAAAACACATCAAGGCAAAGGCAAGGTTGAGGCGATCGGCAAGGACGCGGTAACGATATCGCACGAGCCGGTTCCCTCACTGCAATGGGGACCGATGACGATGGATTTCAAGCTGCCTGCCGCCGGACTGCCAAACAGTATTGCGAAAGGTGGCGCGGTGACATTTGAATTCAGGCAGCGTAAGGATGGCCAATACGAGCTGACGGGCATTTCGCTGGCCGCGCAAACCAAGCCGGCGACAAAAAAATGATTGCTGCGTTGATCCGCTGGTCGATTGGCAACCGGTTCCTGGTGCTACTTGCGACACTTATGGTGTCCGCGTGGGGCATGTGGTCGCTCGAGCGCATGCCGCTCGATGCCATTCCAGACCTGTCCGACGTGCAGGTCATTATCCGCACGACGTATCCTGGTCAGGCGCCGCAGATCGTCGAAAACCAGATCACTTACCCGCTTACCACCACCATGCTCTCAGTGCCGGGCGCGAAGACGGTGCGCGGTTATTCGTTTTTCGGGGATTCGTTTGTTTACGTGCTGTTCGAAGACGGCACCGATCCGTACTGGGCGCGTTCGCGCGTGCTGGAATATCTGAACCAGGTGCAGTCGCGCCTGCCCGCGCAGGCCAAAGCCGCGCTGGGGCCGGATGCGACGGGCGTAGGCTGGATATACGAGTACGCGCTGGTGGACCGCAGCGGCAAAATGGACCTCTCGCAGTTGCGCACCCTGCAGGACTGGTTCATCAAGTACGAACTGAAGACCGTGCCGAACGTGTCGGAGGTGGCAAGCGTCGGCGGCATGGTGCGCCAATACCAGATCGTGCTCGACCCCGACAAGCTGCGCGCCTACAACATTCCGCACACCAAAGTCATCGAAGCCGTGCAGAAAGCGAACCAGGAAAGCGGCGGCTCGGTGCTGGAACTTGGCGAAGCAGAGTACATGGTGCGCGCTTCCGGCTACCTGCAAACCCTCGACGACTTTCGCGGGATTCCACTGACCACGACCAACGCCGGCATCGCGGTGCGGGTTGGCGACATCGCGCGCGTGCAGATCGGCCCCGAGATGCGCCGTGGTGTCGCTGAACTCGACGGCGAAGGCGAGGTCGCCGGCGGCATCATCGTCATGCGCTCAGGCAAGAACGCGCTGGAAACCATCGCCGCCGTAAAAGCAAAACTCGAATCCCTGAAGCCCGGGCTGCCGGCAGGCGTGGAGATCGTGCCGGCCTATGACCGCTCCAGCCTGATTCTGCGCGCGGTGCGCAACCTCGGTTCGACGCTCGTCGAGGAATTCATCATCGTGACTCTCGTGTGTGCGTTCTTCCTGTTTCACATCCGCTCGGCCCTGGTCGCAATCGTCACGCTGCCCATCGGCATACTTGCGGCCTTTATTGTCATGCATCATCAGGGAGTCAATGCCAACATCATGTCACTGGGCGGCATCGCAATCGCCATCGGCGCGATGGTCGATGCGGCGGTCGTGATGATCGAAAACGCGCACAAGCACATCGAGCGCTGGCAGCATGCGCACCCGGGAACAGCGTTAAAAGGTGACGAGCAGTGGCGCGTCATTGGGGAATCCGCGGCCGAAGTCGGGCCGGCGCTGTTCTTCTCGCTGCTGATCATTACGCTGTCTTTCATCCCGGTGTTCACGCTGGAGGCGCAGGAAGGCCGGCTGTTCGCGCCGCTCGCGTTCACCAAGACCTATGCGATGGCGGCGTCCGCCATACTGGCAGTGACGTTGATTCCGGTGCTGATGGGTTATTTGATCCGCGGCAATATTCCGCGGGAGCAGGCGAACCCGCTCAATCGCTGGCTGATTGCGCTCTACCGCCCTTTGCTCGATGGCGTGCTGCGTTTTCCGAAAGCAACGCTGGGCGTGGCACTGCTGCTTGCCGCGGCGACGCTCTACCCGGCCGCGCGACTCGGCGGCGAGTTCATGCCGCCGCTCGACGAAGGCGATCTGCTCTATATGCCCTCCGCCCTGCCCGGCATTTCCGTCGGTAAAGTGGCGGAGTTGCTGCAACAGACCGACCGGCTGATCAAGACCGTGCCGGAAGTCGCGCGCGTCTTCGGCAAGGCGGGACGCGCCGAAACCGCCACCGACCCGGCGCCGCTGGAAATGCTCGAGACCACCATCCAGTTCAAACCGCGCAGCGAGTGGCGCGCCGGCCTGACGCCCGACAAGCTGGTGGAAGAACTCGACCGCATCGTCAAGGTGCCGGGGCTCTCCAACATCTGGGTGCCGCCAATCCGCAACCGCATCGACATGCTGGCGACCGGCATCAAGAGCCCGGTCGGCGTGAAAGTCGCGGGCGCTAGCCTGCAGGAAATCGACCGCATCACCGGCGACGTCGAACGCATCGTCAAAACGGTGCCGGGCGTGACCTCGGCGCTGGCCGAACGCCTCACCGGCGGGCGCTACATCGACGTCAAAATCGACCGCGATGCGGCGGCGCGCTACGGCATGAACATCGCCGACGTGCAAAGTATCGTGTCGGCGGCGGTAGGCGGCGACAACATCGGTGAGACCGTCGAGGGACTGCAGCGCTTCCCGATCAACGTGCGCTATCCGCGAGAAACCCGCGACTCGGTCGAGAAAATCCGCAACCTGCCGGTACTCACCGAGCGCGGCGCGCAGATCCGGCTGTCGGACGTCGCCGCCATCACCGTGATGGACGGCCCGCCCATGTTGCGCTCGGAGAATGCCCGGCTGTCGGGCTGGGTGTACGTGGATATCCGCGGCCGTGACCTCAAATCCGCTGTCGTCGATATGCAACGGGCGGTGGCGAAGGAAATAAAACTGCCGGCCGGCTATTCGGTGTCGTGGTCCGGGCAGTTTGAATATCTGGAGCGTGCCACCGCCAAGCTCAAAATCGTGGTGCCGGCCACGCTGTTCATCATTTTCGTGCTGCTCTATCTTACCTTCCGGCGCGTCGGCGAAGCGCTGCTCATCATGGCCACGCTGCCATTCGCGCTGGTCGGCGGCTTCTGGCTGCTGTTTGCACTCGGACACAATATTTCGGTGGCCAGTGCGGTGGGCTTTATCGCACTCGCCGGCGTCTCCGCGGAGTTCGGCGTAATCATGCTGCTCTACCTGCGGCAAGCCTGGGACGCACGACTGGCATCAGGCCAGCCCCCCACGCTCGATGCGCTTGAAAACGCCATCCGCGACGGCGCGGTGCTGCGCGTGCGGCCGAAAGCGATGACCGTGGCCGTGATTATCGCCGGACTGTTGCCCATCATGTTCGGCACTGGAACCGGTTCCGAGGTGATGCAGCGTATCGCGGCACCCATGGTCGGTGGCATGATTACCGCGCCTTTGCTATCTATGTTCGTGATTCCAGTCGCCTATTTGTTACTGTACAAGCGCCGCGTTTCGGTGAAATAATATGAAACTTTCCGTGTGCGCAACCTGTCCTAACCGGTTGCCAAGCGCATCGTGGTGAATTAGCATTCAAAAATCATGCTGGATATTTTCCGAAAACTCGCCGTATTGATCCTGATGGCCGGCCTGCCGCTGCAAACCATGCACGCGTATGCCATGCCATTCTGCGATCACGACGCGCCGGCGGCCCAGGCATCCGAGCATCACGCGCACGAGGCTGACGCGTCCGAACACCACGAACACGCGCCGAATTCCGGCGTGAAGCTCGTGTGCGACGGCTGCAGCATGTGCAATGCGTGCTCGGCACCGGCGATTGCGTCGGCGGCCATCGACGTATTGCTCGACCCGATCCAGACTCAACCTCCGGTATTAACCGGTCACCTCACGCTGTTCTTCCCCGAACAGTTGCAACGCCCTCCTTCGCAGTTTCTCGCCTAGCGGCTTCCGTACGTACTGCGCGCGCTGTCGGCGCGCCGCTACGGCGAACCCGCGGTTCCTGAATCGTTGCTTGCTTTCATGCGCTTTTGCGCGCGTGGAGTCATGCATGGTGCAACCCAGGTTACGAGGACTGTGATGAAAAAATTGCAAATAATTTGCTGGACTGTCGCCCTGACGGCGCTGCCCGCGCTCGCCATGGCGCAGCAAAAAGCGCGCCCCGACCCCGCTGACTCCAAGGTGAGCGTGCCGCCGGTTATTTATGTGTCGCCGCTAAAGCAAT
>CAMBSS010000145.1 GCA_945870465.1 Bordetella parapertussis | reverse complement strand
CGGGCTTTTTGCTGGGCGCCCGCCGGCAGAAAATATGACGACGGACTTGCGCGCAAACCGGCCCCCGGCAGGCATTTCATTGCGGAGGTCAGCTATTTATATTCCGTGCGCCGCCGGAATTCAGGGCGCTGCGCCGGCGCCCGCCTTTGACATATCCACAGCCGCCGCCAATACAACCCTTGACGTTGATGTTTGCCTGGATATATAAAGGAGTCTGGGCGCTGCGATGACGCTTTGTCGGCGCTTGCGGATGCAGATTACATTCATAACTTACTGGAGCCTAAAGATGAAATCATTCTACAGACTGATATGCCAATTATTGATCCTCAGCATGGTGTGGTTGCCTTATTCGGCTCAAGCCGGAATGATCGCCACCGACCAGGTCCTCGCCAGTGCCGCCAATGAAGCCAATCGCGACAAAGTGCGCGACTTCGTCAGCCGCACCGACGTGCAGAAGCAGTTCGAAGCACTGGGCCTCACCGCATCGACCGCCGAAGACCGCGTGAACGCGATGACCCAGGATGAAATCAACCGCATCGCGGGAAAAATCGACAGCCTGCCGGCGGGCGCCACGTCCAGCGCAGTGTGGTGGGGTTTGGGTGTCCTCATCATCGCTGGCATCGTCTGGTATTTCTGGAAATAACTGACCAAGACTCAATATGCACGGCTTTAAAGCCCGCTTAACCGCGGGCTTTATTTTTTTGAGCGCGCTGCTTCCGGGCTGCGCGTTCATCGCGCCGCAAACCTATGCACTGAAAGAGCAGCGGCCGGCCGGCCTGCCGCCGCGCGTGGAACTGACCGAGGTCCCGTTCTACCCGCAGGATGATTATTACTGCGGCCCGTCGGCGCTGGCCATGGCGCTGAATGCCGCGGGTGTCGCGGTGACACCCGAGCAACTGGTCGAGCAGGTCTATCTGCCCGGACGCAAAGGCAGCCTGCAGGTTGAAATGATCGCAGCCGCGCGCCGCAATGGCCTCATCGCCTACGAACTCGCCCCCAAGGTGACCGATCTCTTGCGCGAACTCGCCGCGGGTTCACCGGCGATCGTGCTCGAAAACTACGGCCCCTTCAAATGGTATCCGATATGGCATTACTCGGTCGTCGTCGGTTACGACCTTGACCGCCTGGAAATAATCAGGCGCTCCGGCAAAAGACCGCGCCTGCCAACGCCGCTGCCGGTGTTCGAAAAAATATGGCGGGAGGAAGACTACTGGGCGATGATCGCGGTGCCGCCCGACCGCGTGCCCGTAACGGCCACCGAAACGCGCTACGCCGCGGCGGTCGTTGCTCTCGAAAGAAGCGGGCACCTGAAAAACGCCTTGATTGCATATACCGCAATGCTCAAACGCTGGCCTGGCAGCCTCGCCGGCCACATGGGCCGCGGCAACACGGCTTACGCGCTGCATGATCTCGATACGGCCGAAACCGCGTTCAAGCAGGCGACATTGGACAATCCCGAAGCCGCCGCCGCGTTCAACAATCTCGCGAACGTGCTCGCCGAGCGCGGCAAATTCAGCGACGCCGTGACTGCGGCGGAAAAAGCGGTAAGCCTCGGCGGGCCTTTGCAGGCCGCGACCCAGGCGACGCTGGACGAAGTTCGGCAGAAAGCCGCGGCGGCGCGCGTAGAAACGGCACCGGCGGCCGTCGCGGCGCCCGCGCAGGCCGCGCCGCCGGCGCCCGTCGCGAATCCCAAGGCCAGGAAATCGAAACCGCGCAAAAAAGCGCCGGCAACGACCAGCTAGCTCGCCTTGGCGCTGGCCGGCCGGACACCTGTCAATACGGACAGCGCAGGCCGAAAAAACGCCCTTCCTGACGACCGCCCACAGCGGAGCGCAGGCACCCGGGCAGCGCCCGGAAACAGGGCCGTTTTATGCCTTTGGTTTTGCCTGAAATCATTGTTATAATGAAAAACGCCGTAACCAGACCAAATGCTGGAATGCTGGAATCATGCTCATGACTTTGTTTACCGCCCGGCTCCGTAGTTCCTGCGTGCTGGGGCTGTTGTCGCTGGCTCTGCTGGGAGGTTGCGCGAGCACCAAGAACCCGCGCGATCCGCTCGAGCCGCTTAACCGCGCCGTCTACCAACTGAACGACGGGCTCGACAAGGTCGTCCTAAAGCCGGTCGCAACGGTTTACAAAACGGTACTGCCGCAGTTTGTGCGCACCGGTATCACGAACTTCTACAACAACCTCTACGACGTGCTGACCGCGCTCAACAACCTGCTGCAGGGCAAGGTCGGCGACGCGGTTTCCGACGTCGGACGCATCGTGGTCAATACGACGGTGGGCCTCGCCGGCTTTATCGACGTGGCGACTGAAGTAGGGCTTGAAAAACACAAGGAAGATTTCGGCCAGACGCTCGGCCGCTGGGGCATCAGTTCCGGCCCTTACCTGCAAATTCCGTTTTTCGGCCCGAGTTCATTTCGCGACGGTGTCGGTTCGGCAGTCGACTTCAAACTCGACCCGATCTACCTGATCTGGCGCAATCACATGCGCACGCGCAACTCGGTATGGGGGCTGCACATCATCAACCTGCGTGCCAACCTGCTCGATTCGACCAAGATCCTCGACGAAGCGGCGCTCGATCCCTATGAGTTCCAGCGTGACGCCTATCTGCAGCGCCGCCGCAACCTCGTTTACGACGGCAACCCGCCGCCGGAAAAAGACGAGGAAGACATTCCAGAGCTGAAAATCAAGCCGCGCGCCGAAGGCGACGAACCGGCAAAACCGACGGGCGCGGGCATCAACGCACCGCAAGCCTCGGCGCCTGCCGAGACCATGCCGGTCAGCAATGTGCAACCGGCAACGCCGGTAACAACGCCTTCCATCTAACGCGGTTCAGGTTTCAGGCCTGCTTGGGCGCGGGCGCCGACCCTTCGGCGTGCCTGGTGCCGCTGACGATAGACATCGCCGACCCCACCAGCGTCGCCATATCCGCCAAATTGCCCGGCACGATCAGCGTATTGCCGGTCTTCGCGAGATTGGCGAAGGCGTGCACATACATTTCGGCGACCTTCAGATTGGCCGCATTCATGCCGCCCGGCTCGTTCATCGATGAAGCCACGACACGCACTGCGGCGGCATTGGCCGCGGCGATGGTCGTGATGGCTTGGGCCTCGCCGTCAGCCCGGTTGATCGCCGCGATTTTCTCACCTTCGGATTGCAGCACCGCGGCCTGCCTCTCGCCATCCGCGAGGTTTATTTCCTGCTGGCGTTGCCCTTCCGACTTGGCGATCAGCGCGCGCTTTTCGCGTTCCGCCGTAATCTGCGCCTGCATCGAACGCAGGATGGCTTCCGGCGGCGTCAGGTTCTTGATTTCGTAGCGCAGCACCTTCACGCCCCAGGTGCGCCCCGCCTCGTCTAGCACGGCCACCACCTGGCGGTTGATCTCGTCGCGGCTCTCGAACGTCTTGTCGAGCTCCATCTTGCCGATTTCGGAGCGCAACGTGGTCTGCGCAAGCTGCGTGATCGCCGCGATGTAGTTCGACGAACCGTACGACGCAAGCTGCGGATCGGTCACCTGATAATAAATAATACCGTCCACGCCCAGCTGCGTATTGTCCTTGGTGATGCAAACCTGCTCCGACACGTCGAGCGGCACCTCCTTGAGCGAATGCTTGTAGGCGACGCGGTCGAAAAACGGCCAGATGCCGTTGAGGCCCGGCTCCAGCACGCTGTCAAATTTTCCGAAGCGCTCGACCACCCACGCCTGCTGCTGCGGGACGACCTTGAGTGACTCGATGGCGAGGACGATACCGAAGCCGATGATGAAGAACGGCACCGCGTAGCCGGGCTGGCCGCTGGCGATCAGCGCCGCCGTGACGACGAATACGACGATCAGTTTTGCAAACATGGTTGCCTCCCCTGCGGTTAAAGTGGAACGGGATTGCTAAGCCGGGCGTGTCGCCGCGACATGCAAAGTACTGCCCTCGACGCGCGTGATGTAGAGCGTGCTGCCCGCCTCTGCCCCCTGCTCGTCGAGCACCCGGGCGTCCCACAACGCATTGCGGTAGCGCACCCGCGCGTGCCGGCCTTTCTCGTTGACCCACGCATCGAGCACCACGCTTTGCCCGACGTCGAGCGAAATCCCCGGCGAGGATAGGTGGGTTTTGCGCAAGCGCGTCACGAAAACGACGCCGATTATCGCAATCGCAGCGGCGACCACTGCCTGCGTCCAGAACGAAAAATGCGCGTAGGCCACCGCAGCGCCTGCCAGCGCGGCAATGCCGATGACCAGCAGATAAAAGGTGCCGGTGATCAGTTCGGCGATGATCAGCGCGATGCCGCCGATCGCCCACCACCAGTAATGGTCCATTCCGCCCTCCTGTTTACGCCCGTCTCATGCGGCAACAAAACCAGTGTGCCACAAAAATGCTGCTGCATTGACCGCAGCGCAAATCCGGTCAGGCATTACACCTGCATGCCGTCCAGCCAGCCGATAATACGGTCGGCCACGCGCTGCCACTCCGGCTCCAGCATCATCGCGTGCGCCATGTCCGGGAATATCTCGGCCTTGACACCGTAAACGCGCGCCGTCGATTCGATCATGGCAGGGGAAAAAAACGCATCCTCCCCGCCGCCCAGCACCAGCACTGGCACGCCCCTGGCGTGCCCAATGAAAAACTGCTGCGGCCACGACAGGTCAAAGACCGCGCGTTCCGATTCCGGCTGCACGCGCGCGAGGTGTTTGCCGATTTCTTCGTCCGGAATATGGTCGGAAAAAATCGCGCGACGCAACGCCTGCAGCGCCGTCAGGCCCGGATGCGCGTGCTGTATCAGGTTTATCTCGCTGAACAGCGCCGGGTCGCGCGCCGCGAGCAGCATCGATGAACCGAGCAGGCCTTCCGGCGGCACCGACGCCATCAGTACCGCGGCCGCGGCATTTAACTTGTGCAGGCAGCGCTGCACTACCATGCCGCCCATGGAATGGCCGACGACCACCAGCGGAGCACCGATGTGCCGCGCGACGCGTTGCACATCGTTCTCGTAGTCGTCGATGCTGGTTGCGACCAGCATCTCGTGGCCGGCGCTGCCGCCATGGCCGCGCAGGCTCACGGCGTGCGCTGCATAACCCTGCGATGCGAAATAAGGCAGGAAATGCTCGCCCCAGCACCATGCAGCGACGAACGCGCCGTGGACAAAGAGCAGCTGCGCCGTCTTCGTCGGCGTCGCCGGCACGTGGCTGATGACTTCGAGGCCGCCGATGTCCACGGTCTGCTTCATGTCAGTTGAGCCGCGACGCGACGGCCTGCAGCTCGATGACCTTCCGGCGCACCGTATCGGCGTCGCGCGCGACCGGCAGCATCTTGAGGTAAGCCTGAAAATCAAACAGCGCCGCGCGAAAGCACTCGAGATTCAGGTAAATCATGCCGCGATCGCGGTACTCCTCGGCCATGTCCGGCATCACGTTGATGATGCGGTCAGTGGTAGCCAGCGCCTTCATCCACTCCTTGTGATGCGAATAGACGCCCTTGAGGTTGCGCAATACGCGCATCAGGATTTCCTTGTTGCCCGCCGCGACCAGCATGCCTGCCACCATCGACCTGGTCGGCTCGCTGCCGTTGCGCAGCGCCTTCACGCGCTGGCGCAGCTCGTCGAAACTGAGCGACACGCCCTTGGCGTAGGGATCGAGCACTACCGTGCCTTCGCGCAGCGGGCACTTGACCAGAAAATGCGCGGGAAACGAAACGCCCTGCACCGGCAGCCCGATGCGGCGGCCGATTTCAATGTAAACCAGCGCGAGCGTGATCGGAATGCCGCGCTTGCGGTCGAGCACCTCATTCAGGAAACTGTTGCGCGCGTCGTAGTAATTGGCGGCATCGCCGGCGAAACCGAGTTCTTCGAACAGATAGCGGTTGAGCGCAATAATTTTGTCGGCCGGGCTGATGTCGGCGCGCAGGCGGCGTTTGAGCGTCGCTGCCAGATCGTCGAGTTGGGCCAGATATGCGGGGATGTCCAGATCGCGGTATTCCTCGGCCGCGATCAACAGGGCCGCTTCGGCGAGATTAATCTCTTCGTCCGCGCCGGCAACCATCCGGCCGAACCGTTCGGCGTGCGGCGTCACGCGCGCCTCGCCAACGGCAGGTTCATCAGCAGGTTCTGCGGTTTCATGCGCAAGTGGCCGTCCGCCGTCGCCGCCAGGCCGAGAAATACCGGCTTTCCGGAAATTTCGGCGCGCATGTCCGACGGATTGCCGAAATCGAGCCGGTAGAGTCCGATGATGCTCCGCATGCGTTCTTCGTCCACATCGCCGCCATTATAAATCTCGTTCAGCATGGCGGTGGATTCGGCGTCGAGGCCGACGTGCCACACCCAGTCGTCGTCCGGGATCTCGCGCACCGGGCTGACCGTCACCGGCGTCTCATGAAAATGCATGACCCACGCCTCGATGACGCGGCACAGTGCGCCGCAACCCGCATGCGCGCTGTTCAACTGCAGCACCGTGTCGTAGCGCTCGTCGCGCTTCCAGTATTCGTCGTGGGTTTTGGCATCCAGCACGTCGAGCTCAATGGTGCGCAGCGGTATCTGCGCCTCGAGTATCAGCTTGCCGAGGCTGCCCAGCCCGCCGCCACTTGCGTGCACGGCAACGGTCTGGTCGTCGGCCAAGCGGATCGCGCCGTTTTCCACGTTGACGCGCTGGCGCCGGAAAAACAGTTCCGCCGCGCGCGCCTTGAGACCATCGCCGTCGCCGTCGAGTATGCCGCGCAGTATCGCCTGCACCGTCTGGTCGATGAACAGCGGCGGCACGGCGACGTCGCGCTGAAACAGTCCAGAATAAAACGCCTCGAGCGACGGCGCCGCCAGCAACTGGTCGCGGAAGCGCAGCATGACCCGATAATTTTCCCGCGCGTCATCGTCGCGGATTTCCGCGATCCTGCGCTCATCAACCGCAAGCCGCGGTTGCTCCAGCAGCGCCGCGTGCAGCGCATGCTCGGCCTCGCATGACGCCGCTACCGGCGCCAGCTCGGGCCGCGTGTAATAGGCCCGCAAATAATCGTCAGTGACCTTGAGCTTTGCGCCGCTACGCTCCAGCAAGTGGTAACCGCAGCTGTGCCAGAAATCAGCCATGCGCAATCCGCAATGGCTGATGGGCAATGGGTGAAAGGCAAATGCCCGACCCAATGCGACTACGCGTTACCGCTGACTCATTATCCATAACCCATCGCCCATTACCAGACTTCCGTCATTTTACGGGCGCGGGCGTCCCCGTGCTGCGGCTTTCGAGCTGCTCCCAACGGGCAAAAGCTGCCGCCAGATCGGTATCGATTTTCGCGAGCCCGGCCTGCAGGGCCTTGGCCTGCGCCGGATCGTCGCGATACAGGGTGCCATCGGCGAGACGCTGGGAGATCGATGCCTGCTCACGCTCGAGCGCGGCAATCCTTTCCGGCAGGGCTTCGAGTTCACGCGTCTCCTTGAAGCTCATTTTAACTTTGGGTGTTGCGCGTGCCGCCGGTTTCGGCGCAGGTTTGTGCGCGGCGACACTGGTTTTAGTCGCATCGCGCTGCGCAGCCGCATGAAACTCCCTGGCGCGCCGCCAATCCGCATAGCCGCCGACGTATTCGACGAGCTTGCCTTCACCTTCGAACGCAATGACCTGGGTCACCAGGTTATCGAGGAAGGTGCGGTCGTGGCTGACGAGGAACAGCGTGCCCGTGTATTCCTGCAGCAATGCCTCGAGCAGCTCCAGTGTTTCAATATCGAGATCGTTGGTCGGCTCGTCGAGCACCAGTACATTGGCCGGCTGTGCAAAGAGGCGCGCGAGCAGCAGGCGGTTGCGCTCCCCACCCGACAGGCTAGCCACCTTGGCACGTGCGCGCTCGGGTGGAAACAGGAAATCACCGAGGTAGGAAATCACGTGCTTGCGCGTGCCGCCGATTTCGATGAAGTCGGAGCCCGGGCTGATGACTTCCGCCAGCGTCGATTCATCATTGAGCTGCGCGCGGAACTGGTCGAAATAAGCGATCGACAACTTGGTGCCGCGCCGCACCTTGCCGCTGTCCGGCTCAAGTTCGCCCAGCAATAACTTCAACAGCGTGGTCTTGCCGCAACCGTTGGGTCCCAACAAGCCGACTTTGTCGCCGCGCTGGATCACGCACGTAAAATCCGCGATGACTGGCTTGTCGCCGAAACGTTTACTGACGGCCTGCATTTCGGCCACCAATTTTCCGGAGCGCTCTCCGGCGGCGACGTCAAGGTTGACCTGGCCGAGGCGGTCGCGGCGCGCGGCGCGCTCGCGGCGCAATTGCTCCAGCCGCAATACCCTGCCCTCGTTGCGCGTGCGCCGCGCCTGCACGCCTTTGCGTATCCAGACCTCTTCCTGCGCCAGCATTTTATCGAACCTGGCGTTCTGCTGAGCTTCGGCATTCAGCAGTTCCTCTTTGCGCCGCTGGTACTCTTCATAGCTGCCGGGAAAACTCGCCAGCCGTCCGCGATCGAGTTCGATGACGCGCGTGGTCACGTTGTCAAGAAAGCGCCGGTCATGGGTCACGAACAGCACGCTGCCGCCGAAGCCGGTCAGCAATTCTTCGAGCCACTCGATGCCGGCAACGTCCAAATGGTTGGTCGGCTCGTCGAGCAACAGCAATTCCGGCTCGGTGACCAGCGCGCGTCCCAGCGCGACTCTTTTCTTGAGGCCGCCGGACAACGTGCCCACCCGCGCATCGGGATCGAGTCCCAGCTTCGCCAGCGTCGTCTCGACGCGCGAGTTGGCGCTCCAGCCGTCGTTGTGCTCGAATTCGGTCTGCAATTCCTGCATGCGTTCGAGCAATGCCGTGTGGTCGCTTTTTTCATCGGCAAGTTTGCGCGTGAGCTCGTGGTACTCGTGCAGCAGCGCGGTCTGCGCGCCAAGACCGGCGGCAACGGTATCGAATACCGTAGTGTCCGCATCGAGTTCCGGCTCCTGCGCCACCAGCGCGAACTTCAGTTCAGGCTCGCGCCAGACCTTGCCGTCGTCGAGCGGAATTTCACCGCCGATGATTTTGAGCAGGCTCGACTTGCCCGTGCCGTTGCGGCCGATCAGGCCGATGCGCTCGCCGCGCTCGATCACCAGATCGGCATGGTCGAGCAGCGCGACGTGGCCGAATGCGAGGCAGGCGCTATCGAGAGTTGCTAGAGGCATAATGACCGTGATGAGCGATGAGCAATGCGTGATGAGTAAAGCGGCAACCACAAAACTGGCCAACCCATTCCCCATTGCCCATCACTCATTACACGCTTTCTGCTCTACCGGCACGGAGATTTCGACCAGGTTGTCATCCGGATCGCGCACATACACTGAGCGTATCGGGAACCGCGCACCGGTACGCACGGACGGACCTTCTTCGATCGGGATGCCGTCCTGCTTCAACCGCGCGATCACGTCTTCCAAAGGGCAATCTGCCAAGAAACACAAATCGAGCGAGCCCGGCGTCGGCGTGCGCGCCTTGATGCTGGCGTCGAAACCGGGCGGATGCACGTTGAATTTCTGCTCGCCGAACCTGAATGCGATGCGGCCCTTGCCGTAGTTCTCGAGCTGCATGCCCAGCGTCTTGACGTAAAACGCGATGCATTTATCGAGGTCGCGCGTGGTGAGAACGATATGGTCTATGCTTTTGATCATAATTTGGCGAGCTGCCTCAAGTCGTTGATCACATCGGCGGTGTTGCGTGCCGGATTCACACCCAGATACACCTTCACCACCTTGCCCGCCGGATCGACCAGAAAAGTGTTGCGCTTGGCGAACTTGATGAAACCGAAATCGCGCAATGATCCATAACGAGTCGCAACTTCACCGCGACGGTCAGCCAGCAGCGCGAAAGGCAGATTGTATTTGCGCGCAAATTCCGCATGGCTTTCACTGTCGTCGACGCTGACGCCGCACACCACCGCACCCACCGCCTCGATTTCAAGCATTGCGTCGCGAAACTGCGCGGCCTGCTCCGTGCAGCCCGGCGTATCATCGCGCGGATAGAAATACAGCGCCAGCCATTTGCCGCGGAATTCATCGCGCGCCCGCACCTTGCCGTTCTGGTCCGGCAAGCTGAAATCCGGCGCCGCATCGCCGGCCTTCGGCAGATTGCGATTGGCGTGGGCGGTGAGCCGCCACAGCAGCAGCGCAACGCCGACCACGAACGCGATCAGCAACCACTTAACCATTGATTTTCTTTCAGGATTAACGAACAGGCCGGCGCGGATTTTACGCTAAAATGCCCCCGCACGCCCCGGTAGCTCAGTGGATAGAGCAGCCCCCTCCTAAGGGGCAGGTCGGACGTTCGATTCGTCTTCGGGGCGCCAAACATTTCATGTGGTAAGAGGACGTGGCAAATCTCGTGGCGTTCCTTGCTTCGAGCGAGGCGGCCTTTATCACTGGCCAGGCGTATAACGTCAACGGTGGGACGCTCTTTCATTAAGAACGCAGATAGTTCGCGGGTGAACTCCTATACGTATAGCGAATAAGTTTGTGTGCTAACAATCAAAGAAAAGCATAAAAGTTATGGCGCTTCGTTGAATTCACTGTGATTATTTCCTAGGCCGTTG
>CAMBSS010000144.1 GCA_945870465.1 Bordetella parapertussis | reverse complement strand
AGTCCTTGCCCTGATAATGCAATACTCCCTCGCCGCTCTGACCGCCGACAATCAGGCCGATCTGCTTGGTGTCGAGATCGAGCGTCGCGCTCACGGTAGCGGCCTTCATCTCCGTGCCCGTCATGTTTTTCTTCGCGTCATCCGCCGCGGACGCGAACTGCGGAGCGCCGGCGAAGGTGGCCAGAATTGCTGCAGTAATAAGTTGTTTACGCATGGAATCCTCCGTCGAAGTCGAAATTATTGGTTTTAACCGCATGCCACAGGACTGGTGGACTGCGATTGCATTCTATCCCTGAACGCGCGGTCAGGGCCGCACCCGTGGGCGCCCTTCCACTGCGTTTCGAGCAGGTGCTGCAGGTCGTGAAGCGTATAGAGGCGAAGGAAGGGAAGCGCTAAAGAAGGGTCTGAACAAGTATGGGTTCGTCATTCCCGCGCAGCGGGTATCCCCTTCCCCCGCTTGCGGGGAAAGGTAGGATAGGGGGACTGGATCCCCGCCCACGCGAGGATGACTCAATCAGAAATTTCCTAAATCAGCTTTACTAGCTGCTTCCCGAAGTTTTTCCCGTTCAGCATGCCGATAAACGCTTTCGGCGCGCTCTCGAGTCCTTCCGCGATGCTCTCGCGGTATTTGAGCTTGCCGTCGTGCACGAGTTCACCGAGTTCCTTCAATGCCGGGCGCCACGAGTCCATGTGGTCAGAGCAGATGAAGCCGCGCAACTGGATGCGGTTGACCAGAAACGAGCGCGTGTTATGCAATGTCAGCGCGTCCGGGTCGTTATAGCCCGCGATTTGGCCACACAGCACGATGCGCGAAAACGCGTTCATCTGCGCCAGCACCGTATCGAGTATGGGGCCGCCGACGTTGTCGAAATAAACGTCTACACCTTTCGGGCACGCCACCCGCAGGTCCGCGTCGAGGTTACCCGCCTTGTAGTCGACGCACGCGTCGAAGCCCAGCTCTTTGACAACGTAATCGCATTTGACGCGGCCGCCCGCAATGCCCACTGCGCGGCAGCCTTGCAGTTTTGCAAGCTGGCCGACGACGCTGCCAACGGCTCCGCTCGCCGCCGACACGACCACCGTCTCGCCCTCTTTCGGGTGGCCATGCTCATTCAGGCCTATCCACGCGGTGACGCCCGGCATGCCCACCGCGCCGAGATAAGCCGACATCGGCACGTAGTCGGGGTTGATCCTGCGCACGCCGCCGCCGTCGCTCACGCCGTAAAGCTGCCAGCCGGTGCGCGTCTCGACGAAATCGCCGGCCTTGAACTTCTCATGATTCGATTCGACGATCTCGCCGACCACGGTGCCCACCATCACTTCGCCGACTTCAGCTTTCTTTGCATACGACTTCGCATCGTCCATACGCCCGCGCATATAGGGGTCGAGCGACATATAGTGAGTGCGCACCACGAACTCCCCCTTGCCCGCTTTCGGGATTGCGGACTCGACCAGGCGGAAATGCTTTTCTTCCACTGCGCCGGCCGGCCGCGCCGCCAGCAGGATCTGCTTGTTCTTCACGTCCACTCTCCGTTGCGTTTCGATTCCTGTGTATACAACGGACGCGCGGTGGAAGCAATGCGGCCGTAGTAAACTACGGACATAACCAGAAAACATCTGAGGAATTCACCCATGGATTTGAAACTTGCCGGGCTCACCGCACTGGTGACCGGCGCCTCGCGCGGCATCGGCCGCGCGATTGCGGAAGAACTCGCGCGCGAAGGCTGCCACCTGCATCTGGCGTCGCTCTCGGCGGTCGACCTTGAAGCAGTGCGTGCGGGCATCGCCAAAGAGCATCAAGTGAAAGTACGGTGCCACGCGCTCGATCTCGGCGTATCCGCCAACATCGCCACACTGGCCAAGGCCGCCGGTGACGTCGATATCCTCGTCAACAACGCGGGCGTCACGCCGTCGGGCGAACTGCTCAAGATCGACGAAAAGCAGTGGCGCGAAGGCTGGGAATTGAAGCTCTTCGGCTACATCAACCTGACGCGTGAAATCTACGGCCGCATGCGTGCACGGAAAAACGGCGTCATCATCAACGTCATCGGCGTCGCCGGCGAACGTCCGCGCCAGGACTATATCGCCGGCACCACCGGCAACGCGGCGCTGATGGCCTTCACCCGCACGCTGGGCGGCGACAGTCTCGAATACGGCGTGCGCGTGGTCGGCGTGAATCCCGGCCAGATCGAGACCGACCGCCTGCGTAACCGCCTCGGCAAAATCGCGCAGGAAAAATTCGGCGACAAGGCGCGCTGGAAAGAACTGTTGAAGAACCCGCTGGGACAACCGCAGGAGATCGCCGACCTCGTGGCCTTTCTCGCGTCGCCGCGCGCGTCCTTCATCAGCGGCACCATCGTCACGGCGGACGCGGGACGCGCGGCGCGGCACATTGATTAGCATGCCAGGCAAACTCACCGCCTTCGGTGCACTGCTGCTGTGCGCGGCATCGGTGCACGCGCAGAGCTATCCGGTAAAACCCATTCGCCTCATCGTCCCCTACCCGCCCGGCGCCGGCACCGACATCATCGGACGCACCGTCGGCCAAAAACTGGGCGAGTCGCTCGGCCAGCAGGTGGTCGTTGAAAATCGCGGCGGTGGCGCCGGCATGATAGGCACCGATGCGCTCGCCAAGTCACCGCCCGACGGTTATGCGATGGTGCTCGTGACCAGCACGTTTGCGATGACGCCGACCCTGCAAAAACCGCCCTACGATCCTGTGAAAGATTTCGCGCCGCTGATTCTGCTCGCCGCAGTCCCTAACATTCTGGTGGTGCATCCGGTGCTGCCTGCGCGTTCGCTGAAAGAACTGATTGCGCTGGCACGTGCGCGTCCCGGCGAACTCACGTACGCGACGTCCGGCAACGGCACGGTGTCGCACTTGTTGACCGAATGGCTGCGCAGCTCGGTCGGCAGCATGCAGATCGTGCACATCCCGTACAAAGGCAACGCGCAGGGACTGACCGATCTGCTCGGCGGTCACGTCTCCATGCTGTTCTCCGCGCTGCCTTCGGCGATGCCCTATCTCGCCAGTAACCGCGTGCGGCCGATCGCGATTACCAGCCGCAACCGCTCACCGGCCGTGCCGCAGGTGCCGACTTTCCTGGAGTCCGGTGTCGCGAATTTTGAATTCAGTTCCGAATTCGGTTTACTCATGCCGGCCAACACGCCGCGCGAGATCATCACGCGCCTGAATGGCGAGCTGGCGAAAATCCTGCGCCTGCCCGACGTCCGTGAGCGACTCGCGTCGCAGGGCGCCGAACCGGTCGGCAACACGCCCGAAGAGTACGCTGCTTCGATCAAAATAGACCTCGCGCGCTGGGCTAAAGTCGTCGCGGCGGCGGGCATACGCGCGGATTGAATCCACCATGAAGAAAATTACGCTGAAGTTTCTGGCAACCCTCGCGCTCGCCAACTGCGCGGCCGCGGTTGCCGAGGATTACCCGCATAAACCGATCCGCCTGATCGTCGGTTTTTCCGCAGGCGGCAGTGCCGACATCGGCGCGCGCACCGTGGCGAAAAAGCTGGGCGACAGCCTGCGCACGTCCTTCGTCATCGACAACCGCGGCGGCGCCGGCGGCAGCGTCGCGGCGCAGCTCGTCGCGGCGGCGCGGCCCGACGGCTATACGCTGCTGTGGGGCAGCGTAGGCGCGCTCACCATCACGCAGATCCTCGAGAAAAATTTGCCCTACAACACCGACACCGCGTTCGCACCGGTCGGGCTCGCGCTGATTTTCTGCAACGCGCTGATCGCGCGCCAGGATTCCCCGGTGCGCTCGGTCGCCCAACTCATCGCGCTGGCGAAGGACAAGCCCGGTTCGCTCAACTACGGCACGCAGGGCATAGGCTCCGCGGGCTACCTCTCGGGCGAATTGCTGAAAAGCATGACGGGCGCCAGTTTCGCGCACGTGCCGTACAAGGGCGCCAACGAAATCCTGACGGCGGTGATCAGCGGCGAGCTGCAGATCAGCTTCGTCAGCGCGACCGCGGCGGGGGCGCTGCGCAACCGCATCCAGATTCTGGCGGTGACGAGCCTGAACCGCGATCCCAGCCTGCCCGACGTGCCGTCGATGCACGAGGCCGGCGTGAAGAACTACGACGCGACGTTCTGGTACGGCCTGCTCGCGCCGGCCGGCACGCCGCCGGCCATCGTCAACCGGTTGAGCCGCGACTTGCGCCAGGCTTTGGTCGATCCCGAGATTGCGCGGCCGGTGCAGGCGCAGGGCCTCAACCCCGCGCCCTCATCGCCGCAGGAATATGCGGCGCGCATAAAAGCCGATTATGCGAAATGGAAAAAAATTATCGCCGGCATTTGAGCGGTATATAGCCGCCGCCGCAATTGCATATCACGGACCGTTCATGTTGCCGGCACTGATATCCCGCGGATCCGGCTTGACCACGTGCCATACGTTATTGAAGTTGTCGCCGCTACGGTCGCCCGGTTTCTGGTCCTTGGCCCACAGATACAACGGCTTGCCCAGCCACGCCCATTGCCTGGCACCGTCGTCACGCGTGACAACCGTCCAGTCGCCGCCCGATTGATCGGTGGCACCCGCCATCAGCGGCGGCCAGTTCGTCGCGCACTCGCCGTTGCACACGCTCTTGCCCGAACCGGCCGCGTCCTTATCGAAAGTGTACAGCGTCATGCTGGCGCTGTTGGTCATGATGCCGTCGGTAAATTTAACCGGCGCATAGGGCAAACCCGTGCACGCAACCAGCACGAATGCCGTCGCAATCACGGCTATCGCATTTTTGAAATCAGTCATTTTCTCTCTCCTTTTACGCGCAGGAAGCTTCCTGCATCGGTGCAAACACCTGGCCGCTGGGCTTATTCCAGGCCGCCGCTTGGCTCACTCCGGCCTGAACTTCTGCACACGCCGCCCGTAGCCGGCTTCCGCCTCTCGCCTGGCGTCTCTCAGGAATCCGGCCCCGCGCTGCTCACCGCTTCGTTGCCTGTTCCCGCATCCACTGCAAACGCAAGTCCGTACATTGCTGCTCCAGCACGCCAGTCACCAGTTCAAGCGGACGCCGCGTCAGCGCGAGGAAAGTTTCCACCGAGTAATCGCCGGTGTCCAGCCGTTTCAAAGCGGCATGACGCGCGCCCAGCACGAGGCGTTCGATTTTCGCCTCGAGTATCAGCCACAGGCACATCGGACACGGTTCCAGAGTCGAATAAAGAGTCGCTCCCGACAAATCGAGCGTTTTGAACTGGCGGCAGGCGACACGGATGGCCGCGACTTCCGCATGCGCGCTGGGATCGTGATCGGCAAATATCGTATTGCGCCCGGTCGCGATGATTTCGCCGTCGCGCACGATCACCGCCGCCACCGGCCGGTTGCCCTCCGCATACGCCGCGCGCGCAGCGGCGAACGCAAGCTCCATGTAATGTTGATGGTCCATCGCGGCGGCCTAGACAGTCGCCACCGGCGTGACCGGCGACCCGGCGGCGCCCGGCATGCGCAGCGGTGGCGCCGTCAACAGGAAACGGCTGCGCTTGTTCTTGCGCAGCCACGCCGCAAGTTCCGTCAGGTACCACAATTCACCAAGGTGGATACCGAGCTTGACCAGGCAATGCTCGTGCAGCGGCAGTTGCGGGCCGCGATGAGGCATGCGTGGATCGAGGCCCAGCGTGGACGATCTTTCCACGGCGAGGTTGTCGGCCGCGATGGCCGCCACACCGCTGTCGGAAATCCATTCGAGCAGGCGCTGGTCGTGGCCGTCGAGCACGGCGCACTGCGTCTTGATCGCGTTATCGAGCTTGCCGTCGGCCGCGCGGATCAATTCGCCAAGGCCGGTGTGCAGGCACAGGATGTCGCCTTTTTCCACCGTCACCGCGTCTGCTTTCATCACGTGCTCAAGCATCTCGTACGTCACCGCGACGCGCTCGTCGTTGAAATGATGGCGCAGGTCCACCATCACCGCGCGGCCCTGAACACCGGTCTCGGCCATTTCCTGCACCGACAGGGCAAGCGCGCCGAGTTCGCCGTAGAGCCCGCGGCCCGCGTCGTCTACCAGGCGAAATCCGTTGTATGAGACTTTCTCTTCCACGCCGTCGCCGTCGGCGTCGAACATCGTGCCCTTGTGCGCGAAGCCGTCCCAGTGCGTCGAATACTGCGAATACAGCATGATCGCTTCGTCCGAGCCGACGTCATTGAAGCGCGGGTTGGTCTCCTGCATGGCGAGGTTGAAATACACTTCGCCGCCGGGGCGGAATACCGGATGAAAAACGGGCGGATGGCGCCCGCTATTGAGGACATTGCCGCCGGGCAGATGGAGCGGATGCGAGAGGCAGAACACTTCGCCGGTTTTCACTTCTTTCAGCGCGTTCAGGCGGCGTTCTGCAGTGACGAGGTTCATGCGGCCGTGCTGATCGTCGTCGCCGAATTCTCCCCAGTTCGAACCGTCGGGACGCTTCTTCCAGCGTTTGGACATGGATGTGTACCTTAGAAAAATATTGCGGGAAGCCTGATTATCGCATCAGCGCGCCGCGCGGACTTCAGTTGAGTACCCGGGGTGTTCCTTCAGCGGCGGCCGCAACGGGACCAGTGGGCAAGGTCAGCACCATGTCCCATTCGGACTTGCCGACCACGTCCTGCAGCAATTTGCACAGGCCGTGCAGCAGCACGTCGTCGAGCGCGAGCGTGACGCCCTGCCCCTGCTGCGGCAGCATCACCAGCACGTTCTTGCCCTCGGGGTTGCGGCCAGTGTTGATGCGCGCGACCACGATGGGCTCGGCGCCCAGCGGCCGCTCGCGGCCGGCCGCGTCGTACGGCTTGGAGAAATTCGCTTTCGACAGCGCGCTTTCGCGTTCCATGCCGAGCAGCGCCTGCCGCGCCTCGGGCAGCGGCTGCTGCGCTATGACCGGCGCCGACTCGGCCATTTTCACCAGCAGCGGCCACAGGAGTTTCACGCAGCGCCGCGTCAGCCACAGCAATATCTCGCTGCGGTCGCCACTCGCCAGCCGCATCACCAGCCGGTCCTGCTCGGCGACGAAATCGATCCTGATCTGTTCGAGATTCATGGCGCCATTTTATACCGGTAGCCCGCCGCAGAATATTCTGCGACGATAGCGGCACAGTCAAATTCAAACCGGAGACGCCGTGAACCGCCCTCGTGCCTGCTGCATCCTGATCTCGCTGATGACCGCGGACGTCCATGCGCAAGCGCCGGCCCAGCCTTATCCGACACGCACTATCCGCATGATGGTGCCGTTCTCGCCGGGCGGCGCATCAGACCTGGCGGCGCGCGTCGTCGGCCAGAAACTGGGCGATCGGCTCGGCCAGCAGGTGGTCGTCGACAATCGCCCGGGCGCCGGCGGCGCGCTCGGCACCGAACTTGCGGCAAAAGCCCCTGCCGACGGCTACAACCTGCTGATGGGCTCGTCGACCGAAATCGCCATCAACCCGCATCTCTACAAGAAATTGACATACGACACGCAACGCGATTTCGCGCCGGTCACACACGTGGCGTCGACGCCGCTGCTGATCGTTGTGCATCCGTCACTGCCGGCGAAAAACGTCAAGGAATTGATCGCGCTGACGAAGGCAAGGCCGGGCCAGTTATTCGCCGCATCGTCGGGCAACGGCTCCTCGACCCATCTCGGCATGGAAATGTTCAAGTCGGCGGCGAAAATCGACATGGTGCACGTGCCGCATAACGGTAGCGCGCCTGCGGTGGTGAGCACGATGACGGGTGAAGCGCAGATTTATTTCGGCGCCATGCCGGCAGTGCTGCAGCAGGCGAACGCGGGCAGGCTGCGCGCGCTGGCCATCACCAGCGCGAAGCGGCGCGCGACGGTGCCTGAGATTCCGACGGTAATCGAAGGTGGCTTACCCGGTTACGAAATCCTGATCTGGAACGCGTTGTTCGCGCCGCGCGCAACACCACCGGCGATCATCGCGCGCCTGAACGGCGAGGTGAACAAGATCCTTGAACTGCCCGATATCCGCGAAGCGTTCAACAAACAGGGTGCCGAAGTTTCCGGCAGCACGCCCGAGCAGCTCGCCGCCTACGTGGCGAGCGAGTATGCGAAGTGGGCGAAAGTGGTGGCGGCGTCAGGGGCCAAAGTCGACTAGAACAAATCTCAAAAATACAACACCGAGAAACAACCGCCGATTGACGCCGATTGACGCCGATTGACGCCGATATAAATCCAGACTTTTCCCCCGAATCAAGCTCAAATCCCTGTAGCTTATCTGCGTTCATCCGCGTTCATCGGCGGTTCCAAACTGTATTTGAGCAGCTTCTAGTACATTGCTTCATTCAATCCTGACCCCCGCCTGCTTGACCGCCTTGCCCCAGCGCGCGATCTCGACGTTCAGAAAATCCGCCGCCTCGCGCGGCGTGCTGCCCCAGGGTTCGGTGCCGGCGCGCGCCAGCATCTCGACCATTTCGCTGGTCTTCACCGCTTTCGCGGTCTCGCTGTAAAGCTGGCTGACGACTGCCGCCGGCGTTTTGGCCGGCACCAGCAGCATGTACCAAGCAATCGCCTCGTAGCCCGGCACGCCGGATTCAGCCACCGTCGGGATGTCCGGCAGCGACGACACGCGTTTCGCGGATGTCACGGCGATCACGCGCAACCGCCCGGTCTCGACTGCGCCGAGCATCGCGAGCAGCGGATTGATGTAGAGCTGCACGCGGCCGCTGATCAGATCGGGAATCGCCGGGCCGGTGCCTTTGTACGGCACGTGGATCATTTCGATGCCGGCCATGCCGCTCAGCATTTCAGTCGCCAGATGCGACGCCGAGCCCGGCCCCGACGACGCGTAGGAAAGCTCGCGCGGTTTGGCTTTTGCCAGCGCGATCACGTCCTTCAGGTTTTTCGCGGTCAGCGTGGGCGACACCACCACGGCATAAGCCTGGGTCGCGATGACGGAGACCGGAATCAAATCGCGCACCGGGTCGTACGGCAGCTTCGCCATCAGCGTCGCGTTGATCGCGTGCGAGGGATTGACGAGGATCACAGTGTGGCCATCCGGCGTGGCCTTGGCCACGAGGTCTATGCCTATGGTCATGCCCGCGCCCGGACGGTGGTCGACGACGACCTGCTGGCTCCAGGCCTTGGTGTACTGATTGCCGAGCCCGCGTGCGATCAGGTCGGAGCCGCCGCCCGGCGCGGTCGGCACGATGAAGCGGATCGGCTTGGTCGGAAACTTCTGCTCCGCCGCCATGCAAGGACAAAATGCAAATAATAACGAAATGCCGAGCAGCGCCGATTGAATGACACGCATGGGGAACACCCCTCCTGAAAACTTTGCGGCGCGCGGTTGCGCCATCTTGTGGTTTTATTCTACCCCGCGGCGCGCTGCCGCGCTCTGCCTCAGGCCGGCAGCTTGATGGCGCGCAACGCCTCTGCAAACTTCCCGGCGTCCTGGAAGCGGCCCTGCGGATTCTTCGCCAGCGCGCGCGCCACGATCGCATCGAACTCCGGCGGCACTTTCGGATTCAACTGCGACGGATTGAGCGCCGGCTCGGTTACGATGCGGCCGAGCAGCACGTGGTCCTTGCACGGCGGACGCTCGAACGGCGTCTGGCCGCTGAGCATTTCGAATAGCACGACGCCGAGCGAAAAAATATCGGTGCGGTAGTCGATGATCTGCCCCTGCGCCTGCTCGGGCGACATGTAGCGCGGCGTGCCGATCACCGTGCCGGTGCGCGTCAAATCCGACATCGGCAGGTGCGCCATACCGAAATCACCTATCTTCGCCAGGTTGCCGGGTGCGATCAGGATGTTCGACGGCTTGATGTCGCGATGGAAAATGCCGTTGCCGTGCAGGCATTTCAAGCCGTCCGCCACCTGCGCCGTGATGCCGACAATAACGTCCCACGGCAATTGCGGCGTTCTGACCAGCAATTTATGCAATGACTCCCTGACCAGCTCCATGACAATGGCGATGCCGTCGTCGAAACTGCCGGCGTCGTAAATCGTCACGATGTTGGGGTGCGATACGCCGGCCGCAGCGCGCGCGTCGACCAGGAACCTCTCCTTCAGTTCCGCGTAGACCCCGCCGCGATTGAGTTTCTTGAACAGCTTGATCGCGACGTGGCGCCGCAGGCTTTTATCGTAGGCGTCGTAGACTTCGCTGGTGGCCCCTTCACCGAGCTTTTCGCGAAGTTCGAAACGCGCTTTGATTGACATGCCAATATTCTACCGTGACCGCGGCGGAGCGGCGTGCGTTGTGCGACAGCCGCGCCGCTCAGGCCGCGACGACGCGGTTTTTCCCCGCGCGTTTGGCCAAATACATGGCCTGATCCGCGCGCTTGATGCCATCGTCGCCGCTTTCGCCTGCCGCGAGTTGGGCGACCCCGGCGCTGAAAGTAATAAGTATCTTTTCGCTGCCCGCCAGAAAAAAACGCTTCGTCAACGCGCGCTGCAAACGTGTCATCGCGTCTATACCGTCTGCCATGACGGTGTCGGGCATAAGAATGACGAACTCCTCTCCGCCAAAACGTGCCAGCGTGTCCTGCGTGCGCATGCTTTCGCGGGTCACTGCCACCAGGTGCGTAAGTGCAGCATCGCCGGTCGCGTGTCCGTTGCTGTCGTTCAG
>CAMBSS010000143.1 GCA_945870465.1 Bordetella parapertussis | reverse complement strand
GAGCGCCCCACAGATAAATGAAACGCTCGCCGCTCGCCGCATTCGCCATCGAATACAGCGCGACCACGACTTCGGCGTTGCGGCCGGGCACGAAGTTGTCCAATGCCGGCGCCGGCGCCTGCGCGATATCGAGCGCGAGTTGCTTCATGCGCGGCGCATTGCAACAGAGCGGTATGGGGTCATTTCGGGTAAAATTCTGGGCGCAACAATGACATACAACGTCATGGGAAGCGCTATCTTACCCGACCCATCCGCTGTTTACGACCCGCGAGAGCGCATCTTGACCACACCCGATCCAGCCAAATCTCTCACATACCGCGATGCCGGCGTCGACATGGACGCCGGCGATCAGCTCGTCGAGAACATCAAGCCGCTCGCCAGGAAAACGATGCGCCCGGAAGTGCTCGCCGGCATCGGCGGCTTCGGCGCGCTGTGCAGCATTCCCGCAAAGTACCGCGAGCCGGTAATGGTCTCGGGCACCGACGGTGTCGGCACCAAGCTGAAGCTCGCGTTTGAGCTCAACCGCCACGACACCATAGGCATCGATCTGGTGGCGATGAGCGTCAACGATATCCTCGTGCAGGGCGCCGAGCCGCTGTTCTTCCTCGATTATTTCGCGTGCGGCAAGCTCGATGTGGCGACCGCCACCGACGTCGTCAAGGGCATAGCGGCAGGCTGCGGACAAGCGGGTTGCGCGCTTATCGGCGGCGAGACCGCGGAGATGCCCGGCATGTACCCGGCCGGCGAATACGATCTCGCCGGCTTCGCGGTGGGCGTGGTCGAGAAAAGCAAAATCATCGACGGCAAAACCATCCAGGCCGGCGACGCCGTGCTGGGACTCGCTTCGAGCGGCGCGCATTCCAACGGCTATTCACTGATCCGCCGCATCATTGCGCAAAACAAGATCGATCTGTCCACGCAACTCGACGGCAAAGCGTTAAGCGATCTGATACTGGCGCCGACACGCATCTACGTGAAACCACTGCTGCAACTGATGGCAAAACTGCCGGTCAAAGGCATGGCGCACATTACGGGCGGCGGCATCGTCGACAACGTGCCGCGCATACTGCCCGCGCACCTTACGGCGCGGCTGACGCGCGCGAACTGGCCGCAGTCGCCGTTTTTTGCATGGCTGCAGCGCGAAGGCAACGTGGACGGCGCCGAAATGCTGCGCGTGTTCAATTGCGGCATTGGCATGGCGGTGATCGTTGCCGCGCAGGATGCTGACGCGGCGACCATATTGCTGAGCGCGGCAGGTGAAACCGTATACCGCATAGGCAGCATAGAAGCACGCGCGGAAAACGAGGCGCAAACCATCGTCACATGAAGAACATCGTCATCCTGATCTCGGGGCGCGGCAGCAATATGCAGGCGATCCTCGAAGCGCGGCTGCCGCTGACGGTCGCCGCGGTGATCAGCAATGACCCCAAAGCCGGCGGATTGGCAACCGCGCAAAAACACGGCATTGCAACACGCGTCGTCGATCATCGCGCGCATGCCAATCGCGCCGCGTTCGATACTGCGCTCTCGACTGAAATCGACGCCTTCAAACCGGACCTCGTCGTGCTCGCCGGCTTTATGCGCATCCTGACTGGTGATTTCGTAAACCGTTATCGCGGCCGGCTCATCAATATCCACCCGTCGCTGCTGCCGTCGTTCACAGGGCTCGACACCCACCGCCGCGCGCTCGCAGCGGGCGTCAAAATCCACGGCTGCACGGTGCATTTCGTGACGCCCGAACTCGACCACGGCCCCATCATCATCCAGGCTGCAGTAGCGGTACTGGAAAGCGACAGCGAAGTCACCCTTGCGGCGCGCGTGCTCGCCGAGGAACACCGCATCTATTCGCAGGCGCTGCGCTGGTTCTGCGACGGGCGCCTCGAAATTACGCCTCAAGGCACCGTCACGATCTTGGCGGCGCGCGGCGCTGGCGGCGCGCTTGCCTCGCCGACATTAGATTCATGATGCTGCGCGCCCTCATTGCGTTGGCCATTGCTGCCGTTGTCACGGCCGTGAGCGCCGCAACGCCGCCGCAATCGGTCAAAGCAAGCTACGATGTCTACAGAGACGGCCTGCACGTCGCCACTACGCAGGAAACTTACGAAAAAACCGGCGACCGCTACCAGATCGAAAGCGACAGCAACCCCGCGGGGCTGCTCGCATTGTTTGTGCGTACCAAGATCAAGGTGCAGAGCGCAGGCACCGTTACCACCGCCGGCCTGCAGCCCGAGAAGCTCGACTACGGCCGCCTCGACGACGCCAGCAAGAACGTGAGCGCCGCCTTCGACTGGCGCGCACGCGAACTGCACCTGACTTTCGACGGTCGCAGCGAAACCCTGCCGCTGGTCCCCGGCATGCAGGACCGCCTGAGCGTGATGTACCAGTTCATGTTCCTCTCCACGGACAAGGCGAAGCTGCTTGAGTTTCCGATGACCAACGGCAAGAAGATCGAGCGCTACCGTTACGAGCTGGCGAACCACGCGGCGCTCGACACGCCGCTCGGCATACTCAATACCCTGCACCTCGTAAAGCACCGCGACCCCGGCGAGAACGGCACCGAAGTCTGGCTGGCCGCCGACCGCAATCTCTTTCCGGTCAAGCTGCTGATCCTGGAAAACGACGGCACGAAATTCGAACAAATCATAACGCGGCTCGAGTTCAAATGACCGGCGCCGGCATCATGCGCAAGCTCGGCTGGTTCGTCGCGCTGTCGGTGTGCGCGCACCTGTGGCTGCTGTATGGCGTGCCGTTCGAGATGCCGCGTTTTGCAGCCCCGCCGCCCGTGCTCGAAGCGCGCCTGCAACCCGCGGAACCGTTGCCGCCAGTATTGCCGCGCGCGCCGGCAAAACCCAAACCCGGCCCGGTAACGGAGCCCAGCGCGCCATCGATGCAAGCGGCCAATGCACCGGTATTCGCGCCGCCGCAGACTGCGCCCGAGCCTGCCGCAGCCGAAACGCCTGCAGCACCTGCCGTCGTCGAGAAAAATCCGGTCGCAGCACCCGCGCCGCCGCTCGCCAGGCGCTTGCCACGCAAAGGCGAAATCTCCTACGTGCTATATTTGGGCAACAACAAACTGGCCGTTGGCCAGACCACGCAAAGCTGGGAACTCAACGGCGACCGTTATCGTTTGAGCAGCCTGTCCGAAACTACCGGGCTCGCCGCGCTCTTCAGCCGCCAGCGTATCGCTTATGAAAGTCACGGCCGGCTGACCGCCGGCGGGCTGCGCCCGGAACGGTTTACGAACGAGCGCGTGCGCTCCGGCAACAGCGAAAAAGCCGCCGCCGATTTCGACTGGGGCAAGACCACGGTCACTATCGACAATCCGCCGCGCAGCGTCGCGCTGCCCGCCGATGCGCAGGACATCGTCAGCTTCATGTACCAGCTGGGGCTCATGCCGCTGACGCCGGGCCGCATCGAACTGCCGGTCACCAACGGCTGGAAGCTTGAGCGCTACGAACTGGATATCGGCATCGAAGAAATCATAGAGACACCGTTCGGTGCGCTGCGCGCGGTGCCGGTCAGGCAGGCACGACGCGCGGGACAGGAAACCATCGAGCTGTGGCTGGCACCCGCCTACCGCTGGCTGCCGGTGCGCATCCGCTTTTTCAACCGCGAAGGCGAGCCTTCGGGCGAACAGATCGTGAACGATATCCGCGTCAGCGAAGATTAGCGTTGAGTGAAGGAGTGAATACGTGAAAGAGTGAAAGGGTTACCCGACCTTGATGCGCCGCGAACATAGCTGCTCATTCATTTACTCATTTACTCATTTACTCATTTACTCATTCACTAGACAGTTGCGCATTATTTTTGCGTCCAATCCTTATAAACGTCAGGCCAATCTTGCCATCCCCCCTCCGCAAACCACGCACCAAAAAACTCGCGGTGCAGTCCAACGCCGCCTTCGCCCACCTCGCGGCGGCAGAGGCAGCCCTCGCCCGCGTGCTGCCGATGACGCAGCCCGCCGATGCGATGCTGCACAGCTTCTTCCGCGCGCATGCCGATCTCGGGCAACACGACCGCCAGTTCATCGCCGAAACGGTGTTCGGCATATTGCGGCGGCGCATCGGCATTGAATACCACACCGGCGCCGATACGCCGCGGCGCCTGCTGCTCGCCTACCTGAACCGCGTGCAGGGCATGAGCCTGCGCCAGCTCGAGCCGCTGCTCGGCAACGACAACGCGCAATGGGCCGCCGATCTCAAGGCGCGGCCCGACGCTGACGTGCCGCTCCATGTCAAAGCCGAATTCCCGGAGTGGCTCGCCGCCATGCTTGCCGCCGATATGCCGGACGACGAAATCCTCGCGCTCGGCCGCGCCATGCAGCAGCCGGCACCACTCGATCTGCGCGTCAACGCGCTCACCGGCGATCGCGACAAAATCATGCAGCAGTTGACGATCGAAGGGCTGAACGTAAAACCGACGCCGCACGCGCCGCTCGGCATACGCATCGAAGGCAATCCCGCGCTCGGGCGCAATCCGCTTTTCACCAGCGGGCGCATCGAGGTGCAGGACGAAGGCAGCCAGTTGCTGTGCTATCTGCTGGCGCCCAAGCGGCGTGAAATGGTGGTCGATTTCTGCGCCGGCGCCGGCGGCAAGACGCTGGCGCTGGGCGCGCTGATGCAGTCGCAGGGCCGGCTCTACGCGTTTGACATCAGCGACTCGCGGCTGAACAAATTGAAACCGCGCCTCAAACGCTCGGGCCTGTCGAACGTGCATCCACAGTTGCTCGTCAACGAGAACGACATCAAGGTCAAGCGGCTGGCCGGGAAGATAGACCGCGTGCTGGTCGACGCGCCGTGCAGCGGCTTCGGCACCCTGCGCCGCAACCCCGACCTCAAATGGCGCCAGAACGAAGCGGGCATCGCGGAGCTGACCGCAAAACAAGGCCGCATCCTGACCGCCGCTGCCGCGCTGGTCAAACCCGGCGGCCGGCTGGTCTACGCGACGTGCAGTTTCGTGCGCGCCGAAAACCAGGGCGTGGTGGCGACGTTTCTGGCCGCGCACCCGCAGTTTCAACTGCTGCCCGCCAATCAGGTGCTGGCCCAGCAGCATATTGCGCTGGATACCGGCGAGTATTTGCAGCTCTACCCGCATCGTCAGGGTTGCGACGGTTTTTTTGCCGCCGTGCTCGTGCGCAGCGCAGCCGTCTCCTGACCGTTCCGGCATTCCGCAACGCCGATAATGCGCTGGTCCTGCGCGGCAACCCGCCGTTGTGCGACGCATACTTCAACACAACTGGCGGCGCCACCAGGCGCACTCGCATGCGCAAACGAACAAGCGGTAGCTATATGCCGGCGTGCTAGAATTATTTTTGCCGACTGCGCGCCCTGCAAACCGTGACCGACTCCTTCGAACCCCTGCTTCTCGCGCTGTGGAAAGACCTGCACGACGAGCGCATCCTGTGGCAGGTCGCGACCATCGCGGCAAGCCTGATCCTCGCGTACTGGCTTTCGTATCTGCTGCGGCCGCGCCTGCGCGCCGGCGAAGGCAGCAGACTCGAATTCGGCCTGGGCGGGCTGCGCCGGCTGGTTTTCCCGCTCGCGGCCCTGGCGCTGGTGCTGAGCGGGCGCTGGGGGCTCGCGCATTACCAGACCAGTGTCAGCCTGCTCAGTATTGCAGTGTCGCTGCTGACGGCGATGGCCATCATCCGCTTCGTGGTCCATCTGCAACGCCTGGTGTTCGCGCCGGGCAACGTGCTCGACATATTCGAACGCACCATCGTCTGGCTGGTATGGCTCGGCTTTGCCCTCTACGTGCTGGGCTTGGCGCCCGGCATACTCGAGTTCTTTGACGGCGTCGGTTTCAAGGTCGGCGGGCATCGCATCTCGCTGCTGTTGATCGGCCAGGCCGTGGTATGGGTGGTAGTCGCGCTGCTGCTCGCGCTGTGGATCGGCCGCCTGCTGGAAGAACGCCTGATGTCGGCGCACGGCATGGACATGACGCTGCGCGTGATGCTGAGCAAGCTGCTGCGCGCATTGCTCGTGCTGCTGGCGGTGCTGGTCGTGCTGCCCGCGGTCGGCATCGACCTCACCGCGTTGTCGGTGTTCGGCGGCGCACTGGGCGTTGGCATCGGCTTCGGCCTGCAGAAGATCGCCAGCAATTACATCAGCGGCTTCATCATCCTGCTCGACCGCTCGGTGACTATAGGCGATCTGGTCACCATCGAAAAGCACACCGGCAAACTGGTCAAGATGACGGCGCGTTACGTCGTCGTGCGCGCGCTCGACGGCACCGAGGCGATCATTCCGAACGAAACAGTGATCACGTCGACCGTGATCAATCAGTCCTACACCGACCGCAAAGTGGCGATTGCGATGTCCGTGCAGGTGAGCTACGACTCCGACCTGGATCTCGCCATGCGCTTGATGACCGATGTCGCCAAACGCCACGCGCGGGCGTTAGCCGATCCGCCCCCGGCCGTACTGATCAAGGCATTTGCCGACAATGGCATCGACCTCGAACTGGCGGTGTGGGTCGAAGATCCCGAGCAGGGCAAGACGAATCTGCGTTCCGATATCTATTACGGAATCTGGCAGGAATTCAAGGCGCAGGGCATCAGGATTCCCTATCCGCAGCGCGAAGTCCGGCTGGTCGGCGGCGACCTCGCGAAATCCAGCACATAATCCATATAAAACATGGATTTATATAGAGGGCACCCGACCCGCCCAAAGTTCAATTTCAAGTGCCAAAATAGTCCTTCCCTGAGCGGGGTTATTTCGCTAAACTCGCGGCCAATTCCCCTCATAATAACTATTAAATAACCCTATGTTTTCAGGCATCTTCGGTCTTCCCTGGTGGGGCTACATAGTGGTCACGCTGGTGTTCACTCACATCACCATTGCGGCGGTCACTATCTACCTGCACCGGCATTCGGCGCACCGCGCGCTCGACCTGCACCCGGTCATCAGCCATTTCTTCCGCTTGTGGCTGTGGCTGACTACGGGCATGGAAACCAAGCAGTGGACTGCGGTCCACCGCAAACACCACGCGCGCTGCGAAACTGAAGAAGACCCGCACAGCCCGGTCGTGCTCGGCATCGAAAAAGTGATGTGGCAGGGTGCCGACATGTACAAGATCGAATCAAAGAACGCCGAAACGCTGGAAAAGTTCGGCCAGGGCACGCCTGACGACTGGATGGAGCGCAATATTTACTCGACGCATTCGGTAGCCGGCATCGCCACCATGATGATCATCAATCTTGCGCTGTTCGGTTTCATCGGCATGACGATCTGGGCGGTGCAGATGATGTGGATTCCGTTTTTTGCGGCAGGCATCATCAACGGCGTCGGCCACTACTGGGGCTATCGCAATTTCCAGGCCGAAGACGCCAGCCGCAACATCGTGCCGTGGGGCATCCTCATCGGCGGCGAAGAGCTGCACAACAACCACCACGCTTACCCGTCCTCGGCGCAACTGTCGAACAAATGGTGGGAATTCGACATCGGCTGGATGTATATCCGCACGATGGAAATACTCGGCCTCGCCCACGTGAAGAAAGTCGCCCCCAAGGTGATGCTCGCCGCGAACAAGACGAAGTGCGACCAGGACACGCTGCATGCGGTGATTCAAAGCCGTTACGACGTGCTGACCAAATATGCGCGCTCGGTCAAACAAACCTGCGCCGACGAAATCGCGCATTTGAAAACGCGCGCGGTACGTGTCGACCGCTCGATGGTCAAGCGCTGGCTGCAAAACGACGAACAAAAGCTCACCGCGCTCGAGCGCGAGCGCATGAAGGAAGTGCTGAGCAACAGCAAGACGCTGCACACCGTGTACTCGATGCGCCAGGAGCTGACCTCGCTGTGGCAGCGCTCAACCGCCACCAAGGACGAATTGGTGCATCAGCTCGAAGACTGGTGCCACCGCGCCGAGGCCAGCGGTATCGTGGCGCTGCAGGACTTCTCCAAGCGCCTGCGCCGCTACCAGCTCGCCCGCGCTTAGTTCGGTTCTTTCAGGACAAATAAAAAGCCCGCATTAGCGGGCTTTTTTCTTCCCCGCGCATTGAATGCGCGGAGATAAACCGGCGGCAATGCCGTCCGGATTTATCGTTATTTACTTGATCTTCGTTTCCTTGTAAATCACGTGCTTGCGCGCGACCGGATCGAATTTCTTGATTTCGAGCTTGTCCGGGGTGGTGCGCTTGTTCTTGTCGGTGGTGTAGAAATGGCCGGTGCCGGCGGTTGATTCGAGTTTGATTTTTTCACGCATGGTCAGCCCCTGTTAAATATCCGCGCCGCGCGCGCGCATTTCCGCGATCACGACGTCGATGCCCTTCTTGTCGATCGTGCGCAGGCCATGCTGAGATACACGCATGTTGACCCAGCGGTTTTCACTCTCGACCCAGAAACGGCGGTTTTGCAGATTGGGCAGGAAACGGCGACGCGTCTTGTTGTTCGCGTGCGAAACGTGGTTCCCCAGCTGCGGCTTCTTGCCTGTGACATCACATACACGTGCCATGGTGCAACTCCCGGAATTCGGAAAAGGCGCGATTCTACACTATTTTCGTGGTTTTCCCAAGTTGAATTAAGCCTTGTGGACAAGGAAAATCAATAACTTAGAAGGGCTGATGCGATATTCAGCCGCATGGTTCGACGAAATCCGGCCCCGGGTAAGTGATGTGCACGAAAATCAGTCCAGCTTGGCGCCCGCCGTTTTGGCCACCTGCGCCCACTTCGCGACTTCGGCCTTGATATGCGCGGCATACTGGTCGGGCGTGGACAGCACCGGGTCGAACGCAAGCTGGTTGAGGCGCTCGCGCCCCGCGGGCGAACTCATGCCCTTCACAATCTCCGCGTTGAGCCGGCTGACAATCTCGCGCGGCAGGTTAGCAGGCGCGTTAACGCCCACCCACGAACTCACGTCGAAACCCTTGATCCCCGATTCATCTATCGTTGGCAGTTCGGGCGCGGCACTGGAGCGCTTGATGCTGGTAACCGCGATGCCGCGCAACTTGCCCGTCTTGACGTGCGGCAGCGCCGTCGGCTGATTGGAAAAAGTCATGCTGACCTGACCGGCGATGGCGTCGGTGATCGCTGGCGCACCGCCCTTGTAAGGCACATGCACGAGATCCACGCGGCCCATCGACTTGAACAACTCGCCCGACATATGGTCGGACGAGCCGCTGCCCGACGACGAGAACGTGAGCTTGCCCGGATTGGCTTTGGCGAGCGCGATCAGTTCCTTTGCGGTCTTTACCGGCAGCGACGGATGCACCACCAGCACGTTGGGCACCTGCGCGATCTGGATGATCGCAGTGAAGTCGCGCACTGGGTCATACGGAATCTTCGAGTAGATCGCCGGGTTGATCGACAGCGAGCCGATGCCGCCGATCAGCAGCGTGTAGCCGTCGGGCGCGGCTTTGGCCACCAGCTCGGTACCGATTACACCGTTCGCACCCGGACGGTTGTCGACGATAGCCTGCTGACCAAAGGCGGCAGTCAATTGCTCCGCCACCACGCGTCCTATGATGTCGGTGCTGCCGCCGGCTGGAAAAGGCACGACGATGCGGACGGTTTTGGCGGGATAGTTTTGCGATTGGGCAGATGCCGCGGCGAGCGCCGCGAACATGGCGCCCATGACAACAGTGATCTTGTGCATGACTCCTCCAGGAAACCCGGTTCGCAACGAACGAGCCACGTTCAGCCCGCATCAAAAACTACCAGCTCAAGGCTTGACCGCAGTATTGGCCTCTTGCAATCAAGCCGCGTGATGCCGGTTCTCCGGCACCGTCGGGGGTCGCCTTGGCGACCAGCGCGCTGCCGAGCTGGCCATTGGCGCCGCCGCGGTTTTCGACGATCACCGGCTGGCCCATGGATTCGAGCTGGCGCGCGACCGCGCGGCCGATGACATCGGTGATGCCGCCAGGCACGAACGCGACGACCACGCGGACAGCTTTGCTGGGATACGCCGCGGGCGACGATTGCGCGGCGAGCGGCAACGACAGAAAGGCAAGTGCCATCGCGCCAAACATCAGACCAAGTCGCTGCATGCATGCTCCACGATGTTGGCTCACTGCGGCTTTACACCGGCGATCTCGTTCGGCGGCCTGTCGCGGCGGCGTAATATTGATTTCAGTATCGGCGGCCACGACGCTGTCGACCAGATCCGATGACCGAAGTACATTGATGATGGCCTGATTGATGCGCGCCGCAACCTCGCGCAGCGCGCCGGCAAACGCCGTCAGCGAATACCAAGTGCTTGTGCTGTAACTGCGGCGCACAAGAAATTTGAACGCCCCCTCCTTTTATGTCCGCAACTATATCGTCGGCCCCACACGCGGTCAATCGCACGGTTTTGCCGCGGCGCGGCGAGTATTGCAGCAGCCGATCTGGTCAGGCCGAGCGCACCGATATCTCGAGCGGCCACGGATAAATTCCCGGCTGCAGGTCCGGGCGCAGCATGAAGCGATAACCCAGCTGGTGAATGGTCGTCTGACCATGCGAAACGTTATGCAGTGCTGTCCCGCCGTGGGCGCCAAACTCGGCCGGGCTTTGCAGGCCCGTTACGCGCACCGACAGGAATACGTCGCTGCGCGGACGAAAATCGACGATAAAGCCGCCCTGCGTGTTTGTGATCACCGAGAATCTCGACGCGGCCGGCACTTCCACGTAACCGCGCTCGATATCGCGCTGCGTTACGG
>CAMBSS010000142.1 GCA_945870465.1 Bordetella parapertussis | reverse complement strand
GTACGATTCACCGCTGATTTTGCTCCGAGTGGACACGCGTCGTATGTACATGCTCGCAAAAGCATAGACCGCAACGACGGGCGCAGCCCCATCACGAAAAAATATTATGGCACTACAAAACGTTTTGTCGAACCACGTCCAATGAAATCTGGCACTAACCTTCGATTAAAAGGCGTTTTGCGGAAATCATGTTAAAGATGGGCTGGAGCTCTCCGATCGCATGGTGGTGATAATCGACGGCAAGATCGTTCACGAAACCGTGACGTCGGCGGCCGACATTGCCGTCATCGGCCCCTGCATGGCCGGCCAGGCAGCATACACATGCTCGCTATTCGATCGTCTGCGCTTTGCGCACCGACTGGATCAGCGAGGCTCGCAGCAGAAACTGCCGCGCGCGCACAGGATCGCCGGCGATTTGCCTTAACTCGTCCAGATGCGTCTTGCGCACCGCGGGGTCGCTTTCTTCAAGCCGACGCTTGTTCGCAACGGTCTGCTCCTGGACGAATTCGACATTGAGCGGACGGCGCCGCCGGTCGTAGCGGTCAAGGATCGAGGCGGCGGCGCCCTCGGACACTGCCGCCAGCAGTTCGGCGAGCTCGACGCCATCGTGAATGCCGCTGTTCATGCCGAGCCCTCCCGCGGGATTGTTGACATGCGCCGCATCGCCGGCGAGGAACATGCGCCCGGCACTGAAGCGCTCGGAGACGCGCTGATGGAAGCGGTACAGGCCGCGATACTGGATGTCGTAGGGCGTCGCCTTCGGAAAAAAGTGCTGCAGGCGCGCCTGCACCGCGTCTTCGGCAAGCACCGCGGCGTCGGGTTCATTGACGTCGGTCGGCGAAATGATGCGCCACAGGCCGCGCATGTCATTGCCGGCGACCTTGAAGACCATCACATATTTCTGCGGGTCGGCAAAGTAGTTGCGGTTGGAGTATCCGTATTCGCGCTCGAAATCGAAGGGGGTGGTGAGGCCGACGAAGCCTTCGGGAAAGGTGTAGCCCTCGAAGCCCACGCCCATGGTCTTGCGCGTGAGACTGCGCGCGCCGTCGGTGCCCACCAGATAATCGGCCTCGAAGCTCGCGCGCCCGCCGGGGGTTTCGCAGATAACCTCGACCGAGTCCGCGCGCGGTTCGATCCGGACCACCTCGTGGCGCCGCAACACCTGCGCGTTCGCGTATTGAGCCAGCTTCGCCTCCGCGATGGCCACAGTCTTGTGCGACTCACACTGCACCGCATAAGGGTAAGGTGTATCCGCGGCAAGCAGCCCGTAGTCGAATTCGGCGACCATTTCGCGCGAGACGCGATCCCAGTGCTGGAAACGCGCCGAAATCAATCCCTGGCGGATGACTTCCTCGACGATGCCAAGGTCGCGCAACATCTCGAGCGTGGAAGCGTGCGTGGTGGCGGCACGCGGCTTTTCGTCATAGCACTCATCCGTTTCGAGCACCGTAACGTCGAGGCCTTTTCTTGCGATCGCCAGCGCGGTGACCGTGCCCACCGGGCCGGCGCCGACGACGATGACGCTGAGGCGCTTCACCGCTTCAGTGCTCCGCCACCAGTCGCCCGAAGCCGGCGATGCGATCCTGGATGCCGATCGCCCGCAGTGCCGCCCAATAAGTTGCGACGTTCACACCGATGAGCGGCTTGCCGTGCTTCGCCTCGATCGCCGCGGTTATGGTGCTCACCGGGAGCGCGGTGCCCACATGCACCAAGGCGTCGACATCCGGTCCGTCGGCCTGGTCGAACCCCGCATGGATCCGCTCGAGCGGAATCCTCGACACATTGGTCGGGCCGGTGCCTTCGAGGTTGACAACGCGCGTGGCGCTGTAGCCGGCGGAGCGGAAGAAATCCGCGATCACCTCGCCGGCCGGGCCCCAGTAGGGGGTGACGATGCCCAGGCGCTGCGGGCGTCCCAGCGCCTCCAAGCCCTGCAGCACCGCCATCGAGGGCGTGACGAACGGCCGCTCGCAGTAGTCCTCGAGCCGGCGCACCTCATCGCGCGCGCGCTCAAGCGTGCCGCGGAACGAATGAATCGAGTGCCCGTGCGCCACCACGTGCGGCTCGCAAGGCAGCACCAGGTCGAGCGCTTCCAGCAACTGCCCTTCCTCCGATTGCAGCGCCTTGCGGTAGACCTCTAGGTCATCGGCCGGCCGCGGCGGCAAAAGCATGCGCGTCACATGATTGGTCACACCGCCTGGACGCAGCATTTCGTATTCGGGCTGCACCGTGGTGTTGGTCGCAGGCACCACAACGGCGATCTTTGCGCGCGTCGCCAGAACATCGGTGGTACCGGCGGGCCAGCGTTTTACCGGAAGGTCAGCCATGGTCACTCCACCTTGAGGCCGGCTGCCTTGACGGCCTCCTGCCAGACGACGTTGTCCGTGCGGATGGTCTCGGCGAACTCGGCGGGCGTCGAGCCAAGCGGGTCAACGCCGATGTTGGTGAGTCGCGCAATCACGGCCGCCTCGCGCACGATCTTGCGGGCTTCGGTGGACACGCGGTTCACAATGGCCGCCGGCGTCCCAGCCGGCACGAGCAGGCCGTTCCAGGTCAGCGTTTGAAACCCCGGGAAAGATTCGGCAATGGCAGGCACATCGGGCAACTGCGGCGCGCGGCCCGTACTCGACACCCCGAGCAGGCGGATCTTGCCGCTCTTGCTGTGCTGGATCAGTTCCGAGGCATTGCCGAAGTACATCTGCACGGTGCCCGCAACCAGATCAGCGACCGCCGGGCCGCCGCCCTTGTAGGGCACATGTGTCATGGCGATTCCGGCGCGGTTGACGAACAATGCGCTCGACAGGTGTCCGAGCGTGCCGCTGCCGCCGGTTGCGTAGTTGAGTTGGCCGGGGCGGCTCTTTACATAATCGACGAACTCCCTCACGCTCCTTGCCGGCACCGACTCGTGCACGCCGAGCACGAACGGGTTGGTGCCGATGTTGGATATCGGCGCGAAGTCCTTCACCGGGTCATAGCCGATCTTCTGGATATATTGCAGGATTGCGATCTGCGAGACCGCGGCCATCAGCAGCGTGTATCCATCGGGCGGGGATTTGGCGACGAACTCCGCGGCAATCGCCCCGCCCGCACCCACGCGGTTCTCCACCACAAACTGCTGGGCAAAAACCGTGCTCAGGCGCTCGGTGACGATGCGCGCGATCGCGTCGGTATTGCCGCCGGCGGCGAAGGGTACGATCACCCGGGCGGGTCGTTGCGGCCATTCCTGGGCGACCACCGCGGCGCTCCAAGCTGCGAGGAAAGTGCCGAAAGCAATGGTTTTAACCGTGTACATCATGGCGAGGCTCCTGTGGGCGCTTATTGCGGGTTGGTGCGATGAATACTCAACGACGCGCAGAAAAGCAACGCGCCTGGAACATTGACAAGAAAATCTGCATGAACGACAAATATGAAGTCGGCAGCATTGCGATTGCCTTGCGAAACATCCCATCAAGGCAACAGCCCGGGACTACTGTTCGAAACAGGGCAACCCAAGATGCAGGATCTGTGAAGCCTCCTTTGCGGCAAGCGAGCCGCCCTCTTCCGGTTCGGTGCGGATGGTGGTGTGCTTGAGATACGTGTTGCCGCCAGACTCCCCGGCTCCGGACAAAACGAAATACAAACTATTGCCTTCCAATGCAAGCGTGGCGCCGGCGTCAACGCGGTACTCGATAAGCCGCGTTTGCCGTTCGGAAAACATCCCCAGCGGCTTGCTGCAAACGCCCGGTTGGCCCGAGAGCGGCAGCCAGTCGTAGTTCGCGGTATTCATCAATACCGGCCTTTCGTAGCGGGCCTTCGGATACACCAGCGGCTTGCCGTGGATGTGCTCCCAGATCGCCTCGTAGGCATCATGGTTGACCTTGGTGCCGTCAGGCTTGATATACGTAAACACGCCCTTCTCGAATTTGCCGCCTTTGGCTTTCAATTCGCCCGCGCCCCGCTCTTCTTCGCGTTCCGGCGTGTAGCCGCTGCCGCTGGCGCCGCCAAACTGGACCAGCACGTTCCAGGTGTCGCCGCTCGATGTTTGCGGTCCGTAGCGCACCCCCTCCGGAAAATATCCGGCGCAACCCGGCCGCAGGCAACCATCGGCGTCGTAGTCGAATTCGCCGGCGATCTGGTAGCGGATCTGGTCGAAGTTATGCCGGTGCCGCGGAGAGAAATACTTGCCGGCAATGTTGACCAGGCGCATCGAAAACATTCCCGCTCCCGATCCGCCCTCCAGTATGCGATACGACTTGATAACGCCCTCGCGTATCTGGTTTTCAAACTGTGTCAGTTGCCTGCTCTCAATGGGTATCACCTGCATGGTGGCTTTCCGCTTTCAAGTGTGATTGCAAGGAGGGAGTTGAACCAACATAATAAACCTCCTGCGCGCAGTTCGGGGTAACCAGCGGCAATACATCGCATCAGCAAAGGCCTGCAACCATGACCAGCAAGCACGTCATCGTCGGTTTGAGGATCAAACTGTTTTTTCTGCTGTCGCTTCCTGCGCTCGCGGTGGCGCAGGACTATCCCAGCAAGCCCGTACGCCTGCACTCCTCGGGCGTGGTGGGCGGTTTGACCGACAACACCGCGCGCATTCTTGCGGAAAGAATGCAGGCCAGTCCGGAAATGCGCGGACAGGCGGTTATCGTCGAGAACCGCCCCGGCGGCGCCGGCGTGGTTTCGGTGATGAGCGTGGTGAAGTCCGCGCCGGATGGCTACAGCATTCTGATCGCCGATATCGGCCAGGCAGCGATCATTCCCGTGCTCGATCCAAAGCCGCAATACGATCCGCTGCGCGATCTCACGCCGATATCGCGCATTGGCGAGATGCCTTTCTTCTTGTCGGTGCATGCGAGCGTCGAAGCATCGAGCCTGCGCGAATTCATCGACACTGTTAAAGCCAGTCCTGGCAAATACTCCTACGGCTCGAACGGGTCGGGCAGCGTGCATCACCTTGCCGCCGAATCGATGAAGACCGCGCTGGGCCTGGATCTGCTTCACATACCCTACAAGGGCAGCGCGCAGAGCACCCCAGCGATGATTGCCGGACAGATACAGGCGTTGTTTACCCTGCTCGCTCCGATGACGCCCCATATGCGGGCAGGCAAGGTCAGGCTCCTGGCGGTGGCCAGCGCGCAGCGCTCCAAACAAGCCCCGGACATACCCACCTTCGCGGAACTCGGGGTCAAGGACATGGTGATCGTACCTACGGTCAGCGCACTCGCGCCGGCCGGCATGCCTCGGGCGCTGTTGGGCAGACTTTCCACCGAGATCATCAAAGCGGCACGGCATCCGGACTCCCTGGCGCGCTTTGAAAAACTGGCGATCGACGTGGTTGCCAACAATCCCGATGAATACGCCGCTCAAGTCAAGGCGGATCTGGTCACTTTCGCCCGTGCGGTAAAAGTATCGGGTGCCAAACCCGCGGAGTTCTGATGCGGCTGCGATGGATGGCCTGACCAGCGCGCGCTCGCGCGTCGAGAAAATCCTGGCGTTCAATCGGGAGCGCAATCCGACCTGGCATGTATTTACTTGCGTTATGGAGGCGGAAGCTCTTGAGGCGGCTGATGCGGCCGATCTTCGCTGCAGGCGTGGCAGCAGCCTGGGTCCACTCGATGGTATCACCGTTGCGATCAAGGACAACATCGATGTCCGCGGGCAAGCCACCAGCGCCGGAATCAGGCATTATCGCAATGCAATAGCCGCCGCAGATGCCCCGTTGGTGCGGCAACTGCGTGCGGCGGGCTCGGTCATCGTCGGCAAAACCAATATGCACGAAGCCGCGCTGGGACTCACCAGCGACAATCCCTGGTTCGGCCGATGCGAGAATCCCCGCTATCCCGGACATACGCCAGGCGGCTCGAGCGGCGGCTCCGCGGCTGCTGTGGCGAGCGGGTTGTGCTCGCTGACGGCAGGAACCGATTCGATGGGTTCGATCAGGATTCCCGCGGCCTGTTGCGGGATCGCCGGGTTCATGCCGACCCGCGGAGCAATCGAGGGCGGCGGAATCACGCCACTGTCGGGGCGCCTGGACACGCCGGGCTTGCTGGCCGCGAGCGCTGCAGAAATCCAGCGCGCATGGCGCGCATTGACCGGCGAGGCCGGGGCGGCTGCGCCGCAACCGCGGCAATGGCGGGTGGGATTGCCTGCCGCAAATGCCGCCGTGATGCCTGACCCCGCGATGCGGGAAATGATGGCGAACGTCGCGACACGCCTTGAACAGCACGGAGCGCGTGCGGCACCCGCCCGGTTATACAACATCGATCTGGCGCGGCTGCGCGCCGCTTGCTTCGTGCTGTGCGAGATCGATGCCGCTCGAGTTCATGCACAGGCGCTCGCCGCGGACCCGGCAGGGTTCTCCGCAGGATTGCGCAGCATGCTCGAATACGGCGCGCGTCAAGCGCCTGAACGACGGCTCGATATCCTCAGCCTACTGGATGCCGCTCGCGAAACGCTGCTGCAGATGTTTGATGAATTCGATTTGTTGATGCTGCCCGCCACCCCGCATACCGCGTTCCTGCATGGCATGCCGCCGCCGGTTGACATGGCTGATCTGACCGTGCCTGCGAATGTTGCCGGACTGCCGGCGGTAACCATCCCCTGGGGCGAAGCGCCAAATGGCCTGCCCGTCAGCCTGCAGATTCTCGCCGCCCCCGGCAGCGACACTCGCTTGCTCGCCGTTGCGGCGCTCATGGAACAATGGCAGCCCGGATGAAACAGGAGAACAAATCGCATGGCCAATCCACGAGTCCCCTATCAGCTATCCAATGAACGTGCGCCGATCGCACCGATGATGGTCGATGGCAGGTCTAGGCCGCTCATGGTGCACGTCGTGGTCAACGTCGAACATTGGCAATTCAGCGAGCCCATGCCGAGGAAAATCATTACGCCGCCGCACGGCATCGAAACCGAACCGGACGTGCCCAATTTCTCCTGGGCCGACTACGGCATGCGCTGCGGCCTGCCGCGCATAATGGAGGCGCTTGCATCGCGAAACATCACCGCCAGCACCAGCTTCAACGCCAGCGTCATCGACGCCTATCCGCGCGCGGCGGAAACCATCCGGGCGGCGGGATGGGAATTCATCGGCCACGGCATGCACCAGAAGTCGCTGGGTCGCGCCGCCGCGGATGAAAAAGCGCTGATCGAAGCATGCCTGGCGAAACTGCAGGCGTTCACCGGAACGAGGCCGCGCGGCTGGCTGTCGCCGGGACTGCGCGAAACGCACGACACGCCGGACATTCTCAGGCAATGCGGCATCGAGTACGTGTGCGACTGGGTCATCGACGATCTGCCCGACTGGATGAGGACAAAACACGGTCCCCTGATCGCCATGCCTTACAACCTGGAGATCAACGACAGCATCATCTACGCCGTCGAAAAACATTCCTCGCCCGAGATGTACCAGCGGCTTGCAGACACAGTGCTCACCTTCGACAGGGAAACAAAGCGCCAACCGCGCGTGCTGGCGCTGGGGCTGCATCCGCACCTGATCGGCGTGCCGCACCGGATCGGGTACCTGCACCGCATGCTCGACCTGCTGATGCAGCGCGAGGACACGGTGTTTGTGCAGGGCGGGCAGATCGCCGACTGGTTTGCCTCGGCCTCGCGCTAATGGATTTCAAGGACACTTCGCATATTTCAGGCAATCACCTGCGGGAGAAACAATGAAACGAACCATCGCACTCATGCCGGCGCGCACTTTCGCTCCTATTCTGCTTTCCACGCTCTCGAGCGTTGCGGCATTGCTTGCCGGGATTGCCGTACAAGCCCAGGACTACCCCAACCGCGCAATCAGAATCATCGTTCCAAGCGTCCCGGGTGGTGTTGTCGATTTTACATCACGAGTACTGGCGCCGAAGCTGTCCGAACTGTGGAGGCAACCGGTGGTCGTGGAAAACCGGGCCGGGGGCAACGGCATCATCGGCATGGAGTCGGCGAGCAAGGCGGCGCCGGACGGCTACACCCTGATGATGGGCATAGGCAGCGACTTTTCCATCACACCGCATTTCTACGCCAAGTTTCCGCTCGATCCGTTGACGGCCTTCGCGCCGATACTGCTCGTCAGCGACAACCCGCTGCTGTTCGCCGCCAACGCCGGCGCGCCATTCAGCAACACGCGTGAAATGATCGCCTACGCGAAATCGCAACCCGGCGGGCTGTCGTTTTCGTCCCCCGGCGCCGGCTCGCACAATCACCTTATCGGGGAGCGCTTCGCTCTGGAAACCGGAATCAAGATGGTGCACGTCCCCTACAAAGGCGGCGGTCCGGCGGGAGCGGCGATCATCACCGGCGAGGTCCTGGTTGGAATTCTGGCGGCGCCCTCGGCGGTACCGCACATCAAGTCGGGCCGCATCAAGGCCATCGCAGTGACCATGGCGCGCCGCATTCCCGTCGGCCCGGACTGGCCCACCCTGAGCGAATCGGGCATCCCGGGATTCGACGCCTCCAACTGGGTGGCGCTGACCGCACCCGCGGGCACACCGCGGGAGATCGTCGCGAGGATCAACGCCGACACCAATCAGGCGCTGAAAATGGCCGACGTGCGCGAGCGCATGTCGGCCTCGGGATCCGAAATCATCGGCTCTACGGCCGAGGCAGCGGGTAACAGAATGCGCGAGGATTCGGAACGTTATCGCAGGCTCGTCAAACAACTCAATCTGCGCTTTGACTAGGGCGAAGGAGCAATCATGGGCGGAACAAAAATGAAAAAAGAAATCGTCGATGTCGACAAAGGGCTTTCTGCCACACCGCTTTCTGCCGCGGTCAAGGCCGGCGGCTTTGTCTTCGTATCGGGCACCCCGCCGCGCGAGCCGGGCAGCCCCAAGATTCCGCTGGCCGACGTCCGGCGCCAGACGGAGCTGGTGCTAGAGGGGCTCAAACGGCGCCTGGAGGCCGCGGGATCCTCGCTGGAACAGGTCGTCAAGTGCACGGTCTACGTCACCAATGCAGGCTACTACGAGATCGTCAACGAAGTCTATGCGCGCTATTTCCCGGTCGATCCACCGGCACGCACCTTCGTCACCGTGGGCTCATGGCCGTGGGCTTTCGACGTCGAAATCGACTGCATTGCCATCGCATGAAGGCGCTGCCGGAGATCCTGCCGGCCTTGCGCCGGATGATGGACGAGTTCGGCCCCGTCTGGGGCACCAAGATAGGCGAGCACACGCGCCTGCAATCGGCTGCATTCAGCGAAATCCTGCGCGACGCGCCAAAACTCGGCACGGCAAGCAGGGAAATCCCTTACGGCGACGATGCGCGCCAGGTTCTGGACGTGTACATGCCCTGCGGCGCGACTCATGCGCCGGTGATCGTATTCGCTCACGGCGGCGCGTTCGTCGAAGGTAATAAGGACCGCACTGATGAAATCCATGCCAATGTCGGCTGGTACTTCACGCGCAACGCGGTCGCCTTCGTCAATATCGAATACCGCCTCGCGCCAACCCATCCCTACCCCGCGGCGGTGCGGGACGTCGGCGCGGCCGTCGCCTGGGTGCGCGCCAACATCGCGCGCATGGGCGGCGATCCGGAACGGATATTCGTAATGGGGCACTCTGCGGGCGGCGCGCATGCCGGATGCTATGCGTACAACCGCCGTTTCCACCCGCGCGACGGCTCCGGTTTGCGCGGGCTGATCGTGGTCTCCTCGCGCCTTCGCATCGACGTGCTGCCGGAGAATCCCAATGCCGCAAACGTGCGCGCCTGCTTCGGCATGGACGCGGCACTGATGGAAGAGGGGTCGGTGGTGAATCACGCCGGGCCCGACGTGGTGCCGACCATGATTGCCATCGCCCAATGGGAGAACCCCCTGCTCGACATCTACGGCATGGAACTCGCGCATCGCCTCGCTGCCGCCAAACGGCGGGCACCCCGCACAGTCTGGCTCGCGGGACACAATCACAGCTCGACCATCGCACACTTCAACACCGCCGACGATCGCCTAGGGCGGGAAATTCTGGATTTCATGCGCCTGGGGCATTGACCCGCCGAGAGCGCCGCGGCGGGAAACAGCTCATGCAATTCCCGCACGTTGCAGCAGGCGGCGACTCAAAGCGTTGTGCCGTTCAACCAGCGCGGTGACATCCACCCCGGCCAGTTGCCCCTTGTCGACCAGGACCCGGGCATTCTTCACCAGCAGCGACATCGACGCCATGCTATCCGGGCATCCACGCGCCCACGCCTTGGATGTAAGTCCCCGCAACCGCCCGATCGTCGCCGAGCATCATGAGCACGAACAGCTTTTCGTCGATGCTGCGCGCGCGCTCGCAGCATCGTTCCAACAAGGGTGTCGCCGCAGGATCGAGAACGATGAAATCCTCTTCGCGACCGGGCTCGAAACTGCCTATCAGGTGCTCCAGACCCAGCGACCTAGCGCCGCCGACGGTCGCCATGGCCGCCGCTGCTCCTGCCGCATGCGCGCGAAGAATAGGAAAATCAAGTGCGACACGAAGTCGCTTGTAGAAGTTGTTCCCACTATAAAGGAAAGGAGGGAACCGCCCGTGTCACCGGGCGAATCTGGGGATCTGAATAAAGAGCGATCCTGACAATGTAACGAAGCACCGCAAGGTGCGGGGTACCGAGTAAGACGGCATCCCGGTAAAGGCTCGCCATGGGTCAAGGAGAAGCATTTCAAAACCCGAGGCACCCGCACCTGGACATTTGCCGCC
>CAMBSS010000141.1 GCA_945870465.1 Bordetella parapertussis | reverse complement strand
AAGGCGGCGCTGCCGATGATGCAGGGGCGCCAGGCGGCGCTGCTGACGCTCACTTACTTGGGTGCGGTGCGCGCGGTGCCGAATTACAACGTGATGGGACTCGCCAAGGCGAGCCTGGAAGCCAACGTGCGCTATCTCGCGCAAAATCTTGGGCCCATGGGCATCCGCGTCAACGGCATCTCGGCGGGGCCGATCAAGACGCTCGCCGCCGCCGGCATCAGCGGCTTCGGCAAAATTCTAAAATTCGTGGAAGAGAACGCGCCACTGCGGCGCAACGTCACCACCGACGAAGTCGGCAATGTGGCGGCGTTCCTGATGAGCGACCTCGCGAGCGGGGTCAGCGGTGAAATCACCTACGTCGACTGTGGTTTCAGCACGACTGCCGCAGGAATGGCTTGAAGGCAGGATTCAGGATTCAGGATTCAGTAAAAACGTTGCCAGGTTCGGGCTTCCCTGAAGCCTGAAGCCTGCCTTATTGCTGCGGTTTCTTCTCCAGCCGGTCCTGCTGTATTTTGACGTCGGCTTTGAGCTTGAGGCTCGCGACGTAAGCATTGAGTTCTTCCTGGGCGACCAACTGGCGCAGCTCATCCGCCGCTGCCTTGCGCTTGGCCGCATCGGTCACATCCGCGTCCACGACGCGCGTGATCTTCATCAGCACGTAGCCGCCCTGCGGGGTCTCGACGCCAGCATAGGCCGGCAATTTGCCGCCGTCGGCCCTGAATATCTCGGCGACCGCCGGGCCGGCATAGCCCTGCGCATTTTCACGCGTCGCCATCTTGGCGGCACCCCAGCTGACTTCGCCGGCGTCGCCCTGCTTTAATTTCGCGAGCAATTCCCGCCCCTGCTTCGCCGCGAGCTGTGCTGCCTGCTGGCGCGTCAGCCGCTTGACGATAGCGGCCCGGACCTCGTCGAGCGGCCGCACGGTGGAAGCCTTGTATTCAATGACGCGCGCCGAGACCAGCGTATTGTTGCCGACGTCGACGACCTCGGTATTGCGCTTGTTCTTGACGGCGTCGTCTGCAAACACCGCCTGCATCAACTTCGGGCTGTTCAGGAGCTTGTTGTCGCCGCCGCCACGGCTGACCCAGCCGCTAGTTTGAATGCCGAGCTTCATTGCGTCCGCGACCGGCTTCAGGCTGTCGCCCTGCTCGAATACCTTGTTGTTGAGTTCTTCGGCAAGTTCGGCGAATTTCTTGCCGGCTTTCTGGCGCTTCAAATCGAGTTCGACCTGCTTCCTGACGTCGTCGAAGCCGTGCCCTTTCGCCGCGGTGAGCCGGATAATGTGAAAGCCGAACTGGGACTCGACGAGCCCCTCGATATCGCCCGGCTTCATCCTGAACACGGCATCGTCAAACGGCTTGACCATCGCGCCGCGCGGGAAAAACCCGAGGTCGCCGCCCTTCGCCGCGGACCCCGGGTCCTGCGAATTTTTCTTCGCCACCTCGGCGAAGCTTGCCGGATTCTGCCTCACCTGCCTCAGCAATTGCTCGGCCTTCGCGCGCGCGGCCTGCTTTTGTTCGGCGCTCGCCTGGGCGTCCGCCGTAATCAGTATATGGCTCGCCTGGCGTTCTTCGCCCTTCGCGTACTGTTTCAGGTTTTGCTCGTAGAACTGCTTGACCTCTTCGGCGGTCGCGTCAGTCTGCGCGGCGATCGCGTCCAGCGACAGCGTTACGTACTCGAGTCGCGCCTGTTCCGCGACCTGGAACTCCGTTTGATTCATGTCATAGTAATTCTTGATGGCGCCGTCTTCGACATTGACCTGCGCCACGAATTTTTCCGGATCGAGCGTGCTCTGGCTGACTTCGCGCTGCTGGGAATTGATGCGCAACAGCCGCTCCGCCACGGAATTCGGCACGATCGCCGTCGACAGATAGGCGCCGTTCATGCGCTGTTGCGTGATGTCGCGCCGCAGGGTGCTTTCAAAACCGAGCTCGGTCATGTTCTGGCGCTTGAGCAGCTCGACGTAACGGGCGTGCGAAAACTTGCCGTCTTCCTGAAACGCCGGCTGCTCGCTGATCACCTGCTGCAGTTGCTCGTCGGAAACCAGCACATTGCCGCGCACCGCCTGGTTGATCAGCAGGCGCTGGCGGATAATGCCGTCGAGTGCGGCGAACCTCAGTTCGGAGCTGTCGAGCATCGCCGGATCGACGCGGCCGCCCATCAGACGCTGCAGATAGTTCTGGCGCTCCTGCAGGGCGATCGCGAACTCCTGCTGGGTGACGGGCTGGCCGCTGATCGTCGCCACGTGATTGTCGCCGTCGGAGCTGCGGAAGTAGGAGTCGATGCCGAAAAACGCAAACGGCAGAAAGATGACCGCCAGCATGAGCTGGATCAGCTTTTTGTGCTTTTGGACGAGATCGAACATAGGTCAATTCACCGCGGCAAATGAAGCATGCATGCTACTGCAACTAATCCGCGCTTCGCCATGAAACGCGCCCAAGTCGGGACGCGCCATGCGCGCGCCAAAAAAAAGGCGAACCCTGGTTCGCCTTGGTGGATCTGGCGGAGTGGACGGGACTCGAACCCGCGACCCCCGGCGTGACAGGCCGGTATTCTAACCAACTGAACTACCACTCCCATGGTGTTCTACTACAGACCCTGGTGGGTGCTGACGGGATCGAACCGCCGACATTCGCCTTGTAAGGGCGACGCTCTACCAGCTGAGCTAAGCACCCGTAACCTAAGGAAACGCTTAAACGCCTGCTACCACGAATTTGGGGTAGATACGCACTGCGCATCTACCCCAAAGTGTAATCTTTTGACTACTGTTTTGAGACGGCTTTCAGACTACTGAATTAACGCTAGTTTACCGCATCTTTGAGCGCCTTGCCAGCACTGAACTTGGGCACGCGGGCGGCCTTGATCTTGATCGCCTCGCCGGTGCGCGGGTTGCGCCCGGTGCGCGCGGCGCGCTTGCCGACCTTGAAAGTGCCGAACCCTACCAACGTGACGCTCGAGCCTTTTTTCAATGCGCCCTTGATCGCGCCCAACGCCCCATCCAGCGCCTTCTCGGCGGACGCTTTGGAGATATCGGCAGATTTCGCGATAGCTTCAATCAATTCCGATTTATTCACGTAACTCCCTTTTTAAAATTGAATACAGCCGACAGGTGAACCTAAGGCAGGAGTAAAAACCCGGCACGCGTTTTACGCCATGCCGGGCCCGGGTTCCTGTAGATGATTTATAGCAAGCGCAAAAACACGGTGTCAAGCAAATGGCCGCAATTACGGGCGATCATTTCAATCATGGTGTGCGAATTGTCACACCGCAATTTCCGCACCACCTTGCGCTCACGCACGTCAGTGTTTGATTGCAGGCGCGGCCGGTTGCTCCACCGCCGGCACAGGTGCAACTTCAGGCTTGTCCGCAAGTGCTTCGGGCTTGCGCTCGAGCGCCATTTCCAGCACCTGATCGATCCACTTCACCGGATGGATATCGAGCCGGTTTTTAATGTTGTCAGGTATTTCCGCGAGGTCCTTAACGTTCTCCTGCGGGATCAGCACGGTCTTGATGCCGCCGCGATGCGCTGCCAGCAGCTTCTCTTTCAGACCGCCGATCGGCAGCACTTCGCCGCGCAAAGTGATCTCGCCGGTCATCGCAACGTCGGCGCGCACCGGAATGCCCGTAAAGCACGACACCATCGCGGTGCAAATGCCGATACCCGCGCTGGGGCCGTCTTTCGGCGTGGCGCCCTCGGGCAAGTGAATGTGGATGTCGTTCTTCTGGTAGAAGTCTTCGGCGATGCCGAGCCGGCGCGAGCGGCTGCGTACCACCGATAACGCGGCCTGTATCGATTCCTGCATCACTTCGCCGAGCTTGCCGGTGGTGATCGTCTTGCCCTTGCCCGGCATGACCGCGCTTTCTATCGTCAGCAGTTCGCCGCCGACTTCCGTCCACGCCAGACCGGTGACCTGACCGACCTGGTTGTTTTTCTCGGCGAGCCCGAAAGTGTACCTGCGCACGCCCAGGAACTTGTCGAGATTGCGCGCGTTGACGGCGACCTTGCGCACGGCCTTCTCGCCCTTGCGCACGACCAGCATCTTGACCACCTTGCGGCAGATCTTGGAGACTTCGCGCTCGACACTGCGCACGCCGGCTTCACGCGAGTAATAGCGGATTATGTCGCGCACGGCGCTTTCCGAAACAACTATCTCTTCCGGCTTCAGCCCGTGGTTCTTCATCTGCTTGGGCAGCAGGTGATGGGTCGCGATATGCACTTTCTCGTCTTCGGTGTAACCCGACAGGCGTATCACCTCCATGCGGTCCAGCAGCGCGGGCGGAATGTTCAGCGTGTTGGCGGTCGCCACGAACATTACGTCCGACAGGTCGTACTCGACTTCGATGTAGTGGTCGACGAAAGTGTGGTTCTGCTCGGGATCGAGCACTTCGAGCAGCGCGCTCGCGGGGTCGCCGCGAAAATCCATGCCCATCTTGTCGACTTCGTCGAGCAGAAACAGCGGATTGCGCACTGCGACCTTGGTCATGTTCTGCAGGATTTTGCCGGGCATCGAACCAATGTAGGTGCGGCGATGACCGCGGATCTCTGCCTCGTCACGCACGCCGCCCAGCGACATGCGCACAAATTTGCGGTTGGTCGCCCGCGCGATCGACTGGCCCAGCGAGGTCTTGCCCACGCCCGGCGCGCCGACCAGGCACAGGATAGGCGCTTTCATCTTGTCCACGCGCTGCTGCACGGCGAGGTACTCGACGATGCGTTCCTTGACCTTCTCCAGCCCGTAGTGGTCTTCGTCGAGCACGGCTTCGGCTTTGACGAGATCGGTGCTGATCTTGCTTTTTTTCTTCCACGGCAGCGACACGATGGCGTCGATGTAGTTGCGCACGACCGTCGCCTCCGCCGACATCGGCGACATCAGGCGCAGCTTTTTGAACTCTGTTTCGGCTTTCTTGCGCGCGTCTTTCGGCATGTGCGCGGTCTTGATGCGCTTTTCCATGTCGTCGAGATCGGCGCCCTCTTCGAGCTCGCCCAGCTCCTTCTGGATCGCCTTGACCTGCTCGTTCAGGTAGTACTCGCGCTGGCTTTTTTCCATCTGGCGCTTGACGCGGCCGCGGATGCGCTTTTCCACCTGCAGGATGTCGAGTTCGCCTTCGATCAGCGTGAGCAGGTGCTCGAGCCGCTTTTTGGCGGCAATCATTTCGAGCACTTCCTGTTTTTGCTCGAGTTTCAGCGGCAGGTGCGCGGCTATGGTGTCGGCCAGCCGGCCCGGCTCGTCGATGCCCGACAGCGACGTCAGGATTTCCGGCGGGATTTTCTTGTTCAGTTTCACGTACTGGTCGAATTGCGCGACCAGCGTGCGGCGCATGGCTTCGACTTCGGCGGTGATTTCGTTGTCCGCCGCGATCGGCGTGGCTTCGACCGTGAAGTGCGTCGTCGCATCCATGACCTGGTCGATGTGCGCGCGCTGGCTGCCCTCGACCAGCACTTTGACCGTGCCATCGGGCAGTTTGAGCATTTGCAGAATATTGGCGAGCGTGCCTATCGAGTAAAGGTCTTCCGGCGCGGGCTCGTCCTTGGCGGCCGATTTCTGCGCGATCAGCACGATGCTCTTGCCCGCTTCCATCGCGGTTTCAAGCGCCTTGATGGATTTCGGGCGCCCGACGAAGAGCGGAATGACCATATGCGGGAATACCACCACGTCGCGCAAGGGCAATAGCGGCAGTTGCACCATATTCGTCAGCGGGTCATTGGCAATGGACATGTGGTTTTACCTGATAGAGAAACGGAAATGGGAACAAAATGCGTACAAAATTAGCAATACAAAGAATATGTTGGGGCAAGCCCCGGCAATTCAAGCAGTGTAAACCTCCCCTCGCGGCGTAGTCAGGCGCGGGGGGAAGGTCCATGCGTAAGATTATACCGAACCCGCCACCTTGGGTTGGTCGGAATAGATGAGGATAGGACGCGTATCTGTGCCGATTGAACCTTCGTCGACCACCACTTTAATCACGTTGTCGAGCGACGGCAGGTCGAACATGGTGTCGAGCAAGGTCTGCTCAAGGATCGAACGCAGCCCGCGCGCGCCGGTCTTGCGCTCCAGCGCCTTGCGCGATACTGCTTTCAATGCGGCGTCGCGCACTTCGAGTTCGACGCCTTCCATCGAAAACATTTTCTGATACTGCTTCAAGAGCGCGTTCTTCGGCTCGGTGAGTATCTGGATCAGCGCGACTTCGTCGAGCTCCTCCAGCGTCGCCACCACCGGCAGGCGGCCGACGAACTCCGGGATCAGGCCGTACTTGATCAGGTCTTCGGGCTGCACGCCGCGCAGGACCTTGGTGGCGTCCTTGCGGTTGTCGCGGCTTTTCACTTCCGCGCCAAAACCGATGCCGCCTTTTTCCGAGCGCGCGCGTATCACCTTGTCGAGGCCGTCGAAAGCGCCGCCGCAGATGAAAAGGATATTGGTGGTATCAACCTGCACGAATTCCTGATTCGGGTGCTTGCGGCCGCCCTGCGGGGGCACCGAGGCTATCGTGCCTTCGATCAGCTTCAGCAGCGCCTGCTGCACGCCCTCGCCCGAGACGTCACGCGTAATCGACGGGTTGTCGGACTTGCGTGAAATCTTGTCGATTTCGTCGATATAAACGATGCCGCGCTGCGCCTTCTCGACGTCGTAGTCGCATTTCTGCAGCAGCTTCTGGATGATGTTTTCGACGTCCTCGCCGACATAGCCGGCTTCGGTCAGCGTGGTGGCATCCGCCATCACGAACGGCACGTTCAACAGCCGCGCCAGCGTCTGCGCGAGCAACGTCTTGCCCGAACCGGTCGGCCCCACCAGCAGGATATTGCTCTTGGCGAGTTCGACCTCGTCGTTCTTGGTCAGGTTCTTCAGCCGCTTGTAGTGGTTGTAGACGGCGACCGACAGGATTTTCTTCGCCAGGTCCTGGCCGATTACATATTGGTCGAGAATCTCGCGGATTTCGTGCGGCACCGGCAGATCGGACTTGGCGCCCTTGGTGCCGTGCTCGCCCTGGGTTTCCTCGCGGATGATGTCGTTGCACAGCTCGATGCATTCATCGCAGATGAATACCGACGGACCCGCGATGAGCTTGCGTACTTCGTGCTGGCTCTTGCCGCAAAACGAGCAATAGAGCAGTTTTTCGCCGCCGATCTTGTCTGACATACGATTATTTCCTTATTGGCCCGTATTGTAGGACATTATTTCGCGGTTTCTGTTCTGTTCACCAGCACTTTATCGACCAAACCGTAAATTACTGCCTGATCGGCGGACAAAAAATTGTCGCGATCGGTATCTTTTTCGACGGTATCGATCGTCTGGCCGCTGTGCTTGGCCATGATCTCGTTCAGTTTGCCTTTTAGAAACAGGATTTCCTTGGCGTGGATTTCGATATCCGAGGCCTGGCCCTGGAAACCGCCCATCGGCTGATGAATCATCACGCGCGAATTGGGCAGGCAGAAGCGTTTGCCCTTGGCACCCGCCGTCAGCAGCAACGCACCCATGCTCGCCGCCTGGCCTACGCACAGGGTCGAAACGTCGGGCTTGATGAACTGCATCGTGTCGTAAATGGCGAGCCCCGCCGACACCGACCCGCCCGGCGAGTTGATGTAGAACGAGATGTCCTTGTCGGGGTTGTCGGACTCCAGAAACAGCAACTGGGCGACGATGACGTTGGCCGTCACTTCCGTCACCGGGCCGACGAGGAACACCACGCGCTCCTTCAACAAGCGCGAATAAATGTCGTAAGCGCGCTCGCCGCGGCCGCTTTGCTCGATCACCATCGGGATCAAGCCGAGCCCCTGCGGTTCCATGTTCGTGCGCTGCCAGTTCGGCTGCATCATTTGCTGTTCCCCATCAATTCGTCGAAATCGGTCGCTTTGTCTTCAACTTGCGCGGTCGCCTGCGCCCAGGTGACGACGTTTTCCTCGACCACCATGGACTCAATCTCACGCAACCGCTCAGGCGACTGGTAATACCACTTAACCACCTGCTCGGGCTGCTCGTAACTTTGCGCCTGCTCTTCAACCATCGCCCGCACCTGCTCAGGCTTGGCCTGCAACGCGTGCGCCTTTACCACTTCCGCCAGTATCAGGCCCAGCGTCACGCGCCGTTGCGCCTGCTGCTCGAACAAATCGCGCGGCAGTTGCATGTTCTGCCCCTTCAACCCGCGCGCTTCCAGGTCCTGCTGTGCCGCGCCCTGCATGCGCTCGATTTCAAGCTCCACCAGCGACTTCGGCACGTCCACCTTGGTGGTGTCGATCAGCGCCTGCATGATCTGGTCTTTCACGCGGGCGCTGATGCGGCGCTTTACTTCGCGCTCGAGATTCTCGCGAACCTCTTTGCGCATCGTTTCCAGGTTGCCATCCGCCACCCCCAGCGCCTTTGCGAAATCAGCATCGACCGGCGGCAGCTGCGCCCCTGAAACCTGCTTTAACTTTACGTCGAAAGTAGCGGTTTTTCCCGCTAATTCTTTCCCATGATAGTCTTCCGGAAAGCGTATTTCAAATACCTTGGAAGCCCCTGCGCTGAGACCTACGACCTCATTCTCGAAATCCTTGAGGAAGCGGCCTTCGCCGAGCGTCAGCGCGAAGTCGTCGCCTTTGCCGCCTTCGAACTCCTTGCCGTCGGTTTTGCCGACAAAATCGATGGTGACCTTGTCGCCCAGCGCCGCCGGCCGTGTGACAGTACTGTAGGTCGCGCGCTGTTTGCGCATGATCTCCAGCGTCTTGTCGACTTCGGCTTCGCTGACAGTCGTCAGCGGCCGCTTGATCACGACTTTGCTCATGTCGCTGGCCGTGACTTCCGGATAGATCTCAAAGGTCGCGCTGAATTCGACCTGCGCAACGCTGCCCAACTCACCCTTGGGCTCGAAGCGCGGGTAGCCGGCCACTTTCAGGTTCTGCGCGCGCACCGCGTCGCCGAAACTTTTCTGCAGGGCGTCGCCCAGCACTTCGCGCCGCACCTGGTCTTCGTACTGCTGCGCGACGACTTTCAGCGGCACCTTGCCGGGACGAAAGCCGTGCATCTTGACGTTGCGCGCGAGCTGCTTGAGACGCGTCTGCACCTCGCTGTCGATTTCCTGAGAAGGCAGCGAAATGTTAAGACGCCGCTCGAGCTGACTGATATTTTCCAAAGTTGCCGCCATCATTTCTTCCTGAGTTCCTTGCTGATTGCACGTTTATGCCATGAACATTCGACGAAACCGATAGTGGTGCGAAAGAAGGGACTCGAACCCCCACGCCTTTCGGCGCCAGAACCTAAATCTGGTGCGTCTACCAATTCCGCCACTTTCGCAACGCTTTGATTGTAATATAATTACCGTCGCTCGTCAGCTTCGAATACCGGCCGAATGACGTGCGTAATCCCGTTAAGCCGTTGTAATACCGGTCGTTTCCCGGCAACTTGCGTGAGTATCGACCACTACGAAAATTTTCCTGTTGCGTCGGTGCTATTGCCGGCGCGTTTGCGCAAACCGGTAGAACTCATCTACCGCTTCGCGCGCACGGCCGACGATTTCGCCGACGAAGGCGATTTGCCGGACCGCGAAAGACTCGACCTGCTCGCCGGCTTCGGCGATGAATTGCGCCGCATAGAGAGCGGCGCGCAGCCGCATGCCGCGCTCTTCCAGGAATTGGCGCCGATGATCGCGCAGCAACGTTTAACCATCAGCCTGTTCCACGACCTGCTGTCGGCATTCGCGCAGGACGTCACCAAAAAACGCTACGCCGATCTCGCCGACGTGCTCGACTACTGCCGGCGCTCCGCCAACCCGGTCGGACGGCTGCTGCTCGAACTCTACGGCGCCGCAACGCCGCGAAACAACGCGTGGTCGGACAACATCTGCTCGGCCCTGCAAATCATCAATTTTCTGCAGGACATCGCCATCGATTACGCGAACGGACGCATCTACATGCCGCAGGACGAACTCGCCCGCTACCATATCAGCGAAACGCAAATCGCCGCCCAGGAGGCGAATGACGCGTGGCGCGCATTCATGGCGTTCGAGGTCGGACGCACGCGCCGCATGTTGCTCGACGGCGCGCCGCTCGGCCGTGTGCTCGGCGGGCGCCTCGGACTGGAAATGCGCATGATCATCGCCGGCGGCGAACGCATACTCGCCAAAATCGAAAACGCGGGATACGACGTGTTTCGCCGCCGGCCCGTGCTACGCTCCGGCGATTGGATAATGATGTTCGCCCGCACGTTTTCTCTCCGCTGAATCCCGCACCCTGAATCCCGCGCAGCCGTGACTCCCGACCAATACTGCCAGCAAAAAGCCTCGCAAAGCGGCTCGAGCTTTTACTACAGCTTTCTGTTTCTGCCGCCCGCACGGCGGCGCGCAATCACCGCGCTGTACGCGTTTTGCCGCGAGGTCGATGATGTCGTCGATGAATGCACCGACGTCGACATCGCGCGCACCAAGCTCGCCTGGTGGCGCACCGAAGTCGCAGCACTATATGCCGGCACCGCCCGCCATCCGGTCGCACAAGCGCTGACAAACGTGGTGACCCCTTTCAATCTGCCGCAGACCAGATTGCTGGAAATCATAGACGGCATGGAGATGGACCTCACGCAGCATCGCTACGCGGACTTCGCCGCGCTGAAGCTCTACTGTTATCGCGTGGCGAGCGTAGTGGGCCTCTTGTCAGCAGAGATATTCGGCTACGCCGATCCGCGCACGCTCG
>CAMBSS010000140.1 GCA_945870465.1 Bordetella parapertussis | reverse complement strand
GGCGGCATGGGCAACGAGACCCAGACCGTGCCGCTGTTCAGCATCGGCCGCGGCGGCGCGCAACGCGTCCAGCGCGAGCCCGCCACGCGCAGCATGTGGGAAGCCACCGTGCGCTACGACAACGGCCAGTACGGATTCGTCACGTTCGAGATGGAGCCCGATTTGAAAATCGGCGATCGCGTGCGCCATGTTGAAAATACGCTCGAGGCGATTCCAGCCGCGGCACGTTGATCAGGGGCGGCAATCCGCGTCCGTAAAGTTCGCGCGCCGGCCTCTCGCACAACTTTCTCCGCGGCCAGCCAGATATGAGAAAATCACTGCCGGGCCGGGTTAGCTCAGTTGGTAGAGCAGCGCATTTGTAATGCGACGGTCGAGGGTTCGAATCCTTTACCCGGCACCATTGATCCAGTCCCGTTGAGAAAGGCGCGCGTGCAAAACCTGCTTGCTGCCGTTGTCCTGGCCTGCCTCTGCGCCACGCCGTCACTGGCCGCCGAGCCGCAGGGCGTGCTGAAAAAAATCAAGACGACGAAAACAATTGCGCTCGGTTACAGCGAATCCGCGGTGCCGTTTTCTTTCGTCGGCAACGACGACCGGCCGCAGGGTTATTCGGTCGACCTGTGCAAGCGCGTCGCCGACGGCATCCAGCAGCAGCTCGCTCTCAATGAGCTGAAAATCAAGTGGGTCAAGGTCGACGTCGATACGCGCATCCCGTACGTGATGAAAGGGCTGGTGGACATTGAATGCGGCTCCACCACGCACACGCTGACGCGCCAGGAAAAAGTCGATTTCAGCAGCATGACGTTCGTCGACGGCGGCAGCTATATCAGCAAGGCGCGCGCGAAAATTGCGACCATCAAGGACCTCGAAGGCAGGAAGGTGAGCGTGATTCCCGGCACGACCACTGAAAAAGTGCTGCAGACCGCGCTCGACCAGGCGCAGGTCAAGGCGCAGATCCTGCCGGTGCGCACCCACGCTGAAGGCTATGCGGCGCTGCGCGAGGACAAGATCGACGCCTATGCGTCCGACCGCATCATACTGGTCGGGCTCGCGTTGAACGGCATCGATGCGCCGTCGTACCGCCTGAGCGACGAGATGTTTTCGTACGAGCCCTATGCGTTGATGATGCGCCGCGACGCCGATTTCCGGCTCGCCGTAAACCGCGAGCTCTCGCGGCTCTACCGCAGCGGCGATATTCTTAATATTTACGGGCGCTGGTACGGCCCGCTCGGCGAGCCAAGCACGCTCCTGAATGCCATGTTTTTCCTGAATGCGACGCCGGAATAGCCGACTTTTCCCGCCCGCCGGCGGCTGCGCACGGCGCCTCAAAACCTGCCATAATCCGGATCCGCGTTGGCGACAGGGGCGTCGCCGTGCAAGAGAATACCTCGCGGTGGAGTTGATTCAGCAGCGGCCGGGCCCGGCTTCATCGTCGTGCGGGAACTTTAAGCGAAGTCGGGCGGTCGATAGTCAGCGTCGGGCTTGAATCGCCCGGACGCAACCCACGGTGGCAAATACAAGAAGCGCGCGGACAGCAGTCCCGTCAGCGCGGAGGAGAAGTCGTGATGATCAAAGTCGAAAATCTGGTGAAATCGTTCGGCGCCAAGCATGCCGTCGACGATATTTCTTTCAGCGTCGAGCGCGGCGAGGTGCTGGGGTTTCTGGGGCCCAACGGCGCCGGCAAATCGACCACCATGCGCATCATTACCGGGTTTTACCCGCCGACGTCGGGCCGCGTCACCATCGGCGGCTTCGACATCGTCGACGATCCGCTGCCCGCCAAGCGCCTCATCGGCTACCTGCCGGAGAACGCGCCGGGCTACGCCGACATGACGGTGCACGGATTCCTGGGGTTCGCGGCCGATTTGCGCGGGCTCAAAGGCGACGCCAAGAAAAAAGCCGTGCACACCGCGGTCGAAACCTGTTTCCTCGAGGGCGTGCTGTACCAGACCATAGACACCCTGTCGAAAGGCTACAAGCACCGCACCTGCCTTGCGCAATCCATCATTCACGACCCCGACATCCTGGTGCTCGATGAGCCGACCGACGGTCTCGACCCCAACCAGAAGCACGAGGTGCGCGCTCTCATCAAGCGCATGGGCGAGAAAAAAGCCATCGTGTTTTCGACGCACATCCTGGAAGAGGTCGAGGCGGCGTGCACGCGGGTCATCATCATCGACCGCGGCAAAATCGTCGCCAGCGGCACCCCGCGCGAATTGAAGGCGCGTTCCGAGTTCGCCGGCGCGGTACGTTTTGCGACACGCAGCGCGAACGCCGCGACGCTGGGCGCCAAGCTCGCGCCGCTGGCCGCGCGCACCGAAGTGCTGAGCGAAGCCGGCGGCAGCACCGTGATGCGCGCTTATCCGCGCGAGCGCGGCGGCAACGGCGCGTTCGTCGGCAGCATCGCCGAACTCGCGCGCAGCCAAAGCTGGCAGTTCGACGAGATCCATGTCGAGGAAGGGCGGCTCGACGAAGTGTTCCGCTCGATCACCCTGCCGGACACTGTCAAAGGAGCGCATTGAAATGAACGCGCGCAACAACATCATCGCCATCATGAAACGCGAACTCGGCGGCTATTTCACGTCGCCGGTCGCTTATGTGTTCCTAGTCATCTTCCTTTTGCTGACCGGGTTTTTCACGTTTACAGTCGGCAATTTTTTCGAGCGCGGCGAGGCCTCGCTGGTGTCGTTCTTTACCTGGCACCCGTGGCTGTACCTGTTCCTGGTGCCGGCGGCCGGCATGCGCCTGTGGTCCGAAGAGCGCCGCCTCGGCACGCTGGAACTGCTGCTGACCATGCCGATCACGACGTGGCAGGCGATCGTCGGCAAATTTCTCGCGTCGTGGATATTTCTAATCCTCGCGCTGGCGCTGACTTTCCCGGTGTGGATCACGGTCAACTGGCTGGGCCGGCCCGATAACGGCGTGATTTTCGCCGGTTATGTCGGCAGCGCGCTGCTGTCAGGCGCGTATCTCGCGATCAGTTGCATGACTTCGGCGATGACGCGCAACCAGGTGATCAGCTTCATCGTGTCGGTGGTGCTCTGCCTGTTTCTGATCCTCGCCGGCTTCACGCCGGTCACCGATCTGCTGGTGCGTTGGGCGAACCCGGCGGTCGTGCAGACCATCGCGGCGTTCAGCGTCATGACTCACTTCGAAGGCTTTCAGCGCGGCGTGCTCGATTTGCGCGACATCGTGTTTTTCGTGTCGCTGATCGGATTTGCGCTGTTTACGACGGGGGTCGTCATCCGCGGCCACCGCGCAGGCTGAGAGCAGGAATCGCATCCATGAATAAAAAACATTTTGCAACTTTGGTTTATTCGGCCGGCGGTGTCGCCGCGCTGGTGGCGATCCTGATCGCCGTCAATTTTCTGCTCGGCGCGTTCAACGCCCGGGTCGATCTCACGCAGGGCAGCGTTTACACGCTGTCGCAGGGCACCCAGGCCATCGTCAGCAAGCTCGACGCGCCGGTCAAGATCCGGCTTTACTATTCGCAGGGCAGCGCGGTGGTGCCGGTCGGCCTCAAGACTTTTGCCAAACGCGTCGAAGACCTGCTCTCCGAGTTCGAGCGCGCGGGCCGCGGCAAAGTCATCATCGAAAAACTGAACCCGGAGCCCGATTCGGACGCCGAGGATTCGGCGGTGCTCGACGGCATCGAAGGCCAGCTTACCAATACCCAGGAGAAATTTTACCTCGGCCTCTCGGTGAGTTTCCTCGACCAGAAAGCGGCGCTCCCGGTGCTGGCCCCCGACCGCGAGCAATTGCTCGAGTACGACATCACGCGCGCCATCACGCGCGTCGCATCGATCGCCAAGCCGGTGGTCGGCATCATGAGCGGGTTGCCGGTCATGGGGCGCCCCCTGAATCCGATGACCAAGCAGCAGCCGACCGAGCCGTGGACGCTGTCGACCGAACTGCAGAACATATTCACCGTCAAGAAAGTCGATCTCAAGGCCGAAAAGATTCCGGACGACATCAAGGTGCTGCTGGTCATACACCCGCGCGATATTTCGGAGACCACCGAATATGCGCTCGACCAGTTCATCCTGCGCGGCGGCAAGATGATCGCCTTCCTCGATTCGTACGCGTATTTTGACCAGCAGCCCGATCTGCAGAATCCGTTTGGCGGCAACAACGCCGGCCAGTCGACTTTCTACCGCCTGCTCAAGCACTGGGGCTACGGCATGGAAATGGGCAAGGTCGTGGCAGACCTGACGTATGCGAGCGGCGCCGGACCGCGCATTCTGCCGACGCTGCTGTCGCTCAACAGCGAAGCGCTGAACAAGGACGATGTCGTGGCGAGCCAGGTTGGCACGCTGCTGCTGCCGTTCGCCAGCACGTTTACCGGCAAGCCCGCCGAAGGGCTGACGCAAACGGTGCTGGTGCAATCGTCGCCCAACGCGATGCTGGCCGATCTCATCATCGCGACGTTGTCGGGCGAGCCCTCGACGCGCGGTTTCCAACCGGCGGGTTCGCCCTATCCGCTGGCGATCCGGGTGACCGGCAAATTCAAGACGGCGTTTCCCGAAGGCAAGCCGAAGCCGTACGAGCCGCCGTCGAAAGACCCGAAGAAAGCCGCGGGAAAAGCCGACGAACCGAAGGGTGAGGCCCAGTTGACGGAGGCAGCGCAGGAGAATTCCGTCGTGCTGGTGTCCGACGTCGACATGCTGACTGACGGCGCCGCGGTCGAGATCCAGGAAGTTTTCGGCCAGCGCCTGGCAGTCCCGCGCAACGGCAACCTGAATTTCGCGCAGAGCTTGGTCGAGCAGGTCGCCGGCGACTTCGATCTCACCAAGTTGCGCAGCCGCGCCGCGTTCACGCGTCCGCTCACCGTCATCCAGCAGATGGAGGCGCGCGCGCAGCAGAGCTATCTCGGCAAGATCAAGGAACTCGAGGACAATCTGCAGCAGACGCAGGAAAAGCTGACCGCGCTGCAAAAGACGCGCGCCGGCGCGCAGACCGCGACGATGTCGCCCGAGCAGCAGGTGGAAGTCGAAAACTTCAAGAAGAAAGCGATCGAGACGCGCCGCGATCTTAAGGAGCTGCGCAAGAACCTGCGCGTCGAAAGCGAATCGCTGCAGTTCTGGACCAAGGTCGTCAACATCGGCCTGGTGCCGCTGCTGGTTGTGCTGCTGGGATTCGGGTTGGCGATGGCGCGGCGGCGCAAAACCGTGGTGGCCAAATGAATCGTAAAACGTTCCTCATCCTGATCGGCCTGCTGGTGGTGCTGGGCGGCGCCGGTGCGGCGCTGTTCTGGCAGGACCTCGGCACGTGGCGCAGCAGCAATACCCGTATCGGTTTCAAGCCGTTCGAGAAATTGCCGGTCAACGAGGTCGCGCAAATCCGTTTATATGACGGCAAGGGCGAAGCCACGCTGGCGCTGAAGGACGGCCGCTGGACCGTGAAGGAACTCGGCGACTACAGCGCGAGCGTGCAGGAAATCGGCAACCTGCTGGTGAAACTGCCCGACCTTAAAGTCGTGCAGACGGAAAATGTAGGTGCCACGCTGCTGCCGCGGCTGAGCCTGGTGGCCCCGGCGGCGAACGCAAAAGCGGACGCCAAGGCGGAAGGCGCCGGCACGCAACTGGAATTGAGCGACAAGAGCGGCAATCTGCTTGGCAGCCTGCTGCTCGGCAAGATAGTTGTAAAAATAGAACCGAGCCCGTTGCCGATCAAGCAGGAGACGCCGGTCGGGCGCTACGTGTTGAGCCCGGGCAATCCAACCGTGCTCGTCATGTCGGACGCGCTGAAAAACGCCGACGCCAAGCCGGACCTGTGGCTGGCCAAAGAATTCTTCAAGGTCGACCGCATCAGGTCGCTGGTGGCGAGCGGTGACGGCGCGTCATGGAAAATCGCGCGCAAGGAAGAATACGGCCAGTGGAAATTCGCGGACGGCGGCGGCGAACTCGATCCAAGCAAGGCGGTTGCCGCGGTCAACGGGCTGGCTGGACTGGCCTTCAGCGACGTCGCGCTCGACGTGAAGGCGGAGAACTTCGACAAGCCGCGCACGCTGGTGGCAGAAACCTACGACAACCTCGTTTACACGATCCGCATTGCGCGCAAATCTGGCAGCGACGATTACTATCTGGCGGTCGCGCTGAGCGGCGAGCCGGCGCGCACGCGCGTGCCGGAAAAAGGCGAGAAGCCCGCCGACAAGGAACGTCTCGACAAGCAGTTCGACGACACGCTGAAAAAGCTCGACGAACGGGTGAAATTCGAAAAGACCCTCTCCGCATGGACCTACGTGGTCCCCGCCAAGGCGCTGGAGCCGTTGATCAGGGCGCGCGGCGATCTGGTCGCTGTGGCTCGCAAGAAATAGGTCTCGCAAAAAAGAAAGCGCGCAATCCCTGCGGGATTGCGCGCGAACCACGCTAAGCGTGGAGGAGGAGAGAGCTGAGGCAGCCTCAAGGGGATGAGCGCCTCACAAGCAGAATAGCAAATAGTGCCGCGCGGCAAGCCCAGAACAGAGGGGTAAACCGGCGTCAAATCCAGGTTTCACCCGCCGCGCCGCGGTCCTCCAGTGCGCGCTGGGGTATACTTTCAGCGCCATTTACCAGACAGCCATGCCATGACCCGCGCAGTACATGATCTGGGCGGCCAGCCCGCCGGCCCGCTCGATCTCGACGAGCACGACCGCACGTTCTTCGACCAGCGCGTCGATGCGATGATGCGCCTGCTCGCGCATCCCGAGCAGGGGCATTACACGGTGGACGCGATGCGCCGCGCGATCGAATCGCTGCCGCGCGATGAATACGACGGGTTGGGCTATTACGAGCGCTGGGTGCGCGCGATACGCCAGCTGGTGGTCGAAAAAGGCCTGCTCAGCGAAGACGAACTGAACCGCAAGCTCGCAGTGTTGGCGCGCGAACCATGACGCCGTCGTTCGCTCCCGGTGACCAAGTGAAGGTGCGCGCGGCGGACGTGACGACGCATTGCCGCACGCCGCATTATTTGCGCGGCAAGCGCGGTGTGGTGGCGCGCGTGTTCGGCGCGTTTCCCAACCCCGAGCAGCTTGCCTATCACCGCCTCGGCGTGCCGTACCAGCCGCTCTACCAGATTGAGTTCGATTTCCGGGAGGTGTGGGGCAGGGCCGAATCTGAAGCCACCAAAACCAACACCGTCATCACGGCCGACATTTATCAGCACTGGCTGGAGCGCGACGCCTGACCATGGCACACGATCACGATCATCCGCATCACGATCACGGCCATGATCATGCGCACGGTGACGATACGCACGCGCCGGTCAACGAGGCGCACGGCGCGCGGCCAGAATCCGTCCTGCTCGAGCGTGCGCTGCGCGAACTCTTGATCGAAAAAAATGTTTTCACGGCGGCCGGCCTGCAGCGCCAGATCGAACTGACCGAGTCGCGCAACCCCGAGCTTGGTGCAAGGGTTGTCGCCCGCGCGTGGACCGATCCGCAGTACAAGGCGCGGCTGCTCGCGGCTGCCAAGCCGGCCATCGAGAGCCTGCTCGGCATCGACCTTAATCTCACGCCGGAACTCACCGTGGTCGAGAACACGCCCGCCCGCCACCACGTCATCTGCTGCACGTTGTGCTCATGTTATCCGCGCGCGGTGCTGGGCATCCCGCCGGCGTGGTACAAAAGCCCCGAATATCGTGCCCGCATGGTGAGCGAGCCGCGCGCAGTGCTGGCGGAATTCGGCACCCGGCTGCCCGACGACGTCGAGGTGCGCGTGGTCGACTCGACCGCCGACATGCGTTATATGGTGCTGCCGCTGCGGCCGCGCCACACCGACAACATGAGCGAGGCGGAGCTGGTGGCGCTCATCACGCGCGATTCGATGATAGGTGTTACGGTGTTACCCGAGCCGCGGCGCTGAGCCGGCGGTCTTTTCATTCGTCACGAGGCAAGTGCAAACATGAAGTTCAAAGACCTGCTCAAGTCGCCGGTGTTTTCGTCCGGACATCGCTGGAGTTTCGCCAAGCGCAAGAAAGGCTATGAATCCGACGTCACCGCGCTGGTGCGCACCATGCTGCAGGACGAGAGCATACGCGCCGACCAGCGGTTCGCATGGGAACGTTGGCGCGCTGAAGACCGCGTCGCGAAAAAGGCCTGATCGAGTGACGACGATGCGCACGCTGCTTTTGTGCGGCGTGCTGATCCCTGCTGCTCCCGCAGTATGGGCGCAGGCTTATCCGGCCAAGCCGGTGCGCATGATCGCGGCGTCGTCGCCCGGCAGCGCGGTGGACATTGTCGCGCGCGTCGTCGCGCAAAAACTGAGCGAACAGATCGGCCAGCAGGTCATCGTCGACAATCGTGCCGGCGCCGGCGGCAACCTCGGCGCCGAGCTCGCCGCCAAGGCGGTGGCTGACGGCTACACCCTGTTCATGGGCACTCCGGCGCATGCGATCAACACCGGCTTATACCGCAAGCTCAACTACGATCTTATCCGCGATTTTGCGCCGGTGAGCCAGGTCACGAGCGGGCAATACGCGGTCGTCGTGCACCCGTCGCTGCCGGTGAAGTCGATCAAGGAACTAATCGCGCTAGCGCGCGCGAGGCCGGGCCAGCTCAATTACGCGTCGGCCGGCAGCGGCAATGCGACCCATCTCGCCGGCGAACTCTTCAACAGCGCAGCGCGCATCAAACTTGTGCACGTGCCGTACAAAGGCAGCGGGCCGGCGGTGACGGATCTGGTCGGCGGCCAGGTGCAGCTCATGTTCGGCAACCTGGTCGCGGTGCTGCCGCAGTACAAGGCCGGGCGCCTGCGCGCGCTGGCGGTGACCGGGGAAAAGCGCACCGCCGCCGCGCCCGCGCTGCCGACCGTAAGCGAAGCCGGCGTGCCGGGCTACTCGGTGATCTCGTGGTTCGGCGTGCTGGCGCCGGCGGGTACGCCGCGCGAAATCATCACGCGGCTGAATGCGGAATTGATACAGGCGATGCGCGCGCCTGAAATGCGCGACAAGCTGGCGGGTGACGGCGCCGAACCGAGCACCGGCACGCCGGAACAATTTGCGGCATTCATCAAGAACGAAATCACACAGTGGACGACGGTGGTCAGGAACGCGGGCATCACCGCCGAGTGACCGCTGGTTCGTCCGCGAGCGCGCGCGGCGTCTGCGATAATACCCGCGATGAATCACCCGCCTGACGCTGCCGCTGCCAATACTGCGCTTGATGACATAGCGCGGCTCATCGAGGCCGGCAACTGGCAGGAGGCGCGCACACGGTGCGAAGAACTGGTGGCGTATTCTCCCGGCGACGCCGACGCGCTCGCGTGGCTGGGCCAGATCGCCGTCGGCCAGTTTCGCTGGGAGGACGCCATCGTGATTTTCGACCACGTCATGCGCCTGCGCGTCGATCCGTGGACGCTCGGCAACCTGGGCGTGTGCCACTGGAAAGTCGGCAATCTCGAAGAGGCGGAATACTGCCTGCGCGGCGCGGTCGAAATCAAGCCGGACTTCACCCGCGCGCACGTGAGCCTCGCCCTGGTGCTGCATGCGCGCGGACAGTTCGACGCCGCTCTCGCGCAGCTGGCGATCGCCCACGATCTTGATCCTGCCGACCACCAGATTCCGATGCGCCGCGGGTGCGCGCTTGCCGCGCTTGGCTGCTTCGAAGAGGCGCAGAAAATGTTCGCGCACGCGGTGGAGCTGGCGGGCCGCTTCAGCTATTCGCGGCTGGTGGCTTTCGACCGCGCGACTTTCGACGCGGCGACCGGGCCCGAAGAGGTAGTGCCGCCGCCCAAGCTGGCAGCGCAGGCGGGGGCGCCGGGCGGTTTTCGCTACGTGACGCTGATTTCGTGCAATCCGCCGTACGTGCGCAAATACGGTTTTCCTTTTATTCGTTCATTCGCTGCGCAGGGACGCGGCGACAGCCTGCTGCACCTGCATATCTACGATCCCGACAACACCATACTCGGTGAAGTGCAGGAGGTAATATCGCGCAGCGGCCTGGCGAGCTACACGGTCACCACGGAAGCGAGTCCGTTTCCAGCGCACGAAACAAAGCAGCGCAAGGCGTATTACGCGTGCGGCCGGCTCGTGCATCTGCCCGCGTGGCTCGATCAATATGCGTGTCCGGTGCTGAGCCTTGACGTCGACTTCATCGTCGAGGACACGCTGGCCGGGCTCGTCGAAGCGGCCGCCGGGCACGACGTCGGGCTGAACGCGCGCGATCCCGTCGATTCGCCGTGGCTGGACGTGATCGCCAACATCATCGTGGCTAATCCGACGCCGGCGTCGCGCCGCTATTTCGCCGCCGTCAAGAATTACGCGCTGCGTTATTTGCGGCAGGAACGCGAAGCATGGCTGGTCGACCAGAGCGCGCTCTACTGCGTACTGAAAATGCTAGGGCGTTATGCCGCGCCGCCGGCAGTGGCGTGGCTACCCGCGGCGAGCCAGGCCTGCTTGTGGCACATCGGGCACGCGTACGATCATTTGCTCGACGATCCGCGCTACCGCAAATACGCCCACGCCGGCTGAGCGGTACGCCGGCGCCCGTCAGGTGTGCGCTTTTAAATCGCGCTTGCGCGCAACGTGGTGAGAAATGGTTTCGAGCACGCGCTCGCCGGTCGCGTTTTTGACTTCGGTGCGCACCACCGCGAGGGAGCGTCCTGCGTGCACCACGCGCGATTTGACGGTGAGCGACTTGCCGTGGCCGGGGCTGATGTACCATGCCGACACATTTGACAGCATCATCGTCGCTGGCACTGCTGCGCACGCGCAGGCT
>CAMBSS010000139.1 GCA_945870465.1 Bordetella parapertussis | reverse complement strand
CGCGGCCTCCGCATTGCTGACCACCGGCACGCGTTTGGCCCTGGCATAGTGCTGATTGAGCCATTCATGACATTGCGCGAGACTCTGGCTGTGCGAAAGTACTTTCTTCACGCCAGCGGCCTTGCCGCTTTTGCTCATCAGGCATTGGTGTACCGGCAGCAGAACTTCGCCGCAGATCCTGAGCGAAGACGCGAACAAGAGATCGTGCGTGCGGCTGATGCTGCCTTCGGTCGAGTTTTCGATCGGCACCACGCCGTAGAGCACGGCGCCGGCCTCGACCTGGCGGAACACATCGTCGATGGACGCGCAGGGCTGCAACAGTGCCTGGCTGCCGAATTGTTTGATCGCGGCCTCTTCGCTGAACGTCCCCTGCGGACCGAGAAACGCGACGGATATGCCGTCTTCCAGCGCGCGGCAGGCTGACATGACTTCCGTATAGAGATGCGCCAGCGCCGGTGCCGGCAGCGGCCCCGGGTTGCGCGCGGTCACACGCCGCAACACCTGGGCTTCGCGCTCGGGACGGTACTTGGCGCCGCTCTTGGCGTGGCCTATGGCCTGCGCCTGCGCCGCGCGCTCGCTCAGGAGATCGACAATGCGATCGTCGATCGCATCGATGCGGGCGCGTATTTTTTTAAGCTCGTCGCTCACTCAAGACCCCTTGATCCGTATAAAACGCAGACAGGCTCCGATATTAAATCAATCAGCTTCCGTCCGGCTATCCGCGTCAAACGGCGGTTGCTGGTCACCCTGCCACGGACGGCAAATAGCGCACCGCCAGCACGCCCTTGGTGGCAGCGATTTTTTCAACCACCTGCGCCGGCACCGCGCTGTCGACATCGACCAGCGTGTAAGCCATCTCGCCCTTGGATTTGTTCAGCATGTTGTGGATATTGAGCCCGGCGTCCGCCATTGCGGTAGAAATCTGGCCCAGCATGTTGGGCACGTTCGAATTCGCGATGCCCACCCGGAACTGCGCCTCCCGCGCCATCACGACGTCGGGGAAATTGACCGCGTTCTGAATGTTGCCGTGCTCAAGATAATCGCGCAGCTGGTCGACCACCATGATCGCGCAATTGTCTTCCGCTTCGCGGGTGGAAGCGCCGAGATGCGGCAGCGCAATCACGCCGGACTTGCCGACCAGCGCCTGCGCCGGGAAATCGCAAACATAGCACTTGAGTTTTTTTGCTGCCAGCCCCGCCAGCACCGCGCCATTGTCAACGATACCGTCGCGCGAAAAATTCAGCAGGATCGCGTCGCTGCGCATCAGCGCGAGGCGCTCGGCGTTGATCAGGTTTTTCGTTGCCTCGATGTAGGGGACGTGCAAAGTCACGAAGTCTGCAGCTTTCAGCACTTCCTCGACAGAATTCGCTTTCCTGACCTGTGCCGGCAGACTCCACGCCGCATCTACCGTGATATGCGGGTCGTAACCGAGCACATTCATGCCGAGCTTGATCGCCGCATCCGCCACCAGGCTGCCGATCTTGCCGAGCCCGATCACACCCAAAGTTTGTTTCGGCAGTTCGACGCCGGCGAAGTTTTTCTTGCCGTCCTCGACCAATTTGTTAAGCGTCTCGTCGTCGCCCTTGAGTCCGTCGACAAAGCGGACGGCCGGCACCAGGTTGCGCGCCGCGATCAGCATGCCGGCAATCACCAGTTCCTTGACTGCGTTGGCGTTGGCGCCGGGCGCGTTGAACACCGGCACGCCGCGCGCACTCATCGCCTTGACCGGAATATTGTTGGTGCCGGCGCCGGCGCGCGCGATGGCCTGCACGCGCGGCGCGATGTCGAACGCATGCATGTCCTGCGAGCGCACCAGGATCGCATCCGGGTCGGCGACCTTGCCACCCACCTCATAACGGCCCGCGGGAAAGCGCTCGAGGCCGATTTTCGCGATGTTGTTGATTGTCAGTACGCGAAACATTGCCGCCATCGCATCAACCATTCTTCGCCTGGAATTCGCGCATGAAATCGACCAGCGCCTTGACGCCCTCGATCGGCATCGCGTTGTAGATCGACGCGCGCATGCCGCCGACCGCGCGGTGGCCTTTGAGCTCCTCCATGCCGCGCTGCTTCGCCTGTTTCAGGAATTCGTCGTTAAGCTGCTCGTTGCGCAGCCTGAACGGCACGTTCATCAGCGAGCGGTCGTCTTTTTCCACCGGCGAGTAATAAAACTCGGTCTGGTCGAGGTAATCGTACAGCACGCTCGCCTTCGCCTGATTCATCTGCGCGATTTTCGGCAGTCCGCCCAGTTGCTTCAGCCACTGGAACACGAGCCCGGCAATGTATATGCCGTAAGTCGCCGGCGTATTGAGCATGGAATCCGCTTCCGCCTGCGCCTTGTAATCGAGGACCGTCGGCGTGACCGGCAAAGTCTGGCCGATGAGGTCGTCGCGCACGATCACGATGGTGAGCCCCGCGGGTCCGATGTTTTTCTGCGCGCCGGCGTAAATCAGCCCGTATTTCGCAACGTCGACCGGGCGCGACAGGATGTGCGACGACATGTCGGCTACCAGCGGCACGTTGCCGGTGTCCGGCACCCAGTTGAATTCGACGCCGCCGATGGTTTCATTGGTGCAGACGTGCACGTACGCGGCATCGGGATCCAGTTTCCATGTCGCCTGTTTCGGCGCGTACGTAAAGTTCTTGTCTTCGGAACTCGCCGCGACATTGACGGCGCCGTAGCGCCTGGCTTCCTTGATGGCCTTCTTCGACCATTCACCGGTGTTGACGTAGTCAGCGCTTTTTTTGCCGCGCAGCAGATTCATCGGTATGGCCGCGAACTGCAGCGTCGCGCCGCCCTGCAGGAAAAGCACCTTGTAGTTGGCCGGTATGCCAAGCAACTCGCGCAAATCGGCTTCGGCCGCCGCCGCGATGCCGATGAATTCCTTGCCACGATGGCTCATCTCCATCACGGAGGTGCCGCAGCCATGCCAGTCGAGCATCTCGCGGCTGGCCTGCTCAAGTACCGGCACCGGCAATATCGCCGGACCGGCGGCAAAATTATGGATACGCGACATCTGGGTAAAACCTCGTGTGGGGTAAAAGATCGGACGCGATGGGCAGCTCAGACTTGCGGGTCAGGCGTCCCCGGGACTTCTTCACGCACTTCGCTCCCGCCGTTTTCCTCGTCGTCCCGCTCGAGTATTTTCTCGAGGCCGGCCAGCTTCTCGCCTTCGCCGAGGTTGATCAGGCGCACACCCTGGGTTGCGCGCCCCATGTCGCGGATCTCCGAAATGCGGGTGCGTATCAGCACGCCGCCGGTCGTGATCAGCATGATCTCGTCATCGTCGCCGACGATCTGGGCGGCGACCAGCTTGCCGTTGCGCTCCGAAGCCGCGATGGCGATCATGCCCTGCGTCCCACGGCCATGTTTCGTGTAGTCGCTGATCGGCGTGCGCTTGCCGTAGCCGTGCTCGGTAGCAGTCAACACAGATACGTTTTCGTTATCGGCGGTCAGCAGCGATATGACATGCCCGCCCTCGATCAGCCGCATGCCGCGCACGCCGCCGGCGTTTCTGCCCATACCGCGCACTTCGTCCTCCGCAAAACGCACGGCCTTGCCAGTGTCCGAGAACAGCATGACATCCTGCTTGCCGTCGGTTAGCGCGACGCCGATCAGGTAATCGCCGTCATCGAGTTTGACGGCGATGATGCCTGACGGCCGCGGCCGCGAAAATTCCGACAGCGCCGTTTTCTTGACCGTGCCGTTGGCGGTCGCCATGAAGACGAAGTGCCCGTCGTCGAATTCCTTGACCGGCAGCACGGCGGTGATTTTCTCGTGATCGAGCAAAGGCACCAGGTTGACGATCGGCTTGCCGCGGCTGTTGCGGCTGCCCTGCGGCACGCTGTAGACCTTCAGCCAGTAGACACGCCCGCGATTGGAGAAGCAAAGAATGTAGTCGTGCGTATTGGCGATGAACAGCTTCTCGACGAAATCATCGTCCTTGGTCGTCGTCGCCTGCTTGCCGCGGCCGCCGCGCTTTTGCGCGCGGTAATCGGCCACCGGCTGCGACTTCATATAGCCGCCATGCGACAACGTCACCACGACTTCTTCCGGCACGATCAGGTCTTCCATCGAAATGTCCTGCGTGTTCTCGACGATTTCGCTGCGGCGCTCGTCGCCGTACTGCTCCTTGATCTCGTCCAGCTCGCCGCTGATGATGGCCGTGATGCGCGCCGGCTTGGCTAGGATGTCGAGCAGGTCGACGATCTTCTCCATCACTTCCTTGTACTCGGCGACGATCTTGTCCTGCTCGAGCCCGGTCAGGCGCTGCAATTGCATCTCGAGGATGCGCTGGGTCTGCGCTTCCGACAGCCGGTAGCCGTCTTTCTGGAATCCGAAGTCAGGCGCCAGACCATCCGGACGCGCCGACGTAGGATCGACCCGCGAGAGCATCTCCTCAACGAGCTTCGAGCGCCACAGCCGGCCCATCAACTGCTCTTTGGCTTCGGCCGGCGTCTTCGCCGCCTTGATCAGCGCAATCACGTCGTCCACGTTGGACAGCGCGACCGCCAGGCCTTCGAGGATATGGCCGCGTTCACGCGCCTTCTTCAACTCGAATATGGTGCGCCGCGTGACGACCTCGCGCCGGTGGCGCAGGAAGGCATCGAGCATCTGGCGCAGATTCAAGAGGCGCGGCTGGCCGTCTACCAGCGCCACCATGTTGACGCCGAAGCTGTCCTGCATCTGCGTCAGCGTGTACAGGTTATTGAGCACGATCTCCGCGACTTCGCCGCGTTTCAATTCGATGACCGCGCGCATGCCGGACTTGTCGGATTCGTCGCGGATCTCGGCAATGCCTTCGAGCCGCTTGTCGCGCACCAGTTCGCCGACCTTGATCAGCAGGTTCGCTTTATTTACTTGATACGGCAGCTCGTCGATGACGATAGCCTGGCGGTTGCCCTTCTCCATGTCCTCGATGTGGGCGCGCGCGCGTATCACCACGCGGCCGCGGCCGGTGCGCAATGCATCCTTCACCCCCGACGTGCCATAGATGATGCCGCGCGTCGGGAAATCCGGCGCCGGCACGATCTTGATCAGGTCTTCAATGGTGATATCGGGATCTTTCAGCAGCGCGTGGCACGCATCGACTACTTCGGAGAGGTTATGCGGCGGAATATTGGTCGCCATCCCCACCGCGATGCCCGACGAGCCGTTGATGAGAAGATTGGGAATCTTCGACGGCATGATCAGCGGCTCGTGTTCGGAGCCGTCGTAATTGGGGCCGAAATCGACGGTTTCCTTGTCGAGGTCCCCGAGCAATTCACTGGCAATGCGCGCCATGCGAATTTCGGTGTAACGCATGGCCGCCGCGTTGTCGCCGTCGACCGAACCAAAGTTGCCCTGGCCGTCGATCAACGGATAGCGCAGCGAAAAATCCTGCGCCATGCGCACGATGGTGTCATAGACCGCGGTGTCGCCGTGAGGATGGTATTTGCCGATCACGTCGCCAACGATACGCGCCGACTTCTTGTACGCGCGGTTCCATTCGTTGGAAAGCTCGTGCATGGCAAACAGCACGCGCCGGTGCACGGGCTTCAAACCGTCCCTCACATCTGGCAGCGCGCGGCCGACGATTACGCTCATCGCGTAATCGAGATAGGAGCGCCGCATTTCTTCTTCAAGGCTTACGGGGATGGTTTCTTTGGCGAATTGGTCCATGCAAACTCAGGTGAAATAAGTGCAGAAAAACGGCTTTTACAGCCGTTGCATAAAGCCGTGAATTCTAGCACGCGGGCACTCCCGCAGTCACCGTTAATGTGAGCGAAAAAAGCTCCATGCGGACGGCATTAAAGCGGCCGACTGAAGCTTGGAAACGGCATGCGATTATGTTATGATTTCCAAGTAATTTATCGGCGCGCGGCACGCAGGCTCACGATGACAAGCGGGGGATTTGCACAGGTCTGACAACAGCACCAAAATAAAACGGATCTTCAGTCAAAATAAGCGGCGTGCAAAGCAGGCCAAAACGAAGGAGTTATAACTAATGAACCCGACATTGAAAGCAGCTCTGGCGATTCTTGGCGGCATCACCGCGCTGCTGCCCGCCGCGACGCTGGCGCAAGTCAACGGCAAGAATCAGGGCTACCTGGTTGACCAGGATTTCAAGGTCGTGACGGCGGTGGGAGGCACGGTGTGCGTACGCACCAGCGACTGGACCCCCGCGCGCGCCGCTGCTGCCGAAGCCGGCGCTTTCTGCGATCGCGATCTGGTGCCGAAGAAGCCGGCCGCGGCCGCGCCGGCAGCCGCGCCGAAGCCGGAAACCAAGCCTGAAGGGAAACCTGAGGCGAAACCCGAGGCGAAACCGAAACCCGGCCCCGAAAAACTGCTGCCGCAAAAAATCAATTTCTCGGCGGACGCGCTGTTCGATTTTGATAAGGCCGACCTGCGACCCGAAGGCAAATCCATGCTGGACGACCTCACGCGCGTGCTGCAGGGCGCGAAATACGAAGTCATCCTCGCGATCGGCCACGCCGACCGCATCGGCAGCGCCAAGTACAACCAGAAACTGTCGGTACGGCGCGCCGATATCGTCAAGAAATATCTGCTCGAAAAAGGCATAGAACCAAACCGCGTTTACGCTGAAGGCAAGGGCAAAACCCAGCCGCTGACCAAAGCGGCCGACTGCAAAATGAAGAACCGCAAGGCGCTGATCGCCTGCCTGCAGCCGGATCGCCGCGTCGACGTTGAAGTCACGGGAACGAAATAAGCGGGGGCTTTTTCAGGGGACGGCGTTGCTGTTGCGCCGGCGCAACGAAATTTTGTGCAATTGTGGTATGATTCGGGCATAATTTGCCTAATCAGGCGGCCTGTGATATTAGTTACGGGTGTTGTTGATTCGGCAGCTTAGTTTGACAGGCAAACTGGGTAATCCAAGGTTCGTTTTAAACTGTCTCAGGAGGAACAAAAATCATGATTTCAGCTTTTCGCAAAACTCTCGCCGGACTCGCCGTTGTAGCAGCGTGCATGCCTGCTGCTTACGCGCAAGTCAATGGCACGAACCAAGGTTATCTGGTCGACCAGAATTTCAACGTCGTGACCGCAGTAGGCGGCACGGTTTGCGTGCGCACCAGCGACTGGACGCCGGCGCGCGCTGCAGCCGCCGCGGCTTGCAAACAGTGCACTCCTGACCTGTGCGCGGCACCGCCGAAGCCCGCGGCCAAACCCGCGGCCAAACCGGAAGCCAAACCGGAAGCCAAACCGGAAGCCAAACCGAAACCGCCCGCAAAACCCGAGATTCAAAACGTCGAACTCAAGATCGAGTTGCAGGGCATCGAGTTCAAAAAGACCGAGATGACTGCCGACAACAAGAAGGAACTCGACGCGTTCATGGCCAAGGAAGTGAAACCGCTGACCACTATCGGCGCGGTCATCATTACCGGCCATACCGATCGTATCGGCAGCGACAAATACAACAAGACCCTGTCTGAGAAACGCGCACTCGGCGTCAAAGACTACGTGGTCGGCAAAGGCATCGACCAGAAGCTGATTTTCTGGGAAGGCAAAGGCCCGAAACAGCCGATCCCGGTCACCAAGTTCTGCGACAACAAGATGAAGCGCAAACAGTTGATCGAGTGCCTGGCGCCTAATCGCCGCGTGACGGTTGAAGTAGTCGGCACCCGGACCATACAGCCGAAGCCGGAAGCGAAACCGGCCGCAAAACCGGAAGCCAAGCCGGAAGCGAAAAAGTAACAAGTCTTTCCGCTTAAGAAAAGCCCTGCTTTGGCAGGGCTTTTTTTTGTATGCTACTCACATGAATCCGCTCGCCGAGCCTGCCGACACCGTCATTGAGGCGCGCTGGGTCATCCCGGTCGAGCCCGCGCGCGATGTTCTCACCGACCATTCCGTAGTCATTTCCGGCGACCGCATCGCCGCCATCCTGCCAACTGTCGAGGCCCGCGCCAAATACCAGGCGCGCCAGCGGTTCGAGTTGGCCGGGCATGCGCTGATACCCGGATTAATCAACCTCCATACGCACGCCGCCATGACGCTGATGCGCGGGCTCGCCGACGACCTCACGCTGATGGACTGGCTCAATCAGCACATCTGGCCGGCCGAGATGAAGCATGTGTCGGAACAATTCGTCTACGACGGCACGCGGCTCGCCTGCGCGGAAATGCTGCGCGGCGGCGTGACCTGCTTCAACGACATGTATTTCTTCCCGCAGGCGGCCGCGCGTGCGGCGCGCGACGCCGGCATGCGCGCCGGGCTGGGACTGATCGTCATCGAGTTCCCCACGCCTTACGCTGCCGACGCCCAGGATTACCTGAGCAAGGGGCTGGCGCTGCGCGATGAACTGCGCAATGAACCGTTGCTGAGTTTTTGTCTCGCCCCGCACGCGCCCTACACCGTCAGCGACAAGAGCCTGCGCCAGATCGCAACATTTGCCAGTGAACTCGATCTGCCGGTGCACATGCACGTGCACGAGACCGTCGCGGAGATCGAGCAGAGTCTCAAGGAACACGGTGTGCGTCCGCTGCAACGGCTGGCGGACCTCGGCCTGCTGGGTCCGGGACTCATCGCCGTCCACACCGTACATCTTGAACCGCGCGAAATCGAGCTGTTTGCGCAACATGGTTGCCATGTCGCGCACTGCCCTTCGTCGAACCTCAAACTTGCCAGCGGCCTTGCGCCTGTACGCGCGCTGCTCGCGGCCGGCGTCAACGTCGCGCTCGGGACCGACGGCGCGGCCAGCAACAACCGGCTCGACATGTTTGCCGAAATCCGCCTGGCGGCGCTCCTCGCCAAAGGCATCACGGGCGATGCGACTGCGTTGCCTGCCTGGCAGGCGCTCGAAATGGCAACGCTCGGCGCCGCGCGCGCGTTGGGGCTCGACAGCAAGATAGGCTCGCTGCGTGCGGGAAAATTTGCCGATCTCGCGGCCGTGCGGCTGGACGACATCGAAGCTTCACCGTGCTACGATCCGCTCTCGCACCTCGTGTATGCGGCCGGCCGCGAGCAGGTAAGCCATGTGTGGGTCAACGGAAAACTCGTGCTCGACGACCGCCAGCTGACGACCATCGATACGCAGGAAGTCATCGCCACCGCCGCATACTGGCGCGCACGCATCGGAGCGCAATGAGCATCAACGTCGATCCCGCTGAAATCGCCAAATTCAGCGAACTCGCCCACCGCTGGTGGGACACCAACAGCGACTTCAAGCCGTTGCACGATATCAACCCGTTGCGGCTGGACTATATCGACGGGCTGACCACACTGCGCGGCAAACGCGTGCTCGACGTGGGCTGCGGCGGCGGCATACTCGCCGAGAGCATGGCGCAACGCGGCGCGCAGGTCATCGGCATCGATCTCGCCGACAAGGCGCTCAAGGTCGCGCAACTGCACGTCCTGGAAAGCGGCAACCAGGTCGAATACCGCAACGTCTCGGCCGAAAATTATGCGCGCGAGCAACCGGGGCAATTCGACGTTGTTACTTGCATGGAGCTGCTGGAACACGTGCCGGACCCGGCGAGCACCGTAGCCGCCTGCGCTGCGCTGGTAAAACCCGGCGGCCACGTATTTTTCTCGACCATCAACCGCAATCTGAAGTCGTACCTGTTCGCCATCATCGGCGCCGAATACGTATTGCGCATGCTGCCGCGCGGCACGCATCGCTACGAGAAATTCATCAAGCCGTCGGAACTCGGCGCATTTTGCCGACACGGCGGCCTCGACGTCCGTGAAGTCATCGGCATGACTTATAACCCGCTGACCGATCATTACGCATTGGGTGCGGATACCGACGTCAATTACATCCTGCACTGCCAACCCGCCTAGTGGAACCACGCATGACCAAAGCAGTCCTGTTCGACCTCGACGGCACGCTCGCCGATACCGCACCCGACCTCGCCTATGCGCTCAATTGCATGCGCGCGAAACGCAATCTGCCTGCTTTACCAGTGGCTGCAACACGCGCCTACACCTCAATGGGCGCGCGCGGACTGCTTGGCGTCGGACTCGACGTCACGCCTACCCATCCTGATTATGATGCGATGCGCGAAGAATTCCTCGCGATTTACGCCGATAACCTCTGTCGCGACTCATGCCTGTTTCCCGGCATGATGGAACTGCTCGATGCACTCGAACAACGCGGATTGTTATGGGGCGTGGTCACCAACAAGGCCGAACGTTTCGCCCTCCCCTTGCTCGAACTCCTCGGCGTGCACAAACGCGCCGCCTGCGTGATCGGCGGCGACACCACCGGCAAGACCAAGCCCGACCCGGCGCCGCTGTTTGCCGCCACCGACCGCATCGGCATCGCGCCACGCGATTGCATCTATGTCGGCGACGACCGCCGCGACGTGCAGGCTGGCCAGGCCGCGGGCATGAAAACAATAGTCGTCAAATTCGGCTACCTGCACGGTAACGATCCGGAAACCTGGGCTGCCGACGCCATGATAGACACCCCGCAGGAATTGTTGCAGCACCTGTAAAGCAGCGTTCAGCGGCCGGGGTACAGATCCTTCACCGCCCTACCCTTGTAATCTCGGTTTGCAGCCATATATGCGATAATGCGCACGCCGAGTTGATTCAGCGAAGGAATGTTGCAAATTTTTTCCGCATCCTGAATCGCAAATCCTGATTTCCGGGGGCGACTTGGCTTCGACGTGGGTTGCAAAGCAGTGCAGGGCATACCGAGGCCCAGCTACCTCGTAAATACAACTGGATCGCTATAAATGCGAACGACGATAGTTACGCTCTAGCCGCTTAATACCGGTTGGACTCTGCACCGGTC
>CAMBSS010000138.1 GCA_945870465.1 Bordetella parapertussis | reverse complement strand
CGCCAGGGATTTTACAATATGAAATCCGCGCCAACAAGCGAAGGGCATTTTGGTTCAGTCAAAGATGGAACCGCCGATACACGCAGATGAAAACGGCATGCCAGGAAAAACGACAACCAATTCAGATTTCTGTTGTTGATCGATCTGCGTTCATCGGCGTACCCCTCAAGGGGGTCTTGAAAAGAATTTATCGGCGGTTACGATTTTGCTTTAGGCACGTAATCATCCGGCGCGCCCGGCGGAATTGGCGGATTGGCCTTGAGGTTGTCCTGGAACGCCTGGATCATGCGCCGTATCGGTCCGCGCACCCAGCTGAATTCATTGCCGACGTCGGTTTCTTCTTTCGGGTCGCGCGTGACGTTGAACAGATACGGCGTCTCGAGATGTACCGGCCCGTCGTTGGGCTCGCGCTCGAGCACGATGTGCAGCTTCCAGTCGCGCCATTTGGCGGCGCGCAGTTCCTGCTTGATGTAGTAGACGAAACCCTCGCGCAAGGATTTCGCGTTGCGGCCAAGCAGAAATTCGAGCTGGTCCACGCCGTCGATCACGCGGTCGGCGGGCACCGTCGCGCCGGTCACACGCGCGAGCGTCGGATAGAGGTCGGTGATGTGCAGCATCTCGTTCGTCACGGCTCCCGCCGCGATTTTTCCGGGCCAGCGCATGATGAACGGGACGCGCAGCGCGCCTTCCATCGCCGTGTGATAGGTGCCCGACCACGGGCCGGCAGTGCCGCGCCATGGCCGTCTGAATTCCGGGCCGTTGTCGCTGCCGAAGATGAAGAGCGTGTCGTCGCGGATGTCGAGCGCATCGACCGCGTCGAGAATCTGCCCGACGCGGAAATCCATCTCGTGCATCGAGTCCGCAAAATCGCCGTTGCCGGTCTTGCCGGCGAAATCCTGGTGCGGCAGCGTCGGGTAGTGCAGGTGCGTCAGCGGCACGTATGCGAAGAAAGGCTTGTTCGCTTTCGCCTGTTGCGTCATGAACGCGATGGTCTTTGCCGCCAGTTCCGAATCGATGCGACGGCGCGCTTCGAGATCGTAGATATGCGAATTCTTTGCCGGCTGGCCTTTGACGCCTTCCATCACATAAGGCATGGGCACGACCGCAGGATCGTAACCGGGCGACGCGGTAAACATGCTTTCATTGGTGGTGCGCGGTATGCCGTACCACTCGTCGAAGCCGCGGTCCTTGGGATAGCGGCCTTCGCGGTCGCCCAGATGCCATTTGCCGAAGCAAGCAGTCGCATAGCCCTGGCCGGAGATCAATTGCGCCAGCGTGATTTCCCACGGGATCAGGCCCTGCGGCATGCCGGCAGGTATTGACTGCAGCGCGCCGGTGCGTATCGGGTGGCGGCCGGTCATCAGCGCCGAGCGCGTCGGCACGCAATCGGATTCGACGTTGAAGTTGAGAAAACGCAGCCCCTCGGTCGCAAGGTGATCGAGCCGCGGCGTCGGCGCGCCGCGCAGTTCGCCGCCGCCGTAGCAGCCGAGTTCGCCCCAGCCGAGATTGTCGGCGAGGATGAACACGATGTTTGGCGGGCGCATGGCAGTCGGAGTGGGCATGTTTATTTTCGGGAAGCAGTGAAAAGCAGTTGAAACCGGCAAAGGTACACAGATAGTATAAGTGGGTTTTCCGGTTCCGTCGCAGGCGTTCCCGCGTGCGTCGCCGATTTAAAAAATAATTGCAAGGAGGAGGCCATGATTTTGTACATGCGTGTCGCAATGGTTGCGGCGCTGGCGCTGGCGTCGTTTCACGCCGCGGCGCAAGGCTGGAAGCCGTCGCGCCCTGTTGCATTCATATCGCCGTCGTCACCTGCAGGCAGCCTCGATCTGACGGCGCGCCTGATGCAGAAGATCTGGGACGATACGCGCGCCATCGGCGTGCCCATCGTTGTCATCAACAAGCCGGGTGCCGGCAATGGCATCGCGTGGAATTATCTGAACGATCGCAGCGATGGGCACGCCATTTCGATCGGCAACACCAACCTGGTGTCTAACCAGGTCACCGGCGCGCACAACATCGGGCACCGCGACGTCACGCCGCTGGCGCTGCTGTTCGACGATTACTTCGTGCTGGTGGTGCGTGCCGACTCGCCGCTGAAATCGATGGCCGACGTGCGCGACAGGCTGCAGGCCGACGCGGGCGCGGTGGCGATAGGTTTTGGTCCCGGCCTGGGGGCGGGGGGGCACACGGGGGCGGCCGTCGCATGGAAGTCCATGGGTATCGACGTGCGCAAGTCACGGTTCATACCTTACAAGTCGGCGGGCGACGGCATCATCGCCATGCTGGCCGGCGAAATCGAAATCGTGTGCGGCACTGCCGCCAATATGCCGCCGTATATGGCGGCCGGGCGCGTGCGTGCGCTGGCGGTGATCAGCCCGCAACGGTTGACGGGTCCGCTGGCGGTCGTGCCGACGATGAAAGAACAGGGTTTCGACGCCGTGTTCACCAACTGGCGCGGCATCATAGGCGCGAAAGACATGCGCCGCGAACACGTGGCGTTCTGGGAAAATGCACTGGCTGCAGTTAATGAATCCGAGGCATGGAAAAAAGAGCTGGAGCGCAATTTCTGGCGGCGCAATTTCGTCACCGGACCGAAGCTGCGCGAATTTCTCGATGCCGAAGCGATACGCTTTCGCGTGCTGCTGACCGAACTGGGCTTGAACAAACAATAAGAGAAAAAAATTAGAGCTATAACTCGTCTCAAACTCATCTCAAAAATACAACACCGACAAGCAACCGCCGATTAACGCCGATTAACGCCGATACAATTTCAGAAATTTTCCTAACGAAGGATAAGTCCCTTGCGGTTATCTGCGTACCCCTCAAGGGGGTATTAAAAAGAATTCATCGGCGGTTCCAAATTGTTTTTGAGTCCGCTTCTAAAAACTAGAGACCACAATGACCCAACGCCCTAACATTCTGCTTATCACTTCCGACCAGCAACGCGGCGACTGCTACGGGTTCGAGCGCCCCGAAATCAAAACGCCGCATCTCGACCGCCTCGCGCGCGACGGCACGCGCTTTAATGCCTGCATCACGCCCAACCTCGTATGCCAGCCGTCGCGCGCGTCCATACTCACTGGATTGCTGCCACTGACGCACGGCGTGTGGGACAACGGCGTCGACCTCGATCCCAAAGTCGGCGCGCAGGGTTTCGCCGGCACGCTCGCCAAAAGCGGTTATGAAACCGCATTCATCGGCAAGGCGCACTTTGCAACCAAGGCGACCTTCAAGGCGACCGGCACGCCGGAATGCAACAAGAGCCAGGCCAATTTCGGCCCAAGCTGGTTCGGGCCGTACATGGGGTTCGATCACGTCGAACTGACGGTGCTGGGCCATCTGCACCGCACGCGCCCGCTCGAGCGCCCGCCGATGGGACATTACGAGCGCTGGCTGTTGTCGCGCGGGCACGATGAAGAGGCAGTCAAATTGTGGGCGACCAGCCTGCCGCCCGATGTCGGCGCCGCGCAGACGTGGAATTCCGCGCTGCCGGTGGCGTGGCACAACAGCACGTGGATCGCCGACCGCACTATCCATCGCCTGGAGCAGCGCGATGCGTCGAAACCATTCTGCATGTGGGCATCGTTTCCTGACCCGCATCACGCATTCGATTGCCCCGAGCCGTGGTCGAGGCTGTACGACCCCGCGAGCGTCACGCTGCCGAAGAACCGCAAACGCGATCTCGAGCGCCGGCCATGGTGGCACAAGGCGACGCTCGAAGGCGTGCCGCAACTCTCCGATCCGGCGATGCTCAAATACCGCGCCGAAGGCTCGCGCGTGGCCGACCAGACCGACGAGCAGCTCGCGCACATGACCGCGAATTACTACGGCATGATTTCTCTGATCGACCACAGCGTCGGCCGCATACTCGAAGCGCTGGCTGCGCAGGGGCTCGCGGACAACACGCTCGTTATTTACACCACCGATCACGGCGACCTGCTCGGCAACCACGGCCTGTATCTGAAAGGCCCGACGCCGTACGAGGATTTACTGCGCATCGGCATGATAGCGCGCGGGCCCGGCGTCGCCGCCAACCAGGTCGTGACGGAGCCGGTGTCCACACTCGATCTCGCGGCGACGTTTTACGATTATGCCGGCGCGACCGCGCCGATGGCGGTGCAGAGCCGCACGCTGAAACCGCTGCTGACGGGAACCGGCGCGACGCGCGATGCGGCATGGATGGAGTGGCACGTGCATCCGTCACGCTGCGGCGTCGGCCTGCAGTTGCGCACCGTGCGCACCAAGACGCATAAATGCACTTTCGAGCTCGGCTCCGGCGCGGGCGAACTCTACGATCTCGTCAACGACCCGGGCGAAATGCAAAACCTGTTCGACGATCCGGGTTACAGCAAAGTGCGCGCCGAGCTGGAGGCGCTGATGCGCGCGCGGCCGGGCAAAGTGCTTGAGCAACTGGCCGAACCGATAGGCATGGCGTGATCCGCGCAGGTTGTATTTTCGTTGCGGCGTTTTATCCGCTTATCGCAACGATGGCGGGCGCGCAGACCTATCCGTCCAAACCGGTGCGCTTTATCGTGCCGTTTGCGGCGGGCGGCTCGGCCGACATCGTCGCGCGCGTGCTGGCGCCGAAACTGGGCGAGCAGCTCGGCCAGCAGATCGTCATCGACAACCGGCCGGGTGCGTCCGCCATCATCGGCGTCGAGGCGGGCGCCAAGGCGCCGCCCGATGGTTACACCGTCACGCTGGGCGGATTTTCCTCGCATGTCATCAATGCGTTCCTGTTTCCCAAGCTGCCGTACGACCCGCTACGGGATTTCGTCGCCATCACCGTGCTTACGCGCATTCCGAATGTGTTGTCGGCGCATCCGTCGGTGCCGGTAAAAAGTATCAAGGAATTGATTGCGTTTGCGAAGGCGCATCCGGGTGACATCACGTACGCATCTTCAGGCAGCGGCAGTTCGCAGCATCTGTCGGGCGTGCTGCTGCAAAAGCTTGCCGGCATCAGCATCACGCACGTGCCGTACCGCAGCGGGGCGCCGGCCGTCACCGACCTCCTCGGTGGACATGTTGCGACGATGTTCGCGACCATGCCGGCGGCGGTGCAGCATATCCGTTCCGGCCGCTTGCGCGCGCTCGGCGTGACATCCGCAACGCGTTCGCCCGCATTGCCTGCCGTGCCGTCTATCGGCGAGACCGTGAAGGGCTACGATATCGCCACTTATTACAGCGCGCACGTGCCGGCCGGCACGTCGAAAGAAATCGTGGCGAGGCTTTACGCGGCGTTCGCTAAAGTGCTGTTGACGCCGGAAATCAAAGAGAAACTCGCGGCCGATGGCGCCGAGGCGGTAGCCAACACTCCCGAAGAGTTTGCGGTGCAACTCAGGGCCGAGCACACGCGCTGGGGGCCTCTGATCAGGGAATCCGGCGTGCGCGCGGAGTGACCGCGGTTATCTGCCATAATTCACCTGGGATTTTTAACGGGAGGCATCATGCGCATCACCCTGACGTTGCTGGTAACGCTGGCGCTGGCTGCGCTCTGTGCCGTTGCTTCGGCGCAAAACTATCCGAACAAATCAATCCGCTTCCTGGTCGGCTTCGCGCCCGGCGGCTCGACCGACATCGTCGCGCGGCTGATCGGGCAGGATCTGGGCAAGAACATCGGCCAGCAGGTGGTGGTCGACAACCGCACGGGCGCCGGCGGCATCGTCGCCACGGAAGCGCTCGTCAGGTCGCCGCCCGACGGCTACACCATCTTCGCCTGCACCACCGGCACGTTCGCGATCCAGCCGTTCATGTTCTCCAAGCTGCCGTACAACGTCGAGAAAGACCTCGTCCCGGTCACGCAGACCGGCTCGCTGCCCTACATCATCGTCGTGCATCCGTCGCTGCCGGTGAAGAACGTGAAAGAGTTCATCGCGTTCGCGAAGCCGCGTCCGGGCCAGCTCAATTACGCCTCGTCCGGTGTCGGCACCGGGTCGCATCTTTCGGCCGCCTACTTCAATACCGCCGCGGGCATTGACGTGACCCACGTGCCGTACAAGGGCACCGGCCAGGCGATGGGCGATCTCCTCGGCGGTCAGGTGGTGATGATGTTCGACCAGCCGGTCAGCTCGCTGCCGCATGTCAAGGCCGGCAAGCTGAAGATGCTGGGCATCAGCAGCAGCAAGCGTTTTCCGACGCTGCCCGACGTGCCGACGATCGCCGAGTCCGGCGTGCCCGGCTTTGACGCCGTGTCGTGGTCGGGTGTGTGCGTGCCCGCCGGCACGCCCCGGGACATCGTCAACAAGCTGCAGCAGGAGATCGCAAAAGTACTGCAGGCGCCCGACCTCAAGACGCGGCTGCTGAACGACGGCATCGAACCGGTCGGCAGCACGCCCGAACAATACGCCGAGCACATCAGGAAAGAAGCGGCGAAATGGGGCAAGGTGGTGAAGGACACGGGGGCGAAGTCCGATTGATTGATTGAAGAGATGATTGGGTGATTAAGCGATTGAGCCAATCACCAAATCACACAATCACTTAATCGCTGAAGTTTAGAGAGGCGTACATGAAAAAAATATTATCGATAGCCGCAGTGGCGGCGTTGGCGGGTTGCGCGCAGGCGCCGATCGCGTTGAAGGACATGGGCTCGTTTCATGTCGGCGGGCGCGAAATCACCATCTCGGGCCAGCCGGTCAAGGAAGTGACGTTTACGGCGGGCGGCGTGCCGGCAAAAGTCGATCCCAACGGCGTTTATCAGGTCGAGCAGATGTACGTGCAGTATTTCATTCCGCAGAACGAGCGCGGCGCGCTGCCGCTTCTGATGTGGCATGGCGGCGGCCTCACCGGCGTGACCTACGAGACGACGCCCGACGGGCGCGAGGGCTGGCTCAACTATTTCGTCAAGAAAGGCTGGGCGGTCTACAACTCTGACGCGGTGGAGCGCGGGCGCGCCGGCTGGACCAATACGTTCAAGGGCGACCCGGTGTTCCTGACCAAGGAAAATCCTTTCGAGCGTTTCCGCATCGGCGCTGGCGCTGGCTCCTACAACAAGGAACCGGCGAAAATGAAGCTGATGCCGGGCAGCCAGTTTCCGGCCGAAGGCTACGATAATTTCACCAAGCAGGGCGTGCCGCGCTGGACGACCACCGACGATGCGATTATCGCGGCCTATACGGAACTCGTCGACAAGGTCTGCCCGTGCGTGGTGCTCGTGCATTCGCAGGCCGGACAGTTCGGCCAGAAGGTCGCGCAGGCGCGCCCCGACAAGGTCAGGGCGCTGGTGCTGGTGGAGCCGGCGGGTCTTGGCGACGCCAAACTCGTCGACCGTTTGAAGAACACGCCTATCCTCGCCGTCTACGGCGACTACATCGAGCAGGATTCGCGCTGGCCGACGATACGCGCCAACCAGCTGAAGCAGCTTGAAGCAGTGCGCGCCGCCGGCGGCCGCTACGACGTGGTCAATCTCCCGCAGGTCGGCATCAAGGGCAACTCGCACATGATGATGATGGATAAGAACAACGCGCAGATCGCCGAGCTGATCCAGGGCTGGCTGGAGAAACAGGGGATGTATAAGTGAAGCGAGAGACGAGAGGTGAGAGTCGAGAGGTGAGAGGAGCAGGCACGCGGACAGCCGGGGTTTGCTTTTCCTCCCGCCTCTCGTCTATCGCCTCTCGCCTCTCCTGACTTTGATGCGCGTCGGCCTGTTCGTCACCTGCCTTGTCGATCTGATGCGTCCCAGCATCGGCATGGCGGCGTTGAAGCTGCTGGAGGGCGCCGGTTGCGAAGTGGTGGTGCCGGCGACGCAGACCTGCTGCGGCCAGCCGGGCTATAACTCGGGCGATCGCAAGTCTGCGCTGGCACTCGCGCGCAAAGTGCTTGCCGAATTCGAGGCCTGCGATTACGTCGTGGCGCCATCCGGCTCTTGCGCCGGCATGATACGCGCGCACTATCCGGATTTGTTTGCCGACCAGCCGGAAGAACTCGCGCGCGCCGAGCGCCTGTGCGCAAAAACGTACGAACTGACCGATTTCCTGTTGAACGTGGTGAAGCTCGACCGCATAGCCGCAAAATTCGACGGCACCATCACCTATCACGACTCCTGCTCGGGCCTGCGCGAATTGGGTGTGAAAGCGCAGCCGCGCGCGCTGCTGGCAAAAGTCGCCGGGCTCAAGCTCGCGGAAATGAACGAAGCGGAAACCTGCTGCGGCTTCGGCGGGGCGTTCGCGGTCAAGTTCGGCGATGTCTCGACGCGCATCGCCGACAACAAATGCGAAAACGCGCTGGCGACGGGCGCGGACGCCATCGTGCTCGGCGACCTCGGCTGTATGCTCAACATCGAAGGCCGCCTGCGGCGCAGGGGCGACACCAAAACGCGCGTGCTGCACGTCGCGGAAGTGCTGGCGGGGACGAATCAAGGATGAAGGATGAATAAAAACATGTCTCTTGCCATGGTCAGGTATGGAAATCGATTTTCCTTCATCCTTCCGCCTTCATCCTTCATCCTTTGCATTCATGCGCGCCGGCGGCAAGCATGAAGATAGCGCTCATGGGCTCCGGCGGGGTCGGCGGCTTTTACGGCGGGCGGCTCGCGAACACCGGTTGCGAAGTGCATTTCGTGGCGCGTGGCGCGCATCTGGCGGCGATGCGCGATCACGGGTTGACGATAGAGAACAAAGAGCAAGGCGACATCCATGTTGCCAAGGTCAACGTCACTGACGATCCGGCGACCATAGGTGTTGCCGATGTGGTCATCATCGCCGTCAAGCTGAAGGACACCGAGGCAGCCGCGCTGGCAGTGAAATCGATTGTCGGCCCGCACACGGCGCTACTGTCTTTGCAGAACGGCGTCGTCAAGGACGACATCCTGCGCAAGCACTATCCGGCAGCGCAGATCATGGGTGGAGTGGCCTATGTGGCGACGCACGTCGCGCGGCCGGGCGTCATTCTGCAAGTGGGCGCCATGCAGAGGATTGTTTTTGGCGAGTACGACGGCAAGCGCTCCGCGCGCGCGGAAGCGCTGCTCGCAGCGCTGCTGCACGCCGGCATCAAGGCCGAGCTGTCGGATGACATCCGCCGCACGCTATGGGAGAAATACACCTTTCTCGTCGGCCTCTCCGGCACCACAACGACAATGCGATCCACCATAGGCCCGATCCGCAGCAATCCGCGCGCACGCGCGTTCCTGTATGAGTTGTTCAAAGAAGTCGTCGCGGTGGGCCGCGCGCATGGCGTGGCACTGCCGGCGGATTTCGCCGACGACCGCCTGAAGTTTGGCGACAGTGTGCCGGCCACCATGACGTCATCGATGCATCACGATCTCGAGCGCGGCAATCCGCTCGAAGTCGAATGGCTGGCCGGCGGCGTGGTCACGCTGGGCGCTGCGGTCGGCGTGCCGACACCCGCGAACCGTGCGGTGTGGGACATGCTGGCTTTGTATGCAGAGGGCCATCCACCCGCGGCATGAAGGACGTATTGACCGTATGCGCGGTCCGCGCCGTCGCAGTCGAAGTGCCGATGCGCTACGTGCTGGGCACCAGCGCCGCCGCAGTCCGCGCGGCACCTCTGCTGCTGGTAGACGTCGAGACCGAAGAGGGCGTCACCGGCCGCACTTATCTTTTTTGTTATCTGGCGGCGGCAGCGCCGGCAATCGTCAGCCTGCTGGCCGAAGTCGAGCGCGCGGTGCGCGGCGAGCGCATCGCGCCGGACGCATTGTGGGCGCTGCTGTCAAAACGCTTCAGGCTGATCGGCGTGCAGGGCATAGTGCGCATGGCGATGGCGGCGTTCGATACCGCGTGCTGGGACGCGCTCGCCATTGCGGCGAACATGCCGTTGGCCACGTATCTCGGCGGGTCGCCGCGACCGGTCCCCGCCTACAACAGTTGCGGTCTCGGCCTGATGCCGCCCGCGGCATTGGCTGACGAAGCGGAGAAGTTGCTCGCCGGCGGTTTTCGCGCCGTGAAGCTGCGTCTCGGCTATGCGACGCTGGAAGAAGACGTGGCTGCGCTGCACGCGGTGAAAAAACGCGTGCCCGGCGCCATCAAGATCATGGTCGATTTCAACCAGGCGTTGTCGGTCGATGAGGCACTCAAGCGCGGCCTTGCTCTCGATAGTGAGGGCGTGTCCTGGATCGAAGAGCCGATACGCCACGATGACTATCGCGGCTGCGCCATGCTGGCGCGTGAACTGCAGACGTCGATCCAGATCGGCGAGAACTTTTCCGAGCCGCGCGCGATGGCCGAAGCGCTCGACTTGCAGGCGTGCGATTACGTGATGCCGGATCTCGAACGCATCGGCGGCGTGACCGGATGGGGGAGTGCTGCGGCACTCGCGGCTGAGCGCTCGATCCCGATGTCATCGCATCTGTTTCCGGAGGTGAGCGCGCATTTGCTGGCGGTAACGCCGACCGCGCACTGGCTCGAATATGTGGACTGGGCGGATGCTATCGTCGAAGAACCGCTGCGTATCGTCGATGGGAACGCGATAGCACCCGCGCGGGCGGGCAATGGACTGACGTGGCACAAGGAAGCGGTCGAACGCTACCGCATGAAGTAACGTCATTCCCGCGCTAACGTCGCTCCCGCGTAGGCGGGAGCCCAGGAGTCAAGCAAGCATCAAACCGGATTGGTCCGGATTCCCGCCTGCGCGGGAATGACGGTCCACTGCATTAAGCGTGGGAGCGACGGTCCCTGGTGAATCAATCTTCCTTGTTGTTCTTGTGCCGCCAGCACATGTAGCCGAAGAACCCGACGCACAGGGCGATGAAAACGCCGAAGAAAATTACGATGCCAACGACGTTCGTTTGTTCCGGCGGCGGCGCGTCTTTGATGTCTTCGGCAAACG
>CAMBSS010000137.1 GCA_945870465.1 Bordetella parapertussis | reverse complement strand
GGACCCTTTCGCCGAGATCCGGGAGCTACAGGCCAAAACTCGTGCCAGCCCGAAGGGTTGCAGCCAGAATCGGCGATGGCCGCGTTGCTCGTCTTGCCAATACAGTAAGTATTGGCTTCACCGGGCGCCTTGCCCTCACCAATTCTGGCAGCAACGCACACGTGTTTCATGCTGTTACGGACTCTCATTTCCGCTTGTCAGTCGCGGCCATATACCATTACTCTAGGCCGCAGCCATGGAAAATAAATTCGCGCAGAGGATAAGTTTCAACGGTGTCAGGCGCGCTTTTGCCGTGCTGACGGCCGCTATGCTTGCGGCGTTTTGGTGCATTGCGGCAGCGCACGAAATTCCCAGCGACGTCAAAGTGCAGGCGTTCGTCAAACCGGACGGTCAAAAGCTTCAACTGCTGGTGCGCGTGCCGCTCACCGCCATGCGCGAAGTCGATATTCCGAAACGCGGCCCCGGTTACCTCGATCTCGCGCGCGCCGATGCGGCGCTGCGTACCGCGGCCACATTGTGGATCGCCGACAACATCGATCTCTACGAGGCCGGCAGGCAACTTGCCTATCCGGTCGTGGTCGATGCCCGCGTGTCGCTGCCGTCGGACAAGTCTTTCGCGTCGTTCGACGAAGCGCGCGCTCATCTCGCCGGCCCGCGGCTGCCCGAGAAGATGGAGCTGTTCTGGAACCAGGGCATGCTGGACGTGCTGTTCGAGTACCCGATCCAGTCGGCAAATGCCGCGTTCTCGATACGCCCGCGTCTCGAGCGGCTCGGCCTGCGCGTGACGGTCGCACTGCGTTTCCTGCCGTCGGGCGGCGCCGAGCGCGCGTTCGAGTTCCACGGCGATCCCGGCACGGTGGCGCTCGATCCGCGCTGGCACCAGGCCGCGCTGCGCTTCGTCGAGTCCGGTTTCTGGCACATCCTTGAAGGCGCCGACCACCTGCTGTTCCTGCTCTGCCTCGTCATACCATTCCGGCGCTTCGGCGCGCTGGTGCTGATCGTCACCTCGTTCACGGTCGCGCATTCAATTACGCTCATCGCCTCAGCCTACGACCTCGGGCCCACCGCGCTGTGGTTTGCACCGCTGATCGAAATGCTGATCGCGCTGTCTATCGTCTACATGGCGATCGAAAACATTATCGGCACCAACGTGCAGCGCCGCTGGATGCTCACTTTCGCGTTCGGCCTTGTGCACGGCTTTGCGTTCTCGTTCGCGCTGCGCGAGCAACTGCAGTTCGCCGGCAACCACCTCCTGACTTCGCTGCTATCGTTCAACATCGGCGTCGAGTTCGGCCAGTTGCTGGTGCTCGCCGTGCTGATCCCGCTGATCCGGCTGCTGTTTCATTACGTTGTGCCCGAGCGCATCAGCGTCATCATCTTGTCCGTTTTGATCGGTCACACCGGCTGGCACTGGATGCTGGAACGCGGCGAGCGCCTGGGCCAGTTCCCGTGGCCGGCATTCGATGCCGCCACGCTGGCGAGTGCGATGCGCTGGTTGATCGCGCTGGTGGTGATGGCGGCCGGCATGTGGGCAGTCAATGCAGCATTGCGCAAACGGGGAGTCCAACTGAAATGATCTCTGCCAACCTGATGCAAAAAGTGCCGCGCGCGCTGATCGCTATTGCGCTCGCGATGATGGCGCCCACCACGGCGGCGGCGCAGCAGTACCCGTCGAAACCGGTGCGCTTCATCATCCCCTATCCCGCGGGCTCCAGCAGCAACGACATATTCGGACGCGTGCTGGCGCTGCGGTTGTCAGACTCGCTGGGCCAGCAATTCGTCGTCGACAACCGCTCAGGCGCCTCCGGCCACATCGGCGGCGAACTGGTGGCGAAGGCAGTGCCCGACGGCTACACGCTGCTGCTGGGCACCAACGGCGGCATTGCGATCAGCCCGAGCGTTTCCAAATTGTCTTACGACCCGCTGCGCGACCTGGCACCAGTGACGCTGTTCGGCATCGTGCCCTACATCATGGTCATACATGCAGGCGTGCCCGCCAACTCCGTCGCCGAATTCATCGCGCTGGCAAAAGCCAAACCGGGGCAGTTGAAGTTTTCTTCTTCGGGGGTCGCCGGCACGCCGCATCTGTGTGGAGAAATGCTCAAAGCGATGGCGCATATCGACATGCTGCACGTGCCGTACAAGGGCGGCGCGCCGGCCACCGTCGATCTGCTCGGCGGACACGTGCAGGCGTATTTCTCGGGCATCCCGGCGCAATTGCCGCATATACGCGCCGGCCGCGTCAGGGCGCTGGCGATTACGACATTGAAACGCTCGACGACCATGCCCGAGCTGCCCACCTTCGATGAAGCGGGCGTGCCCGGTTACGATGCCAACTCATGGATGGGCGTGTTTGCGCCGGCGCGCGCGCCCAAGGCGCTTGTCCAGCGGCTGCACTCGCAGATCGAGGCCGTCATGAAGTCGCCGGAAATGCGCGAGGCTATGACGAGCCAGGGCATAGAGCCGGCTGCGCTCGGACCACAGGAGTTTGCCGCGTCGATCCGCGCCGACTATGAGAAGTATGCGCGACTGATCAAGCAAGCCGGCATCCGGCTCGACTGAAAAAAGGAAATATTTTGACACCAGCCAGCGGAGCGCGTTTGCCGTGGTGGAGCCTCGCGGTTCCGGTTGCTGCCTGCATAGTGCTCGGCTTCGCGCTGGGCGGTGCTGCAGGCACGCTGTGGGCGGCGATCTTCGGCGCCGCCTTGATCGCAAGCGTGCTGGCCGCGGTGCATCACGCCGAAGTGGTCGCGCATCGTACCGGCGAGCCTTTCGGCACACTGATACTCGCGGTGGCCGTGACCATCATCGAAGTGGCGCTGATCGTCTCGCTGATGCTGGGGAACGGCGAGGGCAAGGCATTGATCGCGCGCGACGCAGTATTTGCTGCAATCATGATCGTCTGCAACGGCGTGGTCGGGCTCTGCATATTGTTCGGCGGCATCCGCCATCACGAACTCGCGTTCCGGGTTGAGGGCACCAATCCGGCGCTGACCGTGCTTGCCGCGCTGGCAACCCTCACCCTGGTGCTGCCGACGTTTACGATCAGTTCCCCCGGGCCGACGTTCACGCCCTCCCAGCTTGCGTTCGCGGGTTTGTCGTCGCTGGTTTTGTATGGCACGTTCGTCTTCATCCAGACTGTGCGCCATCGCGATTATTTTCTGCCCGCCGCCAGCGGCGACGAGGAACACGCGGCACCACCGTCCGCAAAAGCCGCGCTCATCAGCGGCGCCCTGCTCGTGCTTTCACTGGTGGTGGTCGTCGGTCTCGCGAAAACCCTGAGCCCTTCGATTGAAAGCGTTTTGCGCAGCGTGGGCGCGCCGAAGAGCGCGGTGGGCATCGCCATCGCGATGCTCGTGCTGCTGCCGGAAAGTTTCGCCGCCATGCGCGCGGCGCTGGCCAACCGCTTGCAGATCAGCTTCAACCTGGCCCTCGGCTCGGCGCTCGCCAGCATAGGCCTGACTATCCCGGCGGTCGCATTCGTATCCATAGTATTTGGACTGCCGCTGAGCCTGGGTTTGGACCCGGTCGGACTGGTGCTGCTGGCGCTGACGCTGATCGTCAGCGTCCTCACATTGGCGACCGGCCGCACCACCCTGCTGCAGGGCGTCGTCCACCTGGTGATATTCGCGGCCTACCTGTTTCTGACGCTGGTGCCTTAGCGGCGGTGCGCTCGCGCGCCGTGCAGGAACTTCCGCCGGCCGGATGGCAATCAAACTGCTTTTCCGGTATGTTGCATCCACTGTTTTTTCTGAAAGCATGAACTGAAATGCTGTTGTGCCCGACGACGCGCGAGCACCTGCTTCGGTTGCTGCCGCACGGCGGCGAAGTCGCCGAGATCGGGGTGGCAACCGGAGATTTTTCGCAGGAAATCCTGACGGCATCCAAGCCGCGCCGCCTGCACCTGATCGATCCGTGGGAGCACCAGAACCGCGCCGACTATGCGCGAGACGCCAACAACGTCGCCGCGAGCGCGCAGGAAGCCCGTTTCGAAGCAGTGCTCGCCCGCTTCCGCACGCAGATCGACGATGGCGCCGTCAAGATGTATCGCGACTATGCCGAGGACGCCGCGATTTTTTTCGGCGCCGGGCAGCTCGACTGGATTTACGTCGACGGTATGCACACCGCCGAAGCCGCCTATAACGATCTCGTGACCTATGCCCCGAAGATCAGGGAAGGCGGCTTCATCGTCGGTCACGACTATACGAACCACAGCCAGGCGCGGAAATGGAATTTCGGCGTGGTCGAAGCCGTCAACCGCTTCGTGCTCGAGTGCGGCTACGAATTCGTCGCGCTGACCATCGAAAACTTTCCGACCTACGTGCTCACCAAAAGCAAGGAGTCGGCGCTGCTGTTGACGCGGGAATTGATCCTGAACGTGCCCCAACTGATCGAAATCCGCGACTTTCCGAAAAAGAATGATTTCCAGCACCAGTCGCTGGTGGTGGAAAACGGGGTGATCGTTTACCCGTCTTTCTAGGACCGCCTGCTCGGCGCTACACGAATCGGCTGGCGCCGCGCCTGGACGCGGCTATTTGGCCAGCCCCAACTGCGTGAGAAGATTGCGGTGCTCGGTCAATTGCTCGCCCAGAAAGGCCTTCGTGGCTTCCGGCCCGAGGTAATTTCCAATCCAGTAGTTTTTTTCGAGCTCCGCCTTCCATTGCGGCATCGCCGCCATCTTCGCGAACGCACCCGCCACGGCACGCACCTCCTCGTCGCTCACGCCGCGCGGCGCGACGATGACGCGCCAGGATGTATATACGGAATCGATGCCCTGCTCCTTCCACGTCGGCACGACCGCCAGGGCACCGCCAAGACGTTCCGGTGACGAAACGGCGATAACCCGCACCTTGCCGCCCGCCAGTTGCGGCAGGGCGACGGGCGCGGCAACAGGGACGACGTCGACATCGCCACTAAGAAGCGCGATCAACGCGTCAGAGCCAGACTTGTAGCCGACATAGAGCGCCGCTTTGACATCGATGCCGGCGCCCTTGAGCATCGCGGCAGCGGCAATGTGGTTGGCCCCGCCCAGCGCCGTGGCGATACCGAACGACGCGGATGAGGCGTTCTTCCGCAGCCGCGCGACCAGGCCCTTGCCATCCTGTATCGCCGAGTCCGCGCGCACCATGAACACGATGTTGTCGGAAAACAGGCGGCAGACCGCCGTCATGTCCTGGAAATCGACGTCGCCTATCCCCATCAGCTTGTTGGTAATGAGGCTGGGCGAGGCGATGGCGAGATAGCGGCTGTTGCCCGGCTTTTGGTTCAAATACTGATAAGCGATGGTGCCGCCCGCGCCGGCCTTGTTAATGACGACGCTTGAGGTTGAAATCAGCTTCGCGGTATCAAACAGGTTTTTTATTGTTCTGCCGGCGGTGTCGAGGCCGCTCGCCGGCCCCGAAGGCACGACAATCTCGACGATTCCGTTCGCCGGCCAATCCGCGCCATGTGTGGCAGGCGCAACGGACATCACCGCCGCGAGTACTATGATGGACCAGGCTGCATTGCGGTTCACTCGGCACCTCCATGTCGCGCTACGCGCGGAATCATGCTTTCGTTCGCGAAACTGCGCAGCTCTTTGTCGCCGCTGTTTAACAGCGCCGTATGCAACGCCAGAATCAGGCGGCCTGCCGCCGTCTGGTGCCAGAACCACTCCTGCACGCTGTGCGCTGAACGCTCGCCCGGTTGGCCCGCGTTGGCCTCTGCGTAAAAAGCCTTGAGTTCCTCGCATGCCAGCCGCATCGCATTGGCCAGCGGCATGCCAGCGCGGTACGACGGCACCGGTTTCCCTTCAGCCCACGCGCCCATAAACTGCGCCAATTCCTCCGGCGCAGCCCCGGCGACGCCCAGCGCGGTGCGCCCGCGCCGCTTCAACGCGATGTCATACCAGGAGCTCAACTGGGAGACCTCCTCCAGCACGAGCTGCGACAACGGAACGTCTTTGTCCGCGGACGAAAAATCGACCCCGCACACCATGCCTTCTCCGGGTTCGGCGGACACCACAGGCGGCGCCTCCTCGGCGTGATCTTCCAGCACCGGACCGCGGTCGCGCCCGAATAAATTCAGCGCTGCCACAACGACGCGGCGCTGAAACGCCGCGTCACCGGGCACGCCGAGCGGCCGGCCGAGCATGAACGGCACCCACAACGCGCGCGGCGGATGCATCGCCGCGGTATGTTCGCGCACAAGACTGATGAGGACGGTGGGCACACCTTCGTCCTCGATATACAAAGCCAGTGCGCCCACGGCGCACGTGCAGTTCGGTCAGACCGGTGTCAGCAACACCGCATCGACATTGTCCTGCTTCAGCAGGCGGCCAACTTCACGCGCGCTGGCCTCCATGCGGGTAACCGGCGAGCCCGCACCCATGAACGAATAATGGTAATCGGCCACCGACCCGATGACGCCTTCCGCCGCGAGTTCGCGCAGGCGGTCGATGGGGAACACGACGTTCAGGTCCTGCTGAAAGCCGGTGCGGTCGAAATTGACCGAAACCTGGCTCATCACGAGGTCCGCCGCGGCGATGCTGCCCGGAATCACCCGGTAGTCGTTGCGCGCGGCGCCGAGGCCAAACGGACGGTCGCCGCGCGTGTGCAGTCCCGCGCTCGTCACGATGGCAACGCGCCGTTTCGAGAGCGGGCCGCCAGCCACCCACGGGTTGAGACCGAACTTCGGCAGCGCCGGGATTTTTTCGAGCATGTGCTCGCGCTCCCATGCAGGAAGGTCAACGAGTCGCACCATGAATTTTCCTTTCGATAATAATTCTGATTACCTTACCAACCGATCGAAGCGCCGCCGTCCGCGATCAGCAACTGGCCGGTCACAAAGCGCGCGGCGTCCGAAGCAAGGAATACCGCGATGCCGCCAATGTCTTCAGGATCGCCGATGCGGCGCAGCGGCGTCAGCGCTTCGCGGCGCTTGCGCCTCTCTTCGTCAGTCCACAGTGCGCGCGCGAAATCGGTCTTGATGAGCCCCGGCGCGATGCTGTTGACGCGTATGTTGTGCGGGCCCCACTCCACCGCCAGCGCGCGGCCGAGTCCGGCATCTGCCGCCTTGGTGACGCCGTAGAGGCCGTTGACGTTGCTGCCGCGGATCGCCGCGATGCTCGAAATGATGACCATCGCGCCGTCTTTTCGTTCCGCCATCTGCGGCAGCACCATGTTGGCGAGCCAGAACACGCTGCGCACGTTGCTGCCCATGATCTTGTCGAACGCTTCGTCGGAAACATTTACCATCGGACCGAACACCGGGTTGATCGCCGCGTTGCACACCAGGATGTCGATGCGGCCCCATTTGGCCAACGTCTTGTCGACGAGGTTCTGCAATTCCGCTTTCGAGCCGATATTGCACGGCACGCCGATGGCCTCGTGGCCGGCAGCCGTGAACTCCTTCGTCACCGCCTCGACCGCATCGGCCTTGCGGCTTGAAACCACGACTTTCGCGCCGGCGCGCGCCATCTCCTCGGCAATCGATTTGCCGATGCCCTTGGTGGAACCGGTGATCAACGCAACTTTTCCCGTCAGATCGAACATGAGTATTCCTCGTCAATGAATCCGCAAACTCGCGCTTACTTACCCACCCACACCACTTCGTTGTCCACCGCATACAACCTACAGACTTGGCCGTAGCGCTGGCAGTTGCCGAGCGCCTTGCCCATCGCGTAGTCGCCGCTGGCGGAGCCCCAGCCGCCTCTGTCGCCTACCGCAAAGGCACGCGGCTGTTTGGCTTCCAGAAATCTCGCGTAGCCGCTGGTTTTTGCCGACACACTCGGCACCTTGCTCACATCGGCAAGTTCCGCGTAGCTACTCGCCGGCGGCTTGGTCACGATGGCCGGCTGAGTAAAGCCAAGTATGTTCAGGAATTCATCGACGACCGGCAGCCATGCGTTCATGTCTATGGTCAGACCGGCATGCCCGTCTTCGCCCGCCGGCGGAAACGATTTGAAGTCCGCTTTGCCGCCGCCATCCACCCATGCTTTATGCCATTCCTTCGGAATCTCGGCACCCCAGTACTTATCGTTCTGCCAGTACAGCCACAGCATGGGCACGGTGGATTTTTTTGCCAGACCTCCCCAATAGCTCTCAACCCGGTGGGGGCCGCAGGGATGTCCCGGCGTTTTGACCGGATCGCCGCCGGTGCCGCCGGAAAAATTGATGCCGCCCAGCAATCCCGGCGGATTGCGTCCCACCGTCGCTATGCTGGTCAACCCGCCGACCGAGACGCCACCGACGAGCCAGCGCGACGCATCCACATAAGGCAGGGTCTTTGCGAACTCGACCGTTGCCAGCACCTGGTCCGATGCCGCGATGGACATCGGCTCGATTCTTTTATCGCTGCAGCCGCCGCTCTCTTCGGGATCGAAATTACCCAGCGTTTCCCAGTAACCGATGCGCATGGGCACCAGCACGACAAAACCCTTGGCCACCAGATAACGCGCCGCAGATTCAGGACGAAACCGCCCCTGTGCGGCGCGCCTCTCCGTCGTGGGCCGCCCGTGGTTCAGCACAAACAAGGGAAACGGACCATCGCCCGCGGGACGGTAAATCGTGATGGGGACCGGCCGCGTTTCCTGGCGGTTGTACATGTCCTTCACGGTGGCGCTGATGCGGACGATCTCCTCGCGCATGTCCTGCGCGAAGACTTCCGGTGCCGGCGCGGCGGCCTGCGCGTGGGACGCAAAGCCGGCCGCGAGGCCGATGAACAGCGCGGCAACCCGGATTTTATTTTTCGGCGCGGACGTCCCGGCGTCATGCGGCATCGAATCTCCCGCATATTCTCGGCAGGTCTTCACCGATCCGGCCCGTCAGCTTCGCATCCGCGATGTCGTCGAACTGCGTCGGCTCGGCGTTTATGATGACAATGCGCGCGCCGGCCGCGTGCGCGATGGGAGCTGCATTGGCGATCGGAAACACCTGCAGGCTGCTGCCGATGGCGAGCAGCAGGTCGGTGTCGTGCGCCGCTTCCATCGCGCCGTCAATCACTTCCGGGATCAGCGACTGGCCGAACGATATCGTGTCGCTTTTCAGGATACCGCCGCAGGTCGCGCACGGCGGGTCTTCCTCGCCGGCACGCACACGGTCGAGCACTGCCAGCATCGGGCCCTTCCAGCCGCACGAGAGGCAGATCGCCTTATGCAGGTTGCCGTGGACTTCGAACACTTTATCGCGCGAATTGCCGGCCTTGAGATGCAAGCCATCGATGTTTTGCGTGATCAGTGCGCGCAGATTGCCGCGCCGCTCGAGTTGTACCAAAGCAAGATGCCCTGCGTTGGGTTTCGCAGCCCACGCCGGATGTTCAAGGCGCGATTGCCACGCGAGCCTGCGGATTTCCGGATCGGCCGTGTAATAGCGGATATCGGAAAGCTTCTCGGCCTTGGGATCGCGCGTCCACACACCATTGGGCCCGCGGAAATCCGGGATGCCCGATTCGGTCGAGATGCCGGCACCCGTCAGCACCACCACGCGCTTCGCGGATTCAACCCAGCCGCGCACTTTCTCTATGTTCGCAGTCAAATTCACAACGCGGGCAATCCTGTCTTTTGCACATCCGGGCTGTGGCAGCGCCGGAAATCACTCGGTAAATTCATCGGGTCGATTATTGCGCACAAACCATCCGCCCGGTAAGCCCCCGCACCGACTGCCCCGCGGGTGGCGCGCCGCTAATCCGCCTTCATGCCTCTTTCCTTGATGACCTTGCCCCATTTGGCGAGCTCGCTTTTGAGGTGGGCCGCAGCCTCTTCGGGCGTGCTCGCGATGACCTCGTAGCCTTTTTGCTCGAACGGTTTCACGAAATCCGGCGCGCGCATGGATTGCTTGACCTTGTCGGCAAGCAAAGTGACCACCGCGCGTGGCGTCGCCTTGGGCACGAGCAGCATGTGCCAGGTCGAGAACTCATAGCCCGGCACACCCGCTTCCGAGATGGTCGGCGTATTCGGCAGCGCGGCGAAGCGCTTGAGTCCGGTGACTCCGAGCGCGCGCAACCTGCCGGCTTCGACGTACGGGCCGGTCTCGCCGACCCCGGAGAAAGACACGCCGATCTCGCCGCCGATGGTCGCAATCAGCGCGGGTCCGCCGCCCTTGAACTGCACCACCACGATATTGACCTTGCCGAGCAAATTAAAAAGCTCGCCGGCGATGTGCGGATTGGTGCCGACGCCGGCGGCGCCGTAATTGAGCTTGCCGGGCTGCGTCTTAGCGAGCTGCAGCAACTCCCGCACCGAACGCGCAGGGACCGACGGGTGCACGGCGAGCATAGAAGGCGACGACGACAGCAGCGATATCGGCGCGAAATCGTTGACCACGTCATACGGCACGCGGCCGAACAGATAGCCGTTGGTCACCAGCGGCAGGGTGTTGATGACCAGCGTGTAGCCATCGGGCGCCGCGCGCGCCGCCATCTCGGTGCCGATGTTGCCTGAAGCGCCGCTGCGATTGTCGATGATGACCTGCTGACCAAGGTTTTCGCCGAGCTTTGCACCCACCAGACGCGCGACCGTGTCGACGCTGCCGCCGGGCGGAAACGGCGAGATCATGCGCAGCGGCTTGGTGGGGTAATTGTCGCTCTGCGCGGCAGCGAACGGCGCGGCGGCGAGCGCAAGCGTGCAGCAGACTGCAGACATTATGATTTTTTTCATTTCTCCTCCAGGCGGATCCAGCAACGGCGATGATGAAGCAGCCACGGCAGCATGTCAAAGCCGCGGATTTGCGCCCGTATGCAAACGCAACGACAATAGCGCCCGCCGCCTCGCTGCGGCATCGAGGAGAAAACCATGGAACGAATTCTGATCGCCGGTTCATTCGCGCTGTTGGCGTCCGGTGTTTTTGCGCAGTCCGTTTTTGCGCAAACATATCCCGCGCGCCCTATCCGCATCCTGGTCGGTTTCGCGCCCGGCGGCGCGGCCGACGTCACGGCGCGCATTCTTGGCGAAAAATACACCGCAGCTATGGGCGTGAACGTCGTCGTCGACAATCGCACCGGCGCCACCGGCATTATCGCCACCGACATCGTCGCCAAGTCCGCGCCCGACGGCTATACGCTCGGCCTGTTCGCGCTGTCCTTCGCCATCAACCC
>CAMBSS010000136.1 GCA_945870465.1 Bordetella parapertussis | reverse complement strand
TGCCGGAGCTTACAGGCGGCAGCGAAGTGCTGGCGCGCGCCAAAAAAGTTCTGCCCGATTACGCCGAAATCAAACAGGCGCTTGCGCAGTTACGCGCGATCGCTGTGGCGGTGCAGGATGCAGGGACCGAAATTTGCTTCGATCTTGGCGAGCTGCGCGGACTGCATTATCACAGTGGCGTGGTGTTTGCCGCGTATGCGGAGGGCTGGTCGAATGCGCTGGCGCTGGGCGGCCGTTACGACGAGGTCGGCAAGGCGTTCGGCCGCGCGCGGCCCGCCACCGGTTTCAGCATGGATTTGCGCGAAATCGTCGCCATGGCGCCGGCGGCGGAAACCCGCGCCGCGGTGCTTGCGCCTTACCTGCCGGCGGATGCCGCCCTGCAGCGGCGCATTGCCGTATTACGCAAGGCCGGCGACGTCGTAATCGTCGACCTGCCGGGGCACGACAAAGCGCGCGATGAACTCGGCTGCAACCGCCGGCTTGCGCTGCGCAACGGGAAATGGATAGTCGAGCGACTGCAGCCCGACGCAAACCGCTAGCGCGGCAATCAACAGATTCAGGATAGAGAGAGCAATGGCAAAAAACGTCGTAGTTATAGGCAGTCAGTGGGGTGACGAGGGCAAAGGCAAAATCGTCGACTGGCTGACCGATCACGCGCAGGGCGTGGTGCGCTTCCAGGGTGGACATAACGCCGGGCATACGCTCGTTGTTGGCGGCAAGAAAACCGTTCTGCGCCTGATTCCTTCGGGCATCCTGCGTGAGGGTGTGGCGTGTTACATCGGTAACGGCGTGGTGCTGTCGCCGGACGCACTGCTCAAGGAGATTGCAGAACTCGAAAGCGCGGGGGTAGACGTCGTGCGCCGCTTGCGCATCAGCGACGCATGCCCGTTGATCCTGCCGCATCACGTCGCGATCGACCACGCGCGCGAAGCCGCCAAGGGCGCCGGCAAGATCGGCACCACCGGCCGCGGCATCGGCCCGGCTTACGAAGACAAAGTGGCGCGCCGCGCGATACGCCTGCAGGATCTCATGCATCGCGAGCGCTTCGCCGCCAAGCTGGGCGAGGTGCTGGACTATCATAATTTCGTGCTCAAGAATTATTTCAAGGCGCCTATCGTCGATTTTCAGAAAACGCTCGATGACGCACTGGCGCTCGCCGAGCGCATCAAGCCGATGGTCGCCGACGTGCCGCGCATGCTGTACGAGGCGCAGAAAGCCGGCAAGAACCTGCTGTTCGAAGGCGCGCAGGGCACGCTGCTGGACGTCGATCACGGAACATATCCGTACGTAACGTCGAGCAACTGCGTGGCCGGTGCAGCGTGCGCCGGGGCGGGCGTAGGGCCGCATTTGCTGCATTACGTGCTCGGCATCACCAAGGCGTATACGACGCGCGTCGGCTCCGGGCCGTTTCCGACCGAACTTGAAGACGATATCGGTAAATATCTCGCCGAACGCGGCAACGAATTCGGGTCGGTGACGGGGCGACCGCGGCGCTGCGGCTGGTTCGATGCGGCGGCGTTGAAGCGCTCGATCCAGATCAACGGCATTTCCGGCCTGTGCGTGACCAAGCTCGACGTGCTGGATGGCGTCGAGACGCTGCAATTGGGCGTGGGTTACCGCCTCAAGGGCGAGCAACTGGATTTGCTGCCTTCAGGTGCGGACGCGCTGGTCGGCTGCGAGCCGATTTACGAGGAAATACCCGGCTGGTCGGGCAGCACGGTGGGCCTGACGAGCTATGAGCAGTTGCCGCAGGAAGCGCGGCATTATCTCAAGCGCATCGAAGAGATCTGCGAAGTGCCGGTGGACATGATTTCGACGGGCGCCGAGCGCGCGGAAACCATCGTGCGGCGGCATCCCTTTAAATAATGCAAGGATTCGCGAGTCAGGAACCAGGATTCGGCTTGATGCTAAGATACAAGCGTAAATGAACCGCTGAATCCCGAATTTAACTCCTGAATCCTTGTATTTGTGGTGCCCAGGAAGGGACTCGAACCCCCACAGTGTTTCCACCGCATGGACCTGAACCATGTGCGTCTACCAATTCCGCCACCTGGGCATACAAGGCGGGCAAATTTAATCATTAAAGGCTCATTTGTCAAATGAAAACGCGAAAATCCCGATCACGCACGCGTGACGATTCGCGATCGCAGCATGGCGCGGGTGCAGTAACCAAGCCAAAAAAAGCCGCGCCCGCGAAAGCGGCGCGCGTGGGATCTTCCCCGCAAAACTCCACCGGTGTGAAGCGTTCCACGCCAGACACCGCTCGCCTCTTGCGTGCGCCCACGCGCAGCGGCGATCCGTTTCAAGCGCGCGAGAGCAGCAATTACGATGAACCGGTGCCGAGCCGGGAAATGATACTCGAGACGTTGAACGAGCAGGGCGTACCGGTCAGCAATGCGGAACTCGAAAAACTGCTCGGCATCACCGACAGCGAGCGCGAAGGTTTCGAGCGCCGGCTCGGCGCCATGCAGCGCGATGGCCAGATCATGCGCAACCGCCGCGATGCGATTTGCGTCGTCACCAAGCTCGACTTGATTGCCGGCAAGGTGCAGGGGCATCCGGACGGTTTCGGTTTCCTGATCAGGGACGACGCGGGTCCCGACATGTTTCTCGGGCCGCACGAAATGCACAAGATTCTGCACGGCGACCGCGTTGCCGCGCGCGAGATCGGGCTCGACCGCCGCGGCCGGCCCGAGGCGAAAATCGTCGAAGTGCTCGAGCACGTCAATCATCACCTGGTCGGGCGGTTGCGCAACGAGCAGGGCGTGTTGTTCGTCGTGCCGGAAAACCGCCGCATCAGCCAGGAACTGCTGGTGCCGCCGGGCAACGAGTTGAACGCCAAGCCGGGACAGGTGGTCGTCGCGGAAATCATCACGCAACCGGCGCGCCACGCGCAGCCGGTCGCGCGCGTGGTCGAGATCCTCGGCAACTATGCCGATCCGGGGATGGAAATCGAGATCGCGCTGCGCAAGCACGATTTGCCGTATGAGTTTCCGCCGTCGGTAGAAAAAGCGTGCGCCCGTTTCAGCGGCAAAGTGACCGCAGAGGACATGGCGGGACGCGAAGATGTGCGCAAGCTGCCGCTGGTCACGATAGACGGTGAGACCGCTCGCGATTTCGACGACGCCGTGTACTGCGAGCCGCGCGGCAAGGGCTTCCGTCTGCTGGTGGCGATTGCCGATGTCAGTCATTACGTCGATCACGGCGATGCCCTCGACCGCGAAGCGCTTAACCGCGGTAACTCGGTTTATTTTCCGCGCCGCGTGATCCCGATGCTGCCGGAAGTGCTGTCGAACGGCTTGTGCTCGCTGAATCCGCAAGTCGATCGCCTGTGTATGGTATGCGACATGAATATCGATGCGCACGGCGACGTCACCGAGTACCGGTTTTATCCGTCAGTCATGTGGTCGCACGCGAGGTTCACCTATACGGTAGTGGCGGAGATATTGAAGGATCCGCAGGGCACGGCCGCCGCGCAACATCGCGCGCTGGTACCGCAGCTGACCAACCTGTCCAAGTTGTACCAGGTACTGGCGAAATCGCGTGCCAAGCGCGGCGCAATTGATTTCGAGACCATAGAAACGCAGATGATATTCGACGCGCAGGGCAAGATAGAGCGCATCGTGCCGGTGGAGCGCAACGACGCCCATCGCATCATCGAGGAATGCATGCTGGCAGCCAACGTGTGCGCATCGGATATTCTGCGCAAGAACGAACATGCGGCGCTTTACCGCGTGCACCAGGGGCCAACGCCGGAACGTCTGTTGGGACTGCGCGAATTCCTCAAGGGCTTCGGGCTCGAGCTCGGCGGCGGCGAAGCGCCGCGCGCGCACGATTACGCCAAGGTGCTGGAGCGCGTCAAAGGCCGGCCCGATGCCCAGTTATTGCAGACCGCGATGCTGCGCTCGCTGCGCCAGGCGGTATACAGCCCTGACAACCTCGGGCATTTCGGGCTCGCCTACGAGTCTTACACGCATTTCACGTCGCCGATCCGGCGTTACCCCGATCTGCTGATACATCGTGCGATCAAGGCGGTCATCAGGCACAAGCGTTACGAGCCGGGCAAGTGGCAGGAGCTGGGCATGCAATGCTCGCTGACCGAGCGCCGTGCGGATGAGGCGACGCGTGACGTCGATGCGTGGCTGAAATGTTATTACATGCGCGACCGCGTCGGCGATGTATTCGATGGCACCATCAGCTCGGCAGTGGCATTCGGTATTTTTGTCGCGCTGGACGGCGTTTATGTCGAGGGCTTGGTGCATGTGTCTGACCTCGGCAGCGACTATTTTCACTACGATGCGGCGAAACACCAGTTGGTAGGTGAGCGCACCGCGAAGCGGTATCGGCTGGGTGATCGCGTGCGTGTCAGGGTGGTGCGCGTCGATATTGAATCGAGCAAAATCGATTTCGTGCTGGAAGAAAGCGGCGCCGCCGGATTCGCTGGCAAGCCGACGAAAGGCAGACGCAAATAGCGTTGCTAACGGGTTGATCATGGCTGACGGACATATTATTTACGGTTTTCACGCGGTGATCAGCCGCCTGCGCCAGCATGCCGCTAGCGTGCAGGAAATTTATCTCGATGCCACGCGCAACGACGTGCGCGCTCAGGATCTGACCAAACTGACGGAGAGCCACGCGGTGCGCATCATGGCGGTGGATGCCAAGCGTCTCGATGGTTTAACCGGCCATGCGCGCCATCAAGGGGTCGCTGCGCGCGTCGTCGCGATGCATTTGAAACATGATCTCGATGACGTGCTCGGCGGTATCAGCGGGCCGGCCTTGCTGCTGGTACTCGACGGCGTGCAGGACCCGCACAATCTTGGGGCGTGTTTGCGCGTGGCAGACGCATTCGGCGTGCATGCGGTAATCGCACCCAAGGACCGCGCCGTGGGCATTACTGCAGTCGTGTCCAAAGTCGCGAGTGGGGCGGCGGAAACGGTCCCCTACATCACCGTCACCAACCTGGCGCGCACTTTGCGCGAGTTGAAGGATTCCGGCATCTGGATCATGGGTGCGGACGAACACGGCACTACCGGTTTGTACGACTCCACGCTGAAGGGGGCGCTGGCATGGGTCCTCGGCGCGGAGGGCGAGGGGATGCGGCGGCTCACGCGCGAGCACTGCGACGAACTCGTGCGCATTCCGATGAGCGGCAGCGTCGAAAGTCTCAATGTTTCGGTCGCGAGCGGCGTTTGTCTTGGCGAGACGTTCCGGCAGCGCGCATTGCAGGAGCAAAAAATAGCACCAATGAGTTAGGATTCGCGCGAAAAATCACATAAACCCAGATTATCCATTAGCCGTTTTCACGAAGCGACAGGGATGATGAGCGGATGACCAGAATTACTCCAAAGGCCCATGAACCAGGCACGTCGTTTTCGCGGTGGAGACAGGATCAATGTGTTGTGATCGGCGTCTCGATGCCAACTTGCACCGATGGCCAAGACTTGGCTATGTAAGGTAGCCAAAGTATGCTGCACCTTGGTTCGCATCACGGCTTGCCGAAACAAGCTGATCAAGTTATACGCCAGCATCGCAAAACCCAAAGCGGCTTCAGTGGCCCAGAAATTATTGAGCGCAAAGCTGTCCAGCCCGAAATCGGCCTTGAGTTCCTTGATACGGTTTTCGCAATCCGCACGGCCTCGGTAGCTGCGCCATACCTCCACATCAGGCAGGGTCAGCGAGGTCACCATCGCACCGTAACGCCAACCCGATAGATCCGGGTCGTCGGCAAACAGCGACAGCGTCTTACCGGGTGCCGTTTTACGCTTGGCTGACTGACGTACCACCACGATCCGGCGAGGTGCAGACCAACCCTGTGCCTGATACGTGATCTCGGCCAGTTCCAGCCCCGTCTCCAGGGCCCACCACCGCGCCTCACGCACAATGGCCGCCTGTAATCTGGGGTGGCTATAGCCTCGTGTCGCCCCCTCTTGTTCCCCGTGGCGGGTGAGCACCGTGGAGTCCATATCAAGAGTGATCCGCCGCAGCGTACTGACCTGAGAAAAAAACCAGTGATAGACGGATTCTTGTACCGACTCGTTGCGCGCCATGTCGAACCGTTTGAACAGTCGCATGATCGCTTGGTAACCGGCAGCCTTTGGCCAATCAAACAAGCGGACCAGGGTGCCGTCAAAGCGCACCGTTTCGGCATGGGCGAGGCGACAGGCGCCGCACCAGATGGCAACGATCCATTGTTCGATTAGCTGCACTGGCGGATATCCCCGGTTGGAACCCGGTGGCGGCAAATCCCAACCAGAGGCCGCTTGCCGAAAACCGATCTGATCAAGCACGCGCTTGAACAGCGCCACGCCTCCCCATGCGCTTACTTCACGATTTGAAAACTTGACCTTAAAACCGCCTTCCTAGGCATCACTCGACATGGGCATTCCAGTCAATAACAGCAAGTAATCAATCAGTTGACCTAATGAATATCATTAGAGCTAATCCATTCATTAAGCATCAGCGGCAACGTATAGGTTACCTCGTAATCGCTAATTGATAATTTTTGTTAATACAACTACATATAAGTATAGAATTACAACTACATATAAGTATAGAACTAATGAAACTTCCTCCGCGCGGAGAAAAACGGAAACATGGCAATCCAGCATCCTCGCCAACGGCATCGGTTCAGGGCAAAAGTGATTTCGGTCGCTGTGGGTGCGTGTTTTTCCGTTTCCGTGCAGACCGTGCTCGCGGCGCCGACCGGCGCGAAAGTCGTCAGCGGCACTGCGACCGTCAGCCAGCAAGGCAATATAACTACAGTCACGAATTCGCCGGGCGCCGTTATCAACTGGCAGGCCTTCTCGATCGGTGCCAACGAGGTCACGCGCTTCATCCAGCAGTCCGCAGCTAGTTCCGTTCTGAACCGCGTCGTCGGGGTCGACCCGTCGATCATACTCGGCGTGCTGCAGTCGAACGGCCGCGTGCTGCTAATCAATCCGAACGGCATCGTGTTCGGTGCCGGCGCGCAGATCGACGTCGCCGGGCTGGTCGCTTCTTCGCTCAATCTGTCGAACGCCGATTTTGCCGCTGGACGTTTGCGCTTCAGCGACACGCCAGGCGCCGGCAGCGTCAACAACCAGGGCGCTATCACGACGCCGACCGGCGGCCAGGTCTACCTGATCGCGCCGAACGTGCAGAACAGCGGCATCATCACCAGCCCGCAGGGCGAAATCATTCTGGCGGCAGGTCGCAGTGTTGATCTGGTCGATGCCGGCACGCCGAATCTGCGTATCGAAATCACTGCGCCCGACACCCAGGCCATCAACATCGGCCAGATCATCGCGCGCAGCGGCAAGATCGGGATATATGCCGCGCTGGTGAAGAACAGCGGCGAGATTCGCGCCGATGGCGTGGTCGTAGGCGCAAACGGCGAAATCCTGCTGCGGGCGAAGCAGAATGTCACGCTCGAAAATGGCAGCGTCATCAGCGCGTCCGGGCCGACCGCGGGCAAGATCACCATACAGGCAGAGTCCGGCACGGTGGCGATGGCCGGCAGGCTGGAAGCAAACGCCACCCAGGGCAAGGGCGGGACTATCAATATATCCGGCCAGAGCATTACGGCGGATTCCGGCGTTAACATCTCGGCCAGCGGTACCCAGGGCGGCAGCGTGATTTTCACGGCTACGGGAACGGGGACGGCGAGTGCGGCGGGCGCCAGCCAAATCACACTCAATACGCCGTCCGTGCTGCTCCCAACCGGCAATCAAATCAGCGTCGGCGGCGGACAAAGCGCCGGCGCGCTCACGGTTACCACGCCCAGCACGGGGAACACAGTTCTGCTGGCGGACGCGGCAACGATCGGCGGCGCGTCAATTGTGCAGGCCGGCGAAGGCTCGGTCGTGCTGCAGGGATCCATCGCCGTCACAGGTAGCGAAGGTCGCGGCGGCAACGTCACCATCACCGCGCATAACGAAATCACGCTTGATGCCACCAGCCGTATCCTCGCGAATGGACATGCGGGCGGCGAAGTGCGGGTGGAGGCGACCAGGGGCACGCTGCTCGCTTCCGGGTTGATTGATGCTACCGGCGGCAACGGCCCGGGCGGCATGGTGTTGCTGCTCGCACCGCGTGTGGCTCTGTTGCGCAGGGCCATAGTCGACGTGTCGGGCGCCGTTGGTGGCGGTCTGGCGCTCATCGGCGGCGACTATCAGGGCCGCAATCCGCTGATACAGAACGCGAGCCGCACCTATTTCGGGCCGGATGCGATCATCCGCGCCGACGCCATTACGTCCGGCAACGGCGGCAAAGTCATCGTCTGGTCGGACGACGGCACCCAGGCCTACGGCACCATCAGCGCGCGCGGTGGCGCGCTTTCGGGCAACGGCGGATTTGTCGAAGTCTCGGGCAAAGCGTGGCTCGATTTTTCCGCATCCGTGAACACGTCTGCGCCGCACGGCAAGTTCGGCACGCTGTTGCTCGACCCGAAGAATCTCGAAATCATCACCGGCGGTGGTGCCTTCCTTGGCAATCATCTGTTTGGAGACAATCCCGCCGGCAATTCGACCATCGATCCGGTCAATATCAATGGGCTGATGACACCGGTACTCCTGCAGGCCGACAACAACATCACGTTCACCGACGCGATTGGCATGACCAACCCGGGGACCTCACTCACCGCGCAGGCTGGCAACTCGATTTTCGTCAACGCCAATATCACCACCACCAACGGCGACATCACGCTGATCGCCAACGAAACCACGGCAAATGGAGTGACCGGCGGCAACCGCGATGCAGGTGTGGCGACGATCAGCATGGCGACGGGCACCACGCTAAACGCCGGCGCCGGCAATATTTTCCTGAAAATGAACACCGGCAGCGGCCACGCCGGCACCAGCGGCAACATCGTCGTTGAAAACCTGACTGCCGCCAACGTCAGTATCATTCACGATGGCTTGACCCCCGACAGCGCGATTCTGCGCGCGAGCGGCAGCTCGCTCATCACCGCCAGCAGCGCGGTGTTCATGGAACTCGAAAACGCGACCGGCGCGAACGCGAGCATCGGCACCATCGCCGAACCGATCCGCATCGATACGCCGGTGCTCGAAGCGCACTACCACAACGCAAGCGGCGGGATCTTTTTCGATTCGCCGAACGCGCGGGACCTGCAGATCGGCGGCGTGCCGGGTGCGATATTCTCCGGGCTGGTGCGCGGCGTGCAGACTATTTCCGGCGGCCCGATCGAAATCACGGTGAACGGCAAACTGACGCAACTCGCCGGCGCTGCGGGTTGCGGATTAACGGGTGGCACCGGCGGGCCGATTTGCGCCGGCGGCGGTGTCTATAACCCCGGCGATACGGTATTCCTGCGCGCGGCCGACATGAATCTGCAGAAGATCGTCAGGGGCTGGGACGTTTACCTCGCACCGTACGGCAGCGGCACTGTCACGCTCGGTTCCGCGGGCGCGGGCGGCAGCCTGCATCTGTCGCAGGCCGAGGTCGATCTGGTCAATGCGTTTACCTTCAACATCGGTGATCAGTTCGTTTCCGGCGACGTGAATTTCGCCGGCAACCTGACGACCCTGGCGCAGTTCGGCATTCGCACCAGCGGCCATATCGCGAGCGGCGCGTTTACGCTGACGGTGGGCGCAGCCGGCGACGGCAATACCGACTTGTATGCGCAGACCGGCATCCAGCTCAACGTAAAGGCAGCCACACTGTCGGCTTACAACGCCGGCACGACGGGCAATATCAACATCGCTGAAACCAGCGCGAGCGCGGCGCCGCTGACACTCGACTTTGGCACGTCTGCGGAATCGCTGCGCAACGACGCGCCCGGCGGCAGCATCACCCTGACCACCGCGAATCGCTCGATTGTGGTTGCTGATTCCATCCTCGGGCAGGGTGACGTGACGCTCGGTGCGCGCGGCGATCTCACAGTCAGCGGGGTAACCGTTTACGCCCGTGACAACGTCGTATTGACTTCGACTGTTGGCAACATCCTCATCGACAGTGGCGCGGAGGTCAAGGCCGGCGATGGATCGTATGGTCCCGCGACGGTCACCGTAACGTCTACCGCCGGCAGCGTCACGATCGACAATGCAAAAGTATGGGCCGACGGTGGCGATGGCGGCATCGCGAACGTGACGCTGACGGCCGCAACCGGAATCACCATCAGTGGCGATGGCGGCGAAGGTTCTAAGGGAGTGTTTGCCTATGGCGGCAACAGCTCTTCCTTCAGCGGCGGCGATGCCACTATTACGCTCGCCGGCGGAACGGGTCCGATATTGATTGACCAATCCGCAGTCGTACTCGCGACCGGTGGCGGCGGCAACAATTTTGTCGGCGGTGACGCGGACATCACGTTTACAACGACCGGGAGCATTACGCTCGACACTGGCAGCCGGCTTTATGCCCAGGGCGGATATGGATATGAGGGCGGCGGTGCTGCCACCATTACGCTGACCAGCGGCAACGGCGGCATCAAGCTCGATACCGGCGCTGTTATCGAGGCCTACGGCGGCTACGCCGGTGATGGCGGCGAAGGCTCGACCACGGGGGGCGCGGCGACGGTAGAACTCACGGCAACGGGAACCGGCGGGATTCTTATCCAGGGTGCCGGCACGCGGATATATGCAGAGGGCGGCGGCGGAGATTTCGACGGTGGGGATGCGACCATAACGCTGAATGCGGCGTCCGGCGGCATAAAACTCGATACGGGCGCTTTGGTCAAGGCGCAGGGCGGCGATGGTGGTGCGGGCGGGTTTAACTACGCTGGCAATGGCGGCAGTGCAACGATTGAACTGACGACCACCGCGGGCGGGGACATCAACATATTGGCTGCAAGCCAGGTGCAGGCGCTCGGTGGCTACGGCCATGGCTACGACTCCGGCAATGGCGGAAGTGCGACGGTCGAGCTTTCGTCGGCCGGCGCCATAAACATTCTGGGCGGCAGCAAAGTGCAGGCGTTCGGCGGTCACGGTAATGGTGGTGACTACGGCTATGGTGGCGATGCAACCATCAACCTGAGCAGCGGTGTGCTTGGCATTACTGCCGATGGCGGCGAAGGTTGGGCGCTGGGCGGCGACGGCTACGGTTATTACGATGGCAACGGAGGTGTGGCAACGATCAATCTGATCGGCGGAACGGGCCCAATCCTGCTGAAGAACGCCTCGCAGATCGAGGCCAAAGGCGGTTACTCGGACTTGAACTACGGCGGC
>CAMBSS010000135.1 GCA_945870465.1 Bordetella parapertussis | reverse complement strand
GCGCTCGCTGCGCCAAACGCACCTCGACGCTACGCCCGCGCGCCCAAGCCTGAAGCTGGAGTGCTTGCTCTTCGGTGATCGTGATAGCAGGTGCAATTCGCATGTCTGTAGCCTCCTCATACTACAGACATCGCAATCACATTTAAGTTCTATTATTTTAGCCGCACCACACTAGATGCTTCCGGGGCGGCACGAAACACCCGCACGACGATTGACCGCCCAATGGTGCGGGGATAAAGTCCACGGCAGGAAAAAAGGGGGTTTGAAATTCCTATTCGCCGGACCTCATCCCATTGAAAAAGGAACAAGCATGATCAAACTACTGCAGCGGGCCGTTATTCTCGTGGCTGTCTTGATTTTCTCGACTGCCTCCTTTGCCCAAGTATCGTATCCCGACCGGCCGGTAAGGATGCTTGTTCCATTTGCGCCCGGCGGCGGCACCGATATCGTGGGGCGCATTCTTGCGCAACAGATGACCGCGGTTTTGGGCCAATCGGTCGTGGTTGACAACCGTCCCGGCGCGGGCGGCAGCATGGGGGAGGAAATGATCGCGCGTGCAACGCCGGACGGCTACACGATCGGCATGGTTTCCGGTTATGGCACCAACGCGGCGATCTATCGACTCACATACGATCAGGTGAATGACGTCCAGGCGTTGATCGCCATCGGCGATTCCGGCATGATCGTGGCGCTGCATCCTGCGGTACCGATCAAGTCCATGAGTGAGTTCATTGCGTATGCCAAGGCAAATCCGGGCAAACTGAACTATTCGTCCAGCGGCACCGGGGCGATCACGCATCTGTCGACGGAGTTGCTCAATCTGTCGGCGGGTATACACACTACTCACATTCCATTCAAAGGTACCGGCCCCGCGCTTACAGCGCTGCTTTCGAAAGAAGTGGATTTTCTTTTCGGCAGCATGCCCGCGACCCTGCCTCACATCACGGGGGGGCGGTTGCGCGGCATTGTGGTTACGACGAAAACCCGCCTGAAGACGCTCCCCGACCTGCCGGCGTTGTCGGAGGTTGTGCCCGGCTACGAAGCGGTGATTACTTACGGCCTGCTGGGACCTAAAGGATTGCCGGCGGAGGTGGTGCGGCGTTGGAATTCGGCGGTTAACACCATCATTCAGACACGCGAAATGAAAGAGCGGCTCGCGAAGGATGGCATCGAACCTGTTGGCGGTGCACCGGAAATTTTCCATAACGTCATCAAGCGGGACGTCGAACAATGGAAGCGCGTGGTTAAGGAGGCGAAGCTTAATTTTGCGAGTTGACGCTTTATATCTATTGCATGCCATCAAAGCAGAAAGGGGACGCAACAATGCCTGACGACGATTTGACTGCCGATGAAGTGCGCAAGATGGCCGCTCAGATCGGCATGACGCGCCTCGAAGACCAGCACGTGCAACAATTGCTGAGGGCGACCATCGGCGCACGCGCGCGCCGCGCTGCACTGCCCATCGACACCTTGGTGCCCGCCGACGAGCCGGCGCACGTCTTTCACTTAACCTTGGACGAAGATCGATGAACGATCTTGCCTGGCTCACCGTCGCTCAAGCCGCCGATTTGCTGCGAACGAGGAAGCTCTCGCCCGTAGAGTATGCCAAGGCATTGATCGACCGCATTGAGCGGTACGACAGAAGTCTAAACACGTTCCTTCGCTTTACGCCCGAGCTCGCGATGCAGGATGCGCGCAATGCCGAAGCGGAAATCATGCGCGGAAACTGGCGCGGAACATTTCACGGTGTGCCGTACGGCGTGAAGGATATTGTCGACTACGCGGGACTGCCGACGACGGCGCATTCGAAAATACTCGCGGATAACGTCGCTTCAGCGGATGCAACCGTGGTGCAGAAACTGCGCGCGGCGGGTGGCGTGTTCATGGGCAAATTGTCGACGCACGAGTTCGCGATCGGTGGACCATCGTTCGACCTGCCGTGGCCCCCGGCGCGCAATCCGTGGAATCGCGACCACTTTTGCGGCGGGTCCTCAAGCGGTTCGGGCGCGGCGACCGCTGCCGGTTTCCTGCCCGCGGCGATTGGCACGGATACCGGCGGCTCGGTTCGCAATCCTGCGTCGATGTGCGGCGTGGTCGGCATGAAAGCCACTTACGGCGTAGTTAGCCGGCGGGGCGTCATTCCGTTGTCCTACTCGCTGGACCACGTCGGGCCATTGACGCGGACGGTGCGGGACAATGCGTTGATGCTGGACGTGATCGCTGGTCACGATGCATTCGATCCCGGCAGCGCGAATCGCGCGGCGGGCGGCTATACAGCCGCACTTGCCCATGGCGTGAAGGGACTCAGGATCGGCGTGATCCGCCATTTCTACACGCACGATATGCAGGCCGACGCAGAGATGGCAGCGGGTATCGAGACGGCGGTACAGCGACTCGCGGAACTCGGCGCCGAGATTCGGGAGATCACGATTGCGCCGCTCGCCGAGTACGCGGCCTGCAATCGCACGATACTCACGGGCGAAGCGTTCGCCATCCACGAAAATTGGATGCGAGAGCGGCCGCAGGACTATGGCGCACTTGCGCGCGAGCGCCTGATGGCGGGCGCTTTTGTCCGGGCGGCCGATTACGTCAATGCGACACGCCTGCGCCGCAAGCTGGCGGACGCGTTCCACGCGCTGTTCACCGACATCGATGTCGCGCTGACAGCCAGCTCAATGGACCCTGCGTGCCGCATTGACGACCGGCAAGCTATCGATCACACGTACTCACGACAGGCCCGGGCACCGTTCAACGTGACCGGCAACCCGGCGCTGGCGGTGCCGATCGGATTCAGCAAATCCGGTCTGCCCCTATCGATGCAAATTGTCGGTAGCGCGTATGGTGAGGCGCTTGTTTACCGAGTCGCCGACGCATATGAACAGGCAACCGACTGGACGGCGCGACATCCGCAACTCCAATGAAAGGCGCGTCATCGAAATGCTCCGGCGACTCGAGGGCTAGTCAAACACCGCAGAGGAGAAAATGACTGCGATTCAGCGCATCGCGTCGGGTGCCGCATGCATATGCGCACTAACGATTGGTACGCAAGTAGCGCGCGGGCAACAGCCGGCGTATCCCGTCAAGCCGATCAGGATTGTCGTTCCGTTCGCAGCGGGCGGGGCGACAGATATCCTGGCGCGTGCGATCGGGCAGAAACTCAACGAGGCGTTCGGGCAACCGGTGATCGTGGACAATCGGCCTGGTGCGGGCGGCAACATAGGTACCGATATGGTGGCGAAGGCGGCGCCTGACGGCTACACGCTTGTAATGGGTGGGGTCGGCCCGAATGCGATCAACGCTACGCTTTATCCGAAGCTCCCTTACGATGCTGTCAACGACTTTGCGCCGGTGGCGCACGTCGCGAACGTGACCAATGTGCTCGTCGTGCACCCCTCGCTTCCAGCCAGGTCGGTGGCAGAACTCATTGCAATCGCGAAAGCAAGGCCCGGCAAACTGACGCAGGCTTCGTCGTCGCCCGGAAGCGCCGGCCATCTCGCCGGCGAGATGATGAAAATGATGGCGGGCATTGACATGGTGACCGTGAATTACAAGGGTAGCGGTCCTGCGCTGATCGACCTCATATCGGGCCAGGTCGACCTCATGTTCGACAATATGCCCCCGTGCCTGCCGCACATCAAAAGCGGCAAACTGAGAGCGCTTGCTGTGAGCAACGCCGAGCGCACCAGCGTACTCCCGGATCTGCCGACTGTCGCCGAGTCGGGACTCCGCGGATTCGATGCAGGATCGTGGTTCGGCATTCTCGCGCCTGCCGGCACTCAGAACGACATCGTGAACCGGCTAAACGCAGTGATCGTGAAATCGCTGACGACGCCCGAACTAAGAGAGCGCCTCTCGGGTCAGGGTGCTGCGCCGGTCGGCGGCACGCCCGAGCAATTCGGGCGGCATATTCGGGGCGAGATCGAGAAGTGGGCAAAAGTGATCAAGGCCGCAAACGTGCAAGTCGAGTAAGCGGAACATCTGACGAGGAAACTCAATGCGCAGTTACTTCACAATGCTGGTTCTTCTCCTGGTGGCGGTGGTTTGCAAGCCGGCAATGACAGCGGAAAAGGCGGCGGAAGCTTATCCAAGGAAGCCGATTCGGGTGATCGTGCCGTTCGCCGCTGGCGGCGGTACCGATCTCATTGCGCGCATCACGGCGCAGAAGCTTACCGAAGCGTGGGGCCAGCAGGTCATCGTCGACAATCGTCCGGGCGCGGGCGGCATCGTCGGCACCGAGATGGGCGTGCGTGCGGCGCCCGATGGTTACACGTTTACCCTGATGGGCAGCAGCTACACGGTCAACCCGAGCTTTTACAAGCTTTCGTTCGATCCGCTCAACGACATCACGCCGATTGCGCAGATTTCCCAAGGGCCGTTCATCGTCGCACTGCATCCGGGTGTCGCGGCGCGGACCGTCAAGGACTTTATCGCACTGGCCAAGGCGAAGTCCGGGCAACTCAGCTACGCGACGAGCGGCGCCGGCAGCATCACCCATCTCGCGACGGAACTCTTCCTCGGTATGGCGGAAGTGAAAATGATCCACGTGCCCTATAAGGGCACCGGTCCGGCGCTCGTCGATACTGTCGCCGGGCAGGTCGCGCTGTTTTTCGGTGATGCGCCGCCGACCATCCCACTCGTGAAGTCGGGACGGCTGCGCGGCATTGCCGTGACGACCCGCGACCGCATCGCCACGGCACCGGATATTCCGACCGTGCAGGAAGCCGGTGTGCCGGGCTATGAGGTGCTGCTTTGGCAGGGCATGATAGGACCGAAGGGCATTCCCAGTGCCATCGCTGATAAAGTCCATGCCGAGATCACGCGGGCCTTCCAGACGAAAGAAATGGAGGAGCGGTTCAAGGGCGATGGAATCTCGCCGTCCGCGGCCACCCGCGAGCAGTTCGCCTCACGCATCCGACGCGAGACGGAAGTCTGGCGCAAGGTCGTCCAGCAGACAGGGATCAAGCTCGAGTAGGCGACCGCCAGCGGCCGCGTGACTATCCTTGCACCACCCACCCAAAAATCCGCAGAGGAGACCATAACATGCCGAAGAACATCGACCCGCAGGCCGTGAGGCGGCTCGGCGCGCAGCTGCGCGGCCTGAAGGTGAGCGCAGAACGCGCCGCGCAGCTCGCCGTCGAGATCGCGCGCGTGAACGAGGCCGCGCGCGCCGAAGGCACGAAGAACGATTTCAACGACCAGCCCACGAGTTTCGCTGTCACCTTGGCTACGCTGGCAAAACCATGAAATCAGACCTGCTGAACATGAGTCTGTGCGAGGTCGCACAAGCGATACGGAAGAAGCGCGTGTCTTCGCTGGAAGTGGCGCGGGCCTGTATCGAGCGCGCCAAGGCGGTGCAGCCGGCTGTGAACTGCTTCATCGCGATCGAGGAGGAGGAGATTCTGCGCGCCGCGCGCGCGGCCGACCGCGCGGTCAAGCGCGGCGCGAAGCTTGGACCGCTGCATGGCGTGCCGCTCGCCCACAAGGACATGTTCTACCGCGCCGGGCGCGTCTCCACCGGTGGCAGCAAGATCCTGCGCGACTACCGTCCGACCGTTACGGCGACCGTCGTCGAGCGGCTGGCGGCGGCCGGCGCGCTCTGGCTCGGCAACCTCAACATGGCTGAGTTCGCCGCCAATCCGACCGGACACAACGAGCACTGGGGCGACTGCTGCAATCCGTGGAACACTGCGCACATCACCGGCGGATCGTCGAGTGGCTCGGGCGCGGCGGTGGCGGCGCGCACATGCTACGGCTCCCTCGGGTCGGACACGGGCGGCTCGATACGGCTGCCTGCAGCGGCGAACGGCGTCGTGGGGCTAAAGCCGACCTACGGCCGCGTGAGCCGCCATGCCATCCTGCCGCGCGTCTGGTCGCTCGACACCGTGGGCCCGCTCACGCGGACAGTGCGCGACTGCGCCCGGATCACAGGCGTGATCGCGGGCTCCGATCCGCTTGATCCGACTGCGAGCGCCCATCCGGTATCGAACTACGAGCGTCTGCTCGATCGCCGGATCCGCGGGTTGAAGGTCGGGATCCCGCGCAATCACTACTATGACGGCATCACCCGGGACGTGCGCCGGGCCATGGACGAGAGCCTCGCGGTGCTGCGCTCGCTCGGCGCGCGCATCATCGAGCTCGACGTCCCGGACCCGCAGCACACCTACCAACTCACCAACGCCATCGGCCAGGTCGAATCCGCGACGATTTACGCCAACTGGTTGCGGGAGCGGCCGCAGGACTTCTCGCTCGTGGTACGTACGCGCACCGAGGCCGGTATGCTCGTTCCAGGTGTGAGTTACCTGGAAGCGCTGAATGCGCGACCGCGCATCACCGCCGAGTTTGTGCGCCAGGTGTTCGACAAAGTGGACGTTCTGCACGCGCCGGTCATGACGATGCCCGTGCCGACGCGCTCGGAGACGGCACCCGGAGGCGCGGGCGAGGTCATGGATATGCTCGCCCGGCTCACCCGCAACACGCGGCCAATCAATTTCCTCGGACTGCCTTCGCTTGCAGTGCCGGCGGGCTTCACGGACAACGGCCTGCCGGTTGCATTCCAGTTGATCGGCCGGCCGTTTGCCGAGGACATGCTTTTCCGGATCGGGGATGCCTTTCAGGGCGAGACCGACTGGCACATGCACGAGCCCGTAGTGCCGAAACTTCCTTAGCCGCGCATCAGCCCCGTGTAGGCATCGGGCCTGCATAGTCAAGATCCTCACGCATCTGGTCTTGCCTGCGCGCTCACCGGCGCGGCCGCTGGATCTCTTTCAGACGGCCTGACCCTCAAGACAAGAGCGGCTCTGCAACAGCGCTGACAATCTGGCGCGGCCCGCGCGCGCGTGATGCAGTCACACTGCGTCGAATTCAGCCCTCTCGGGTCGATGCAGAGCCAGAAGAATCACGCGAGTGGAGAATTTGCACCGAACACCGCGCGATTGACCGCTTGTTGGGCCGGCTATATAGTCGCGCGCAGTCAAAAAAGAAGCGTTTAAATTTCCTATTCACCGGGGCAGCCAGTTTGATCCTGATATTTGCGATCAGTTCCTGCTTATCCAAGACGAGTTTTCCCGCATTGCGGAGCAATTTGGCGACGAAGTGGTGTTGCCCTGAAAACGGCTAATGGATAATCCGGGTTTAAATTTGCTATTCGCAGCGTCGACGATGATGTGTCGACGGGTTGTGCGTAGTGGAGGTACAAATGATGTGTCCGTCAAGTCTCATCAAACTATTCGTCATGATGGTCCTCTCCATCGCGTCGGCGTCCTTCGCCGCAACAAAGCAGGATTATCCGAACAAGCCGTTGCGACTCATCGTGCCGTTTCCTCCCGGGGGAGGGAACGACATACTCGCACGGACGGTGAGTCAGCGTTTATCAGAAGTTATCGGCCAGCAGATCGTGGTCGAAAATCGCGGCGGTGCTGGCGGTCTCATAGGCGCGACGACTGCGGCGAGCGCAGCCCCCGATGGTTACACCCTCTTCCTCGGCAGTATTGGCAATCTCGCGCATATCCCCGCGTTGCAGAAAAAGCTTCCATACGACCCGATCCGTGATTTCGCGCCGATTACGCTGCTTGCAACGTCTTCGTTCGTTTTGGGTGTCAATCCTTCGCTCGCGGTGAGTTCTGTCAAGGAGTTCATCGCTTTGGCGAAAGCGAAACCCGGCAGCCTGAATTATGCTTCCGGCGGGTCGGGCTCATCTCTGCACATGACGGCGGAACTGTTCAAGTACGTCACCGCTACCAATATCGTGCATGTGGCGTACAAGGGCGCCATACCGGCGCTGACCGACCTGATTGCCGGTCAGGTCCAGGTCATCTTCAGTACCATGCCGCCCATACTGCCGCATGTGAAAAGCGGCAAGGTGCGCGCGCTGGGCACTTCGGGGCCCAGGCGTGCTGCATCGACGCCCGATATTCCGACCGTTGCGGAAAGCGGCGTGCCGGAATTTGTGGTGCTGAACTGGCAGGGCATTGTGGTCCAGCGCAAGACGCCACTATCCATCATCCAGACGCTGCATCGCGATATGGTGAAGACGATGGCGCTTTCCGGGATGACGGAAAACATGAACTCGCAAGGACTCGAGTCGACGACGAGTTCTTCCGAGCAATTCGGCGATCTGATCCGTTCGGAGATCGACAAATATCGCAAGGTCGTGGCCGCTGCCGGCATCAAAGTCGACTGAAGAGGTAAATCGCAGCGCTTGACGCCGGCGAAAACCGGCTGGCGTAAAAATTGATCGAAGTCCGCCTCATCTGCAACAGTTGCCTATCCGGCCCGTGTGTGGGAATACCCGAAGCTAGCGGATAGCATCACGCACGGTCAACGCGTCTGCGGCAGCTTGACCGTCATCGCACCGATCCAATACTATGCGCCGGCGATGCATGCAAAATGACAGTTATTACTGCGGGGGAGCCATGAGGATCATCGCTACATTGTGCGCAGTCTGGATGCTGGCGCCGGCCCACGCCGCGACCGCGCAGGCCTATCCAACCAAGCCAATCCGCCTCGTCATCCATTTCCCGCCGGGCGGGCCAACCGATATCGTCGGGCGCGCCGTCGCGCAGAAGTTCACCGAGACCTGGGGCCAGCAAGTGATCGTGGACAATCGCCCGAGCGCTGGCGGAGTCGTGGGCGTCGAAGCGGTAGTGCGGTCGAACCCGGATGGCTATACGCTGCTCTTCGCGACGGGAGGCAGCATGTCGATCGCCCCGGCATTCAACCCCAAGCTGCCCTACAACGTGTTCAAGGACCTGGAGCCGGTGAGTCTGGTGGTGATCAATCCGCAAATCCTGGTGTTCCATCCGGCGTTTGCGCCTAATTCGGTCAAGGAACTCGTCGTTCTCGCGAAATCCCGCCCCGGCACGATCAATTACGCATCGGTCGGGCCAGGCAGCCCGAACCATCTCGGCATGGAAATGCTGAAATCCATGGCGGGTATCGACATGGTGCATATCCCGTACAAGGGCACCTCACCCGCGCTCACCGACCTGTTGGCCGGCCAGATCTCCCTGATGTTCAACAGCATGCCTTCGGTGTTGCCGCAAGTGAAGGCGGGCAAGCTCAAAGGCATTGCAGTCGGCAGCGCCAAACGCTCGCCGGCGGCGCCCGATACTCCCACGGTCGCGGAGTCGGGCGTGCCCGGGTTCAACTATGTGACGTGGTACGGATTGTTCGCGCCGGCGGCAACCCCCAAGGCGATCATCGCGAAGCTCAATACGGAAGTGGTCAGAATGCTCACTGAGCCCGAGTTGGCGCAGCGCCTTGCCGTCCAGGGCGCCGACCCGCAGAGCAGTACCCCGGAAGGGCTCGCACGCTACATGCGCGAAGAGCACGAACGCTGGAAAAAAGTCATCAAGACTGCCAATATCAAGAGCGAATGAATGGACAGTAGGAGTAGGAGTAGGGGCAAGGCAGTTGCGCGGCGTCTGCCGTTGTCGTGGATTGCCCAGTAGTTGACCAATAATAATACCGTTCGAAATCCCGGCGGTTTGCTGTACTCTGCATCGTCCGCATTACGACCACGATGCAACCGTGAACCAGGCCGGCGGTGTGCTGGCACCCCATGCCGGGCTGCGCGAGGCGATTGTGCCGCGCACACCGGTGAAACCCGGCGACGATGCGGCCAGTCCACGCGCACGGCGCGCATGGACTGGCCGCGCCTGCTCAAGCGCGTGTTCGATATCGACCTCGAACACTGCCCGCAGTGTGGCGGTGACTTGAAGATCATCGCCGCCATCGAAGAGCCCGCGGTGATAGTCAAGATCCTCACGCATCTGGTCTTGCCTGCGCGCGCGCCGCCGCGCTCACCGGCGCGGCCCGCGCATCGCGTGATGCAGTCACACTGCGTCGAATTCAGCCCTCTTGGGTCGATGCAGAGCCCGAAGAATCACGCGAGTGGAGAATTTGCACCGAACACCGCGCGATTGACCGCTTGCTGGGCCGGCTATATAGTCGCGCGCAGTCAAAAAAGAAGCGTTTAAATTTCCTATTCGCTATTGTTTCGCCCAATGATTCGTTTTCGGACCGGGCGGCGCGTTGCCGGACTGTCTGATGGACGCTAAAATAAAAAGAGGAGAAACTAAATGGGAATGCAGGCTCAGACTGTTGCCGATGCATTGAACGTGCCGGCAGCAGTACGCGCCATCGCGAACACGCCGACGGAGTTCGCAGCGGAAGTGAGAGGTGTCGATCTCGCGCAGGCGATCAGTGCGGAGGTTTTTGCGCGGGTGCTGGAACTCTTCAACCATCATGCGGTACTATGTTTTCGTCGGCAAATCCTGACCCCGGCCGCACTGGCGGCCTTCGCGGCGCGCTTTGGCAAGCTTGAGATTCACCACATGACGCAGCATGTGCTGACCGATTTGCCGCAGGTGCGGATACTGTCCAATATCCGCAAGAACGGCCAGGCGGTGGGCGTCAGCAACGCCGGCATGCACTGGCATTCCGACCTTTCTTATAAGCCGGTGCCGGCATTGGCAACGCTGCTGTACGGGGTCGAATGCCCGCCCACGGGGGCTAACACCGAGTTCGTCAGCATGAGTGCGGCGTATACGGCTCTGCCGGCGTCGTTGCGGAAAAAGCTGCATGGCATGCGCGCGCTGCACGACCGGAATTTTCGCTATTCGCTGTTGTATCCCGAGCGTTCACCGCTGACTCCGGAGCAGGTTGCCGGGGTGCCGCCTGTCGAGCATCCGGTGGTGCGCATACACCCGGCGACCGGCCAGCCCGCGTTGTTCGTGGCCAAAGATATCGTGTCGACTATTGTCGGCATGCCGCAAGAGGACAGTCGGCAACTGCTGGATCAACTCGAACGCGCTGCCACGCAGCCCGACCTGATCTACGCGCACCGCTGGCAGCCGGGCGATCTGCTGGTCTGGGACAACCGCTGTACTCTCCATCGCGCAACACCATTCGACAATCAGCATCGCCGGTTTCTTTACCGCGCGCAGGTCGAAGGCGAAGTTCCGGTAGCCGCATGACAGAGAAGGAAATATCGATGCGATCGTGTTTTTCGGCGCGGGTCTGGTTAATCATTCTGACGCTGGCTGCCGGCGGTTGTCTTGCCGCGCCAGGCGGTTATCCGGACAAACCCGTGCGCATGGTGGTGCCCTATGTCGCGGGCGGTTCGTTTGATACTGTCGGCCGCATACTCGCGCAGCGGCTGGCCGAGAGCTGGGGCCAGCAGGTTATCGTCGACAACCGGGCGGGGGCGACCGGCGTCATCGGCACGCAGACGGTCGCGCGCGCGGCCGCCGATGGCTACACCATCGGGCTCTTCGGCGGCAACCAGGTGCTCTCGACGGCGGTGCGCGCCGATCCGGCGTACGACATGCAAAAGGACTTTGCGCCGATCGCGCGCGTCGCGACGCTCGACAACGTGGTCGTGTGCCATCCCTCGCTGGCAGCGG
>CAMBSS010000134.1 GCA_945870465.1 Bordetella parapertussis | reverse complement strand
CCATCGCGCACAGATAGTACTCACCGGCGATCGCCAACCGTTCTTCGATATATGCCGCTGCTACGGTTACTGCGCCAAGCTTGCTGCCCAGCATCTTCTTCGCTGCCGCCTGCGCGTCAGCGGGAGTATCGGCGAACTTGATGCCCCCTGCCTTGCCGCGCCCGCCGGCGAGCACCTGCGCCTTGACGACCCATTGCCCGCCCGTCTGCGGCAGCGGTTCCGGGTACAGCGCCCCCCGCGGGATGCGCATCCCGTTGCGGGCAAGCAGGCTCTTGCCCTCGTGCTCGAGCAGGCGTATCACCGGCTGGTCATACCTTCGACGTATCCCACGGCTCGAACGGATCGTACTGCAGGTCGATCCAGTCGCCGGTGAACTTGGGATCGCGCTTTTCGAGGAAGGCCTTTGGGCCCTCGCGCGCGTCCGCGTGGAACATAAGCTCGACGTTGCACAGGATCTGGTGCTCGACACCCTTGACCGGATCGCAGGCAAGTCCCTGGTTGCGCGCGTTCTTGATAGCACCCATCGCGGCGGTCGGCCCTTTCGCGAGCCGCGCTGCGAATTCATAGGTCTTTGCTTCGAGCTCTTTTTCCGGATAGATTTTGTATATGAAGCCGAGCTTGTCCGCTTCCTGCGCGTTCAGCGTTTCGCCAAGCAGCAGCAATTCGGTCGCTTTGCTGAGTCCCACGTGACGCGGCAGCAGGTACACGCAGCCGCCGCCCATGCCGCGCTTGATATACGCCGCAGCGAATTTCGCGCCCTGCCCCACGATGCGGAAATCGCACGCCAGCGCGATGTCGAACCCGCCGCCGTACGCATAGCCCTCGACCATCGCGACCACCGGCTTGCGCATGGTCATGATGTCGATGAGCAGGCGCGGATAGCCGGTGCGCAGCCGCGTGTGCAGATCGGGCTGGCCGAACTCGAAACGTTCTTCCTTGGAATGATGCAGGTCGTCGCCGGCACAGAAATTACCGCCGCCACCCCTGACGACGATGGCGCGCACCTCGGGGTCGCGGCGCGCCTCTTCGAGACGGTCGATCATGTCGATGATCATCGACGGAATCATCGCATTGCGCTTCTTCGGGCGATCGATCTTGATCGTCGCTATGCCGTTTTTCTTGTCGTACATTATCAAATCGTTTTTTGATGACATGTTTACCCGCGCCTCTCCATGTAATGTTCTACTGCCCTGACGTTATTTGCTGCGTTTGCTCTTCGGTTTTTTAGGTTTCGGGCCCTTGGCAACGGATTTGCCGCGCACTTCATAAAACTGGTCCATCTTGTGCTGCGGTTCCCTGCTCGAAAAACTCGTATGGTGACGCTCGGTTGCGACCCCGAACGCCTTGTCGAATCCAGCCTGCGTCGCTTCGCGCATGAGCTGCTTGTTCAGGCGCATCGCGACTGGCGGCTTAGCCGCGAGTTTTTTCGCCATCGCAATGGCGGACGACAGCACTTCATCCTGCGGGACTATGCGGTGCAGCAGGCCGAAACGCTCGCACTCCATTGCACTCAGCATGCGTCCGGTCAGGATGAATTCGATGGCGTGAGACAGGCCGACGATTTCACGCAAAATCCAAAACCCCAGCGCGCTGACGATGCCGGAATTGATTTCCGGCTGCCCCATGGTGATTTTGTCGTGGCCGATGCGGTAATCCGTCAGCAGCGCGACCTGGAACGCCGAACCGGCGGCGAGCCCATTCAGCGCGCACACCACTGGGATATCGAGCCTGCGCACGCCTTCATACAGAATCCGCCATTCCTCGACCCACAATTTGGCACGCGCCGGATCGAACTTGCGCGCTTCGTCTAGATCCTGCCCGGCGCAAAAGGCGTCCTTGCCGGTACCGGTCAGCACGATGGCGCCGACGCCGGGAGATTTTTTGGCCGCGTTGAGTGCCTTGAGCACCTCGTTGCGCATCGGCATATGCCATGCGTTCATGACCTCGGGGCGGTTGAGCGTGATTACCTCGACCGCGCCGACCCGTTCGACTTTGATGAACTTGTACAAAAAATTCCCCCTTTGCTTTCGCGCGGACCATGCGACAACGTTTAAACATACATATGAATTGTGCGATAACGCTATCAGCAAAAGCGTTTTCTTGCAATTCGCGTATACGACATTCGCGTATACGGCGTGTGCATATACGGCGATTTGGCCCATGCAGTTCCCGCGGACTGGCACCGCGCCGAACAAATGGACAGCAATATGAAGTTGACGATCCTTGCAACTTGCCCGAATATCGGGACACACCGACTAATCTGGGAATTACCGCAAAGGAAAGTTAATGAGGCATTTTTTTTGCGTGCTGCTGACTTTATCGGGATTCATTTCTACCGGCCATGCGCAAACCTCGGCCAACTATCCATCGCGCCCTGTTCGCATCATCATTCCTTACACGCCGGGCGGACTGCCGGACGTGGTCGCGCGCATCGTCGGACCCGAACTGGGCCGCACGCTCGGACAGACTTTCGTCATCGACAACCGGCCCGGTGCCAATGCGATTCTGGGCGCGGACCTCCTGGCCAAAGCGCCCCCTGACGGGCACACACTGGGCATCGTCATCGCATCGCATGTTTCCAATCAAACTCTTTATCCAAAGCTGCCGTTTCACGCCGTCGACAGTTTTGCGCCGGTTACCCTGATCGGAACCGCACCCTATATCCTGGTAGCAAACGCCTCGCTTCCCGCCGGCTCGATCAGGGACCTCATTGCGCTGGCCAAAGCGAAGCCCGACGCGTTAAGTTTCGGTTCAAGCGGTATCGGCGCCGGCGGGCACCTCTCGATGGAATTGCTGATGACATTGACCGGGACCAAGATGACCCATGTTCCTTACAAGGGCAGCGGGCCTGCCCTCGTTGACCTCATGGGCGGGCATATCGCGCTTCTGTTCACAGTGCCGTCCTCCGTCGTGCAGCATATGAAATCGGGCAAGGTCAAGGCGCTTGCCATCACCTCCGCGCAACGTTCGGCAGTTGCTCCCGAGTTGGCGACCATCAGTGAATCCGGCGTGCCGGGTTTTGTATCTGAGACATGGGCCGGCATGCTGGCTCCCGCCGGCGCGCCGATGACAGTCGTCGAGAAACTGGCTGGACAAACCGGACTCATCATCCGGCGTCCTGAAATCCGCGAACGTTTCCTGCAACTCGACATTGAGCCGGTCGGCAGCACCCCGGCAGTGTTTACACGGTTCATGCGCGACGAGGTCGTGAAGTGGGGTAAGGTAATCAAAGAAGCGAACGTTAAGCCGGAGCAGTAACCGCTCTATCAATCAACACTCTCCCCGCGGAGCTTGCGGTAGGCGGCGGCCGCAACCGCGATGTCTTCGAGCGCGATCCCAGCACTGTCGAAGAGCGTGATTTCGCCGACGGTCTGCCGGCCGCAAGCCGCCCCGGTCACCAGTTCGCCCAAATCCGCGACCCGGTTCCAATCGAGCACGCCTGCCTCCGCTGCCTTGATTAAATTGCCGGCTTCATGACGCGCATGACTGCGTAACTCCACGACAATCCTGTCGCAGCGCGAAATTGCCGTGCTGTCGAATTCGCTGTGTCCCGCTCTTGAGGATCCCACCGCCGAGAGAAAACATCCCGCGCGAATCCAGTCACCGGGAAATAGCGGATCCTTCGAGCGGGTCGCGGTGACGATGACATCTGCAGCGCGAACGGCGGATTCGGCATCGCTCATAACGACGTTCAACCCGGTCTGCGCAGCAAGGCGGCTGGCAAATTCGACGCCATTGCTGCGGGCGATCACATGCACTTCAGTAATAGGCAACACTGCTGTCAAGGCGGATACATGAGCGGCCGCCTGTGGACCGCTGCCGAAAACCGCTAGTATCCTGGCATCCTGACGGGCGAGATAGGTCGAGGCGAGAGCCGAAGCGGCGGAAGTACGCAGCGTAGTGAGGTAACCGGCATCGAATGTCGCGAGAGGTTTGCCGCTGCGCATGGAAAATAACAGTACCACGAACCCATATCCGGCACTGGTATAGGTATAGACCTTCGCTCCACAGTAACCGCTGCCCGGCAGCATGGCGGCCATTGTGTTGAACATGGTGCCGCCGCTTTCGATGCGCATGCGCGGCTGCACCACGGCCTGTCCGCGCGCCAGTTCTCCGAACGCGGCAGACAGCGCCGCCATTGCCTCCCGGATATCCAGCAGCCCCTGCAAGCGGCTGTCCTCAAAGTGCTCCATGCCTTTCCTTTCAGAGTGCGAACCGTGACGCTGAATGCCGGCCCTTACATGCTATCCTTTCACAAAATCGCTTTAATGACAGCAACGATATGACTGTGACTACTGCATCGAACTTCCTGCCACGCCGCCTGATCACCGTGCTGCTCCTCATTTCCGCCGGCCAGCACGCCTGCGCCCATCGTTGCCCGCGTCCAGGCCGACGTCATTGCCATACTCAATGGCGGACTGGCGGAAGAACTGGCGCGCCGCGGGCTCAACCCTGCCGGCCTGACCGCTCCGCAGTTCGCGGACCTGATACGTACCGACCGCGCCAAATTCACCGCGGTTGCCCAGCGCGCCGGCGTCAAACCTGAATAGCGTATGGAACTGGTGCAGAACAATCCTGCTTTCAAGACCAACAACGTTCGCACGCTGGGCGAACTCAAGGTTTGGCACGCCGGTGGCGCGCGAGAAGCGATACTCGAACCCGCACTGCCTATCGTAGATCCGCACCACCATCTGCGCGACACCGTGCATGGCCGCTACCTGTTGCCGGAATTGGCCGAAGACCTCACGAGCGGGCACGACATTCGTGCGACCGTTTTCATCGACTCGCAAACCAAGCATCGCGCCGACGGTCCCACCCTGCTGCGTCCGGTCGGTGAAACCGAATTCGTCGTGCAAAGTCTTGCTGCAGCTACGACCAACATCAATCAGCGGCGACCTTGCGCCGGCATAGTCGGCACTCTTGACCTGACTTTTGGCGCGGAAGTCCGCGCAGGACTCGAAGCGCACATCGCAGCCGGCGACGGCCGTTTTCGCGGCATCCGCGATCCACTGATGTGGGATGGCAGCGATATCAATTACGGCGTGCGACGGCCACCGCCGGACCGCATTACCGACCCGCGCTTTCGCGCCGGCTTTGCCGAATTGGCGCCACTGAACATGACTTTCGACGCCTGGCTATTTCATCACCAGCTGCCGCAACTCACGAACCTCGCCCGCAGCTTCCCCGATACCACCATCATCCTCAATCACATCGGTGCGCCACTGGGCGTCGGGCCTTATGCGGGCCGCCGCGAGGAGATATTCGCGACGTGGCGAGAATCCCTCGTCGAATTGTCGCGCTGCCGGAATGTCGTAGTAAAGCTGGGCGGGCTTGGCATGCTATTTTTCGGATTCGGCTTTTATCTGCGTAACTCGCCGCCGACATCTACTGAGTTGGCCACCACGTGGCAACCTTACCTCGATGTCTGCATCGAAGCCTTCGGCCCCGGGCGCTGCATGTTCGAAAGCAATTTCCCGGTCGACATACAAACCTGCAACTACGCCACGCTCTGGAACACCTTCAAGCGTATCGCCGCGGGATATTCGGCCGCGGAAAAAGCGGCGATGTTTTTCAGCACCGCAAACCGGGTTTATCGCCTCGGACTGACGCCGACGTAGAACCCGCAGTCGCGGCGCCAGCCGTACAATAGATTGCCCGCAATAACCGCCTGTCCCGCAAATCACCATCCAAACCAAAGGAGAGCAACAATGTCCGACGGACTGATTCAGTACGAAGTCAAAAAGAAAATCGCGACCATCACGATGGACCGGCCAAAAAAGTACAACGCGCTAATCCCGACCATGATCATCGACCTGTGCGATGCGCTGGAGCGCGCGCGCCAGGACCACGGCGTGCGTGCCATTGTGCTGCGCGGCGCCGGCGGCAACTTTTGCGCCGGCGACGATTTGCATCCCGAAGAGCGGTTCAAGTACGGCGCCCCCGACCTGCACACGCGCATGAAAACCGGCTACCCGCGCCTGGTGGTCGAAATCATGAATTTGCGCAAACCGGTGGTCGCCCTGGTCGAAGGTTATGCCGTGGGGGCCGGATTCGACATCGCTCTCGCGTGCGATTTCCGCATGGCTTCAAAAGGTGCGAGGCTCGCCTCGATCTACGTCAAGCGCGGCATGGGCGGCGGTTGCGCGTACCTGTTGCCCCGCTACGTCGGCATGGGCAAAGCGACCGAAATGCTGCTGCTCGGCGACTTTATCGACATCGACGAAGCACAGCGCCTGACTTTAGTGACCAAGGTCTACGCGGACACCGAACTCGAGGCGAAAACTTATGAATTCGCTGCCAAACTTGCCAAAGGCCCCACTGCCGCAATCGGCGCCATCAAAAATGCACGGAACCAGGGCCTCGGCTGTGATCCGGTCAAAGGCATAGAGCATCAGATCCTGTGCAACGTCGAATTGATGTTCCACAAGGATGCGCGTGAAGGCCCGCGCGCTTTCCTCGAAAAACGCGAGCCCAACTTCACGGCGGAATGGATAGACCTGCAGTACGACACTTTCGTGCCGTACGACGTCTCGAAGAAATAACGCTTAGTCGACCTTGATGCCGACGGTCTTGATGAGCTGCGACCAGCGCGCCGCTTCGGACTTCAGAAAAGCGGTGAACTCCTCGGGCGTGCCGGTGCCCGGGGTGACGAGCGCATCGTCAAACCGGCTCCTGACTTCGGGCGCCTGAACAGCGGCGACGATTTCTTTGTTGAGCCGGGCGACGATGGCTTTAGGCGTCCCGGCGGGCGCGAGGATTCCATACCAGCCGCCGACCCGGAAGTCTGCCACGCCGGATTCTTCGAACGTAGGCACCTCGGAAACGATGGCGGCCCTTTTTGCCGACGAAATCGCGAGCGCGCGCACCCTGCCCGCGGTGACGAGTGGAATGGCGGCGGCCACCGGCGAGAATATGCACTGAGTCTGCCCGCCGACCAGGTCAGCGAGCGCGGGCCCGGTGCCTTTATATGGAACGTGCGTAAACTTGGTGCCCGTGCGCAGCTGAAAAAATTCGCCTGCGATATGGCTGGTAGAGCCGGTGCCGCCTGAACCCATGACGATTTTTCCTGCCTGGCTTTTGGCGGCGGCGATGAATTCGGTGAGTGTCTGCATGGGAACCGACGGATGCACGATCAGTATGATGGGCGCGCTGCCCAGCGCCGTGATCGGCGCAAAATCCTTGATCGGATCGTATTGGGCGGTCGAGTAGACGAACGGATTGGTCGCGTGCGCCATGTCGGCGAGGATCACGGTGTAGCCGTCGGGCGTGGCAGCGGCGACCAGCTTCGTCCCGATGATTCCATTCGCGCCCGGCCGGTTGTCGACCAGCACGGTCTTGCCAAGGGTTTCCGTGAGCCGTTTTCCCAGCACGCGGGCAAAAAGGTCGTTGCCGCCTCCCGGCGCATAAGCGACGACGATGCGGATCGGCCGGCTTGGAAACTCTTCCGCGGCGCGCAAAGGTATTGCCGCAACCGTCAGACAAAATGCAATCGACACCCACAACGCATTTCTTACCGTCATTGCCATCCCCTTTTCGTTGCGCGGCTAACCGCCCGTAATCACGACCTCATCGCCCTTGACCGTAAACTTGTGTTCGAAATCCTCTGACGCCCAATCCATATAGCTTACCGCTTCAGCGAAGCGCGCGTCGCCCGGAAGCAGGATCTCAGGCCGCAGCTGCTTGTCGACCAGCGCTGGCAGAAATGACACGCTCCTGGCGCCTTGCGGCGTCAGCACCGCTTTCGCGATGAGGGTACGCTTCGAATCCTTGCCATAAGCAAGACGCGGATAATCCGGATCGAGTTCGACGCCGTGATTCTTGATGAACGCCGCCGCGTTCGCCGGCGTTCTTTCATTCCGCGACATGATGAAATTGCCCAGACTGTAGAAGCACACCTTGCCATCATGTACGCCTATTCCCTTGGGGACGTGCGGATGATGGCCGAAAATGATATCGGCGCCCGCCGCAAACGCAGCCTTGGCGACGGCAGGTTGATACTGCGCTATCGTTTTAGGAATGAAATGCAGGCCCCAATGCAGCGACAGCACGACACAATCCGCTGACTGCTTCGCCGCCTTGATGTCCGCCACCATGTCTGCGAGATCGTCTTCATAAGGAATGGTCACGACCCTGGGCGCGATGCCGGGCTGGTGCTCGACGGCTTCGTAATAAGTGTGGATGCGCAATGGCGCAATGCCCGGCTTGTTCGGGCCTGCCGCGAATCCTTCGTTCAATATCGAGCAGTAGGAAAGTATCGCCACGCGCACACCGTTGCGCGTGATGACGACCGGGCGCCGCGCTTCCGCCAGATTGCGTCCGCCGCCGACCGTTTGCACGCCCCTCTTCTGCAGGTTTTCGATAGTGTCGAGAAAAGCTTCTTCGCCCCAATCCAGCGCGTGATTGCCCGCGACCGACACAACGTCGAAGCCGCAGTCGCTGAAAACATCCGCCATGTGCGGTTTGAGACGCGCATTGGGGATTTCGGCATGCACCTGCAGAGAACCCCGTTCCGAGTACAGTCGCTCTGCCTGGGCGAACCTGATGTCAGCGGTCGCCAGCACCGGTTTCGCGAGCGTGCCATAGGCTTCCATGGGATCGTGCATCGGGCCCATGTCGCCGACCCCCATCAGCACAACGGATTTTTCAGCCATTATGTTTTGCTATCCTGTTAATCGAACTTGAGGTTCGCTTCGGTAACAAGGCGCCTGGACCTGGCCAGCTCGGACTTCAGAAAAGCCTCGGCTTGCGCGGGCGTGCCGCCTACAATCTCGGCGCCGCCTGCCGCCGCCTTTTCCTGAATGTCGGGCAGCTTCAGTATCTGGTTCATCTCGGCGTTCAGCTTGTTGATGATTTCTTTCGGCGTGCCGGCGGGCGCTGCCATGGCCGTCCAGGAGGCATGCTGGAAACCTTTCACGCCGCTTTCATCGATGGTCGGCACGTCGGGCAGCGCCGACAACCGCTTCAGGCTCGTTACGCCGAGCGCGCGCGCCTGGCCCGATTTGATAAATGGCACCGTCGCGATCGTGTTATTGAACAATATATCGATTTCCTTCCCGAGCAGCGCAATCAGCGCCGGCGCCGCGCTCTTGAACGGGATATGCGTCATCTTCGTGCCCGTCACCAGGCAGAAGGTTTCGGCCGATATATGCCCGATGCCGCCGACGCCGGACGAGCCGTAGTTGAGCGCGCCGGGTTTCGTTTTCGCCAGCGCGACCAGCTCCTTGATGTTGGTCGCGGCCACCGAAGGGTGGACCACCAGTACCGTCGGCGCGCTCAGCGGCTGGATAATCAGCGCGAAATCCTTGACGACATCGTAATTGAGCTTGTACAGGCTGGGACTCACCGCCCAGCTGGCGCTGGCCGCCTGGATGAGGGTGTAACCATCGGCAGGCGCGCGGGCAACGATCTCCATGCCGATATTGCCGTTGGCGCCGCCGCGGTTGTCGACGACGAAATTCTGGCCGAGGCGCTGCGTCAGTTTCTCCGCGAACATGCGCGTCTGGATGTCGGTCGGGCCGCCGGCGACAAACGGCACCACCAGCCGCACCGACTTGACCGGATATGGCTGCGCGCAGACCAATCCGGATATCAAGGCGTTGGCTACGAACAGCGTAAGCAACATGATCTTTTTCATTCTGTTCCTTCATTATTTACTGCGCGGATAACGCCCGCAGGCTGACAGCGCCGACTGCCTGCGGCGGCACTTCATTCGGCTTTGATATTGGCGGCCTTTACGACTTCCGTCCACTTCTTCAGCTCGGCGGCGATATAAGCATGAAACTCGCGCGGCATCAGAGTCAAAGGCTCCAGCCCCATGCCGGCAAAACGCTCGCGCACATCGGGCAAATCCGCGGCTCGTGCAATCTCGGTGCTCAGAGTGTTGACCACAGCCTTGGGCATTCCGGCCGGCCCCTGATAACCGTACCAGATGGCCGCCTCGAAATCGCGCACGCCGCTTTCTTCCATGGTCGGCACTTCGGGGGCGACCGCGACGCGGCGCGGCGAGCAGACACCCAGCACGCGCAGCTTCCCCGTTTTCACGTGCGGCATCGCAGCGGGAATGCTGGAAAACAGCGCATTCACCTGGCCGCCGGCGACTTCGACCAACGCGGGCCCCAGGCCCTTGTACGGGACGTGCGTGAGGTTTACTCCGGCGCGCATCTTGAAAAGTTCCGCGACGACATGCGACGAGGCGCCGGTGCCGGCCGACGCGATCGTAAACTTGCCCGGCTGCGCTTTGGCCAGCCTGATCAGCTCCTGCACGGTTTGCGCCAGCACGGCAGCATTCACCACCAGCATCAGCGGCGACTGCGCGACCATGACGATAGGCGTGAAATCCTTGACCGGATCATATGGCACCTTGGCGAAAACGCTCGGATTCACCACAAACGGCGTGTCGCTCAGGATCAGGGTGTAACCGTCTGCCGTGGCCTGAGCGGCAATGGCTGCGCCTATCATCCCGGCGGCGCCCGCGCGATTGTCGACCAGCATGGTCTGGCCGAAGCGGTCGGTCAGTTTCTGGCCGAGAATACGCGCAATGATGTCGGTCGAGCCGCCGGGCGGATAGGCAACGATGACGCGAATCGGCTTGGCGGGAAAAGTTTGCGCGATTGCGATACCAGCTGTTGAAACCAACAGTCCCAAACACAGAAATATTGTGCGGCACGCCATCATGTCCCCATTGTATTTCCAACGCACACCCAACGACAATCAAAATGCAGCCAGGAGCTCCAACCGCCGGCACGTCCCTTCGATAAACTCCGGCTCAGACGCCAGTCTGAGCTTTTCGTCCGAACCTGTTTTCCGTGCCCGCCAGAATATTTTTGATGTTGCGGCGATGGCGATAAATCAGCAGCACCGCCAACAGCACCACGCTGGCAAAAAATGGATGCGTAACGCCGAATAACAACCACGTTGCAAACGGCGCAACCGACGACATGCGAAAAAACACCGCGATGATGAGCCACGACAAATCCGAATACGACTTTGGATTTGTAACTGTCAAACTCATGAAATATCTTGGCTTGGTCAAAGCAACGGCAAAGGGTGCGGACATTCCCAAGGACGTTCAGCTGACTTCCCTGAACTTCTCATGGGTTTCCGTGTCTTCTCGTTAGCCTAGCATACGTTTTGCCGTTTCCCAGCGCGGCTCCCGGCGCCGATGTTTTCCCAGCGCGGCTCCCGGCGCCGGTGTTTTCCAGCGGGGTTCCTGGCGCCGGTTAGCGGTAAACCCCCGCCCCCGTTACAATAGCGCCCTGCCCGCGCATTGCGATTTACAGCCACATCCGGCAGCAGCATCCAGCCGCGGGCCAAAACCACAATAATCCGTATTCAGCCAGGAGAGCAGCATGCTGCCCAGTACCATGAACGCGATCACCATAGTCCGTGCCGGCGGCCCCGAAGTATTGCA
>CAMBSS010000133.1 GCA_945870465.1 Bordetella parapertussis | reverse complement strand
TATCCAGTCGGGCAAACTGAAAGTGCTGGCTGTTACCAATTCCAAACGCGCGGCCGTGCTGCCCAACGTGCCGACCATAGGCGAAACGCTGCCCGGCTATGAATTCAACAATTGGTTCGGGCTCATGGCGCCCGCCGGCACGCCGCGCCCGGTCATCGACCGCATCAACGCCGAAATCATCCGCATTCTGGCGCAACCTGAAATGCGCGAAAAACTCATGGCACTGGGCATGGAAGCCACGCCCAGCACGCCGGAAACATTTGCCGCCACCATCAGAAGCGACGCCGAAAAATCGGGCCGTATCATCAAGGCGGCCGGCGTGCGCGTGGATTAGGCGGCGATCAAGCGCCCGATATTACCTGCCGCCGAACTCGATCATCGCATCGGTGAGCCAACTCCATAAATACGGTGCGACGCTGCGCTCGACCAGGATGCGGTAGCCTGGCCGCTCATCCGTCTGGTGCAATGCGACACGCACGCGGGCGAGCGCAGTCAAAGCGCAATCGCCGGGACCGAATACACGCGGATGCAGATCAATCGCACAGCCCTTGCGTAATACATCGGTCGCGCGCGGACCTGCGAGTTCAAACTCGGCGCGCAGATCGCTGACATCGACTGCCGAGATGCCGTCCTGCTCCAGCGCCCGAATCAGCGGGCTCGCAGAATGCGGCACCATCACCAGCCATTGGTCAGGGCCGAACCACCATGCCACATGTTCGCCGTTAACAGCCGTTTTTCCGGGAGTCAGCGGCAACGTCAGCGCAAGTGCACTTTGCGCCGCTCCCAGAGCAACAGCGTTCGCCGGATCGAGCCGCAGATCGATCATGGACGACGCGGGCAATTCGCGCAGCGCAACAGCGGCCGGATCGCCATGCGCGCGCAATCCGCCGTCCGGCGTGCTGCCCAGCGCCGTGCGCGCCATCAACGTTTCAACCATGGAGACGCTCGCCCTTGAGGTCGTAAAAACGCGGCTCGCAGATACGCGCCATCACCACACGGCCATGCACGACCACCGCGACCTCCTCGTCCATGCGGTTGCGTCCGTTATCGATCAGGGCCATCGCTATCGAGCGCCCGAGCGTGGGACTCATGTAGCTCGATGTCACGTGCCCTGTCATCGGCACCGGCGGCCGGTCGATGTGCCGGGAATTCGCGCGGTTGACGACCTGGCTGCCTTCGACCAGCACGGTCTGCGCGTCGTTGGTCAGCAGGCCGACCAGCTGCTTGCGTCCATCGCGTGCGCTATCGCTGCGCCTGAGCCCGCGCCTGCCGAGGAAATCCTTCTTGGCTTTGCCGACGATCCAGCTCATGCCGAGATCGTGCGGCGTCACTGTGCCGTCGGTGTCGTGACCAACGACAATGAAACCCTTCTCCGCGCGCAACACATGCAAAGCCTCGGTGCCGAGTGGCGTGATGCCGAGTGCCGCACCCTCTTTCATCAGCAGGTCCCACAGCGCGAGTCCGTAGCGCGCCGGCACATTGACCTCGTACGAAAGCTCGCCGGTGAAGCTCACGCGCGCGATGCGCGCCGGCACTCCGGCCATAGTCCCGCTGCGTATCGACAAATGCGGAAAACTCGCTGGCGCGAGATCGATGTCACCCGGCAGTTTCTGCAACAACGCCCGCGCCTTTGGACCGGTCACACACAGCGTCGCCCATTGCGCGGTGACCGGCGTCACGTACGCCTGCAAATCCAGCCACTCGCACTGCAGCCACTCTTCCAGCCAGTTCACGACACCATCCGCGCCGCCGGAAGTCGTTGTCATCAGGTAGTGCTGCTCGCCCAGTCGCGCAGTCACACCGTCGTCGAACACCATGCCGTCTTCACGCAGCATCAGTCCGTAGCGGCAGGCGCCGACCGCGAGATTGTCCCAAGCGTTGGTATAAACCATGTTGAGCAGCTTCAACGCGTCGCGGCCGCGAATTTCTATTTTTCCCAGGGTCGATGCATCGAGCAGCGCGACGCCGTTGCGCACGGCCCGGCATTCGCGCGTCACTGCCGCGTGCATGTCTTCACCCGCTAGCGGGTAATACTGCGGACGCCGCCACAAGGCGACCGGTTCGAATACCGCACCGTGCGCCGCATGCCAATCGGTGATCGGCGTCTTGCGCAAAGGATCGAAATGTTCCCCGATTTCGCGTCCGGCCAGCGCGCCTATGGTGACCGGAACATACGGCGGACGGAAAGTCGTGGTGCCGACTTCCGGCACGCTGCGCGAAGTCGCGTTACCCAGTATGCCGAAAGCAGTGATGTTGCCGATCTTGCCCTGGTCTATGCCCATGCCCGTCGTCGTGTAGCGCTTGGCGTGCTCGACCGACACATAGCCCTCGCGCGCGGCCAGCGCCAGATCGGCGGCCGTGACATCGCTTTGCTGATCGACGAATTTCTTGCCGCTGCCCGCGGACGGAATTTCCCACAACGGGTGCACGGCGAGCGGTGCGCGCGGAGCGATGCCCGGAATCACCATGTTGAATCCCACAGCGCAGGCCGCCGCCGCTCCCGCCGCACTGCCTTGCGCAACGCAGTCCGCGAGCATGAATGCGCCGTTTGCCGCACCAGCTGCTGACGTGGGTTGCGCCGCGACGCCTGGTGAAAAACAGTGCTGCGCATCGTCATATGCAATTTTTCCGCCCGCTTGCGAAAACAAATGCACCGCCGGGTCCCAGCCGCCAGACACGCAGATAACATCGCAGGCGATGGTTTCCACCGGCCCCGTGATCTGTCCTGTCGTGGCATCGATGGCCGCAATGTCGGCTGACGTGACGCACTGGTATCCATTCGCGGCGACCACGGCTTGTCCCGAGCGCACGCCCAGCCCGCACACCACCGGCATGCCCGGCTCTGCGCGCAAATCGACCAGCGCGACGATTTCAATTCCGGCATCTGTCAGTGCGAGCGCCGCGTCGTACGCACTGTCGTTATTGGCAAAAATAACGGCACGCTTGCCCGGCTGCACCGCGTATTGCGTGGCATAGCGTTGCGCTGCACTTGCCAGCATCACGCCCGGCAAATCGTTGTTGACGAAAACGAGCGAGCGCTCGTTGGCCCCGGCGGCGACTATCACCCGTTTCGCGCGGACTTTCCACAAGCGCTGGCGCGGCAGGCGTTTATCTGACCGAGACATATGATCGGTAACACGCTCGACCAGCGTCACCAGGTTGTGATCGTAATAACCGGTAGCTGTGGTACGCGTAAGCACGCGCACTTCGGGCATCTGCGCAAGCCGGCTTTGCGCGAGGCGCAGCCATGCGCCGCTCGCCGTGCCGTCTATGGTGCCGCTGCAATAGCGCAGTTGGCCGCCAAGTTCCGGCCGTTCTTCCACCATCAACACGCGTGCGCCGGCGCTCCCAGCAGCGAGGGCTGCTGCAATGCCGGCAGGCCCACCACCTATCACCAGCACATCGCAATGGTCGTTGCGCTTTTCGTAGCGGTCGGGGTCCGGCGAGTCCGGCGTACGGCCCAGGCCCGCCGCATTTCGGATCAACTTTTCGTACCACATCCATGCGCGATGCGGCCACATGAAAGTCTTGTAGTAAAAGCCCGCCGGCAAGAAGCGCGAAAAAAGGCCGACCACCGCGCCCAAATCCAAACCGACGCCGGGCCAGCAATTGATGCTGGCGGCCTCGAGCCCTTCGTACAACTCGACCATCGTCGCCGGCATATTGGGCAGCACTCGCGCACCGCTGCCCACCCGCACCAGCGCATTCGGTTCGTCCGGCCCTGCGGCCACGAGTCCGCGCGGGCGGTGGTACTTGAAACTGCGTCCGATCAGCCGCACGCCGTTGGCGAGCAATGCGGAGGCCAGCGTGTCGCCGGCGTAGCCCTGGTACGGGCGGCCGTTGAAAGTGAAATTGAGCGGCTTGCTGCGGTCGACGCGGCCGCCGAGCGGCAGCCTGTAAGCTTGTTCGCTCATAAGTCGGCCGGCGGTTCGCCCATCTTGTATGCAGCTTTAATCTCATGCGTCACGCTGTCGCGCGCGACGTTGAACCAGCGCCGGCAGCCGTACGCGTGAAACCAGCGTTCGAGCTGCGGGCCTTTGAGGTTCTTGCGGAAATAGAGATACTCGCCAAAATCCTGGTCCGTCAACGCGGGCGTATCAACGGGACGCGCTATATGTGCCTCGCCGCCAGGCGTAAATTCGGCGTCGTTGCGCGGGCCACACCACGGACATGGAATTAAGAGCATGCGCGCGTTCCGCTTTGCGGGATAGGCGAGAGGCGAGAGGCGTGAGGCGTGTATTGCAATCTCGCGGCTGAATGGCTCGCGCCCGCGCTACTCGATCGACTTTTTTCCTTGATTCTCAAGCCTCTCACCTCTCGCCTCCCGCCTCTCATGTTGCTATGCACCCTAGTGCGCAACGCCGGCTGCAGCGGCTTCGTCGATTAAACGGCCGCTCGCGAATCGTGCGAGGCTGAAGTTTTTATTGAGTGCATGCGGCTCGCCGTGCGCGAGGGTGTGCGCGAACACCCAGCCCGAGCCGGGCGTTGCCTTGAACCCGCCGGTACCCCAGCCGCAGTTGACGAACAGGTTCTCGACCGGCGTCTTGCCGATGATGGGACTCGCATCCGGGGCGCAATCGACGATGCCCGCCCACTGCCGCATCATGCGCAGCCGGCTGAACACCGGAAATAGTTCCAGCAAGGCACGCAGTTGTTCTTCGATGAAATTGAAGCTGCCGCGCTGCGCATACGAGAGATAACCGTCGCGCGCGGCGCCGATGACGAGTTCGCCTTTATCCGACTGACTGAGGTACACGTGCACCAGACCGGCCATCAGCACGGTATGAAATACCGGCTTGACCGGTTCGGACACCAAAGCCTGCAGCGGATAGCTCTGGATCGGCAGTTTCACGCCCGCCATGCCCATCACCACGCTGCTATGGCCTGCAGCGACCACGCCGACGCGTCCCGCAGAAATATGACCGCGCGTAGTCTCGACACCGATTACACGACCACCTTCGCATTTCAAGCCGGTCACCGCGCAGTTCTCGATGATGTCTACACCCAGTTCGCTCGCCGCGCGCGCGTAGCCCCATGCAACCGAATCGTGACGCGCATTGCCGCCGCGCCTTTGCACGATGCCGCCCAGCACCGGGTAGCGGCAGCCTGGATCTATGTTCAATAGCGGGGCCCAGCGCTTCACTTCGCGCGGCGTCAGCAGTTCGCAATCAATGCCGTTCAGATACATGGCGCTCGCGCGGCGCTCCATTTCGTTCAGTTCGTGGCGCGTGAACGCGAGATTGATCACGCCGCGCTGACTGAACATGGTGTTGAAATTGAGTTCCTGGCTCAATCCTTCCCACAATTTCAGCGCGTGCTCGTACAGATGCGCGCTGTCATCCCACATGTAGTTGGAACGCACCACGGTGGTGTTGCGGCCGGTATTGCCGAGGCCGATCGGGCCTTTTTCCAGCACCGCCACGCTGCGGATGCCGTGGTTCTTCGCCAGATAATAGGCGGTGGCGAGCCCGTGTCCCCCGCCGCCAATGACCACGACGTCGTAGGATTTTTTCGGCTGCGCCGCGCGCCAGTGCGGTGTCCAGTTGCGGTGACCGGACAGCGCATTGCTCGCGAGCGACCAAAACGAGAACTTCGTCATGACATCGCTCGCCGCGCCGGATATTGCCGGTCAGTCGACACGCGCGCCCGAATCACTGATCACCTTGTTCCATTTGACGACCTCTTCGCGCAGGAACGCATTGAATTCCGCCGGCGTATTGGCGACGACTTCAGCGCCCTGATTGGCGAACTGTTTGCGCATTTCCGGCGACGTCAGCGCTTGCACCAAAGCGGTATGCAGGCGCGCCAGGATGGGCTTGGGCACGCCTGCCGGCGCGACGACACCAAACCACGTGTAGACCGCGTAGCCAGGAACCGCGGCCTCAGCCACCGTCGGCACGTCGGGATATTCCGTCATGCGCTTAACACCGGTCGTGGCAAGCAGCCGCAGACGGCCGCCCTGTATGAACGGAGTTGCCGACAACATGCTCTGGATTTCGACCTGCGCTTCGTTCATCACCAGCGCGTTCAACGCTTCGGCAGGGCCGCGATAAGGAATGTGCACGAGACTCACGCCCGCCATGCCTTTGAACAATTCCATGCCGAGATGGCTGGGCGAGCCGCCGCCCGATGACGAATAGTTCAGCTTGCCGGGCTGGCCCTTGGCGAGCACTATGAATTCCTTGACCGACTTGGCGGGCAGATTGAGCGACGTCAGGAACCCGCTGGGCGAACGCGCGGCCAGCGTTACCGGCGTGAAATCCTTGAGCGGATCGTACGGCAGGTCTTTGAATAGACCCTGCGCTGTACCGAGACTGGCAATCGAGCCCATCATCAACGTATAGCCGTCTGGTGCCGCGCGTGAAGCAATCGCCGCGCCCAGCGTGCCACCGGCGCCGCCGCGATTGTCCACGATGACCTGCACGCCCAATCCTTCAGTCACTTTCTGCGCCAGCGTGCGCGCCACGACGTCGGCGCCCGCGCCGGGCGGAAACGGCACCAGCAGGCGTATCGGCTTCGCTGGATACGATTGCGCGCCGGCGGCCGCCGCTACCAGACAAGTCACCAACAGCAATCCGCGTACGCCATCCAGCTTGGATTTCATGCGACTCCGTTCAGGAAACCAGGAAACCCGCGCTGACGGGATCGCCAGGATCGAACACCCATTTCGCGTAGCCGGTCAGATTGGCCTTGCCTTTGATCGTCGGCAGCAGCGCGCGCCGCCCGCCAATTTTGGTTTCACCGATGAGGCAGCCTTCGAACGTGCCGCTACCGAGCAATCCTTCGGACAATATCGGCTGCTGTAATTTCAATTCACCGCGCGCCTCGAACAATGCCATCATCGCGCAGGTGCCGGTGCCGCCGGGCGAGCGGTCGAGCTGGCCGGCACTGAACACGTGCACGCATTTGTAGCGCGCGCCGGGCAGCGTCGCCTCCTGATAGAAGGTCATGTAATTCAAGTCGGTTAGATGCGACTGCACCGGATGCTTCAATTTTACCTTCGCGTTGATCTGCTGCTTGACGAGCTGGCCCATTGTCGAAAAGAAAGAACCGTTCTCCGGCGCAATTTTGGGTGTGCGGCCGCGCCAGTCGACCTGCGCGAAATAATTTCCGCCGAAAGAGATGTCCGCTTTCAATTCGCCATAACCTGGCAATTCGATCGTCACATCGCGCTCGGCGACGAACGCCGGCACGTTCTCGAACCGGCACCAGTCAATTTTTTCCGGCGTGCCCTGCACTTCGGAATTCACGGGGCCCGCGGTCGTCTCGAACCGGATGCGCGTCAGATTGCCGGTTGCCGGCATCAGTCCGCACGCCACCATCGCCATCGACAGGCCTATGGTGCCGTGGCCGCACATGTGCGAGTACTGGGTGGCATCCATCCAGATCATGCCCGCATCGGCGTCCGGCGACGACGGCGGCGTCAGGAACACGCCGTACATGTCGCGGTGGCCGCGCGGCTCCTGCATCAGCGCTTTGCGCAACCAGTCGTAATGCTGTTCGATATGGCGACGCTTGCCCAATATATCGAGACCGTGGGGATAACGCACGCCAGAATGCACGATGCAGGTTGGCTCGCCTTCGGTGTGCGTATAAATGACGTCGATGTGCGGCAGCTTCTTCATGCGCACCACCACCGCGCTACCGCCGTGCCGGCAACGCTTTTGACTTTCCTCAATCCTGAATCCTGAATCCTGAATCCTGCTCCTTGGCTGCCGGGTTTATTGTGGATGTTCTCGAAAAAATAATCGCGCCAGCTTGCCGCCTTGTCTGTCAGCAGGACGACTTTGCTCATGCAATCCGACCACACCATCACCCTGCTTGGCGTCGGCGTACCCGTTCCGAGTAACCTCAAACGCATGCGTTGAACTCCTGAAGACGTCTGGTTCATTCGGCCTTGGCACCCGAGTCTTTTACGACTTTCGCCCACTTGGCCTGCTCTTTGACGACATAGTCCTGGAATTCGCGCGTCGGCATGGTTGAAATCTCCAGCCCCAGTGTATTGATGCGCTCGCGCACATCCGGCATGCCGAGCACGCGCAGCATGTCGGCGGCCACTTTGGTGACAATCTCATCCGAAATCTGGCCAGGACCCGCGATGCCTATCCAGGCGAGCACTTCGAATCCGCGCACGCCCGCCTCGTCTATGGTCGGCAAGTCGGGCAGCTGCGGCATGCGTTTTAGCGAAGCCACGCCTAGACCGCGCAGCCGGCCGGCCTGGATCTGCGGAATCGCGAACGACGGCACCACGAATAAGAACTCGATCTGCCCGCCGACAACGTCGGTTTGTGCATTGGCGACGGTTTTGTACGGGATGTGCACCGTTTTAATTCCTGTCATGGACTGGAGCAGTTCGCCCGACAGATGGGTGGGACTGCCGCTGCCCGCCGAGCCGTAATTAAGCTGCCCGGGCCTGGCCTTTGCGAGCGCAATGAATTCCTTGACGGTCTTGGCAGGCACCGATGGGTGCGCGACCATCAGCAGCGGCGTGAACCCCATGCGCGCGATCGGCTTGATGTCGCGCATCGCGTCATAGGGCAGCTTGCTGTAAAGGCTGGTGTTGATCACGTGGTTGGTGGCGATGATCATCAGCGTATAGCCGTCGGGCGGCGACTTCACGACCGACGTGGTGGCCGGAATGCCGTTGGCGCCGGGCTGGTTTTCCACCACGACCGGCTGCCCCCACAGTTCGGTGAGCTTTTGCGCGGCGATACGCGTCATGGCGTCGGACGCGCTGCCGGTGCCGAGCGGAACCACGATTTTCACGCCCTTGGCCGGATAGCTTTGCGCGTACGCCGCACCCGCGATCGTCGCCGCAAGCAGTCCGCATGCCATTGAAGCCGGTATTTTCATGGGGTTCCCCTGATTAGTTTCGGCGCGCCTCGCGCGCATGACTCTTAGTCTAGGCATTAATTGTGCCTGCCGGCATCAGGGATGCTCGTACCAGCCCTTTTCGCCGTGCTCGCGATAATACTCGTGATACTTGGCAAGCGCCGCACGGTCGAGCTCGACCCCCAGCCCCGGCTTGTCGGGCGGGCGCACGCCCCCATTGGTGACGTGCCACGGTTCGCCCTCGATGCAGTCGTCCTCGATCCAGTCCATCAATGCCTGCCCCGGGCGGTCCGCCTGCGGGCATACCACGCCAAAGTGGCACATCGCCGCCCACGAAATCCCGAGCTCCAGGCTGGAGCGCAGCCAAAAACGCTTGTTGTGCGATTCAGCCAGCGCCGCTGCGCGGCAGCTGCCGGCAATTCCGCCATGCACGTTGAGGTCGCCCACCACGCCGTCGATCAGCGGATAGTGAACTATCATTTCGAAATCGGTGCAATGGCTGGAAACCGGAATGCCGTAGTCGCGGCGGATACGTTCCAGGTCGGCGAGCCGCGTGACCGGCTCCTCCAGATTGGCGATGTCGCAGTCGAGCGTCGCATCAAGGTAGCGCCGGCATTCGTCCATGTTGTATGCCATGTTCATGTCGACGCCTAGCGCGACGCCCGGCCCCAGCGCCGCGCGCACCGCAATGGTCGACTCTATATCGCAGTCGACCGAGTCGCGCCCGATCTTGAATTCGTAAAAACGCGCGCCACTGCGCGCTACGGCCGCCTTGGCGTTCACCGCCATCAGCGCGGGAATATCGCGTTCTGTGTTGTTGGTGCGCTCCCGCACAATGGTCGAGCCGTATGCCACGAAAGGCGCCGCTTCGCGCACCGCTCCGCCCATGACCCGGCACACGGATAAACCCGCGCGCTTGCCCGCGATGTCCCACAGCGCCATATCGATGCCGGCAAAGCAGGCGGCTTCGCTGGTGTCCTTGAGGCCGCCGAAGTCATTGTGCTGCTTTACGCAAAGCCGGCGTGCAGTTTCAATTTCTTCCACGCGCAGGCCCTTCAGCCGGGGCAGGAATATGTCGCGGATGGTCGCCGCCGACTTGGCGTAGGCCACTTCGCCAAGACCGACCAGCCCTTCATCGGTGATCACCTCGACGACGGTCCGCGTAAATCCATCGGACCAGCCCTGCGAGAAACCATAGGGAAAAAGCGTAGGTACCGTGACGACGGTGGTTCGAATGTCGGTGATCTTCAAAGCATCAGTCCTGCACTCAACGCCATGTCACGCACGTCAGCTGCACCACTCCCATGCCCTGGCGCGACATTTCGGTTTCGAAAATTTCTTCCGGCATGATGTTGCCGATCGACACATCGGGCGAGGCAATGGTCGTAATGCAGATGGCTGAAAAACACGTGCGTGACATCGACCACGCGCTTGCCCGCTTCCAACAAACGGTTGTGCGCGCCGGGACCGTGGTCCATGACGATGACGTCGGGGCCGATCTCGAAAAGATAGCTCGAGCTCGCGCGCTTCAACGACGGCGTCGGCGTGCCGGTTCCCAGCAGGGTGAGTTTCATCGCTTTCGCCCTAATTGATCTGCAAAGTGAGCTGAATATTGCGGCGCATCGCGACAGTTTGCGGTGCGGCGATTCTCAAGCCTGATTCTACCGTGTAGACTTTTCGCAGTCACCCACTCCAAGGCCGACAATGAAGCTCCGACTGCTGTTTTGCCTGATAGGTTGCGCGCTGGTCACCGCCCCGCACGCGCAGAATTTTCCCGCCAAGCCGGTGCGGCTGATCGTGCCATGGCCCGCGGGCGGCACCACCGACATCCTCGGCCGTGTGATCGGGCAGAAACTGAACGAAGCCTGGGGCCAGCCGGTCGTCATCGAAAACCGCGGCGGTGCGGCCGGCAATATCGGCACCGAACTCGTCGTCAAGGCACCACCCGACGGCTACGTGCTGCTGTTCGGCAACATGGGCACGCATGCGACCAACCAGTTCATGTACAGCGGCATGACTTTCGACCCGGTGGCGGACCTCGCGCCGATTTCCCTGATCGCGAACGTGGGCACCGTGCTGGTCGTGCACCCCAACCTGCCGGTGAAAAACGTCAAGGAACTCGTCGCACTCGCGAAAAAACGTCCGGGCCAGCTCGATTTCGCTTCCGGCGGCGTCGGCAGCTTCAACCAGTTGTGCGCGGAGCTGCTGAAAATGGAAACCGGCATCAATATCGTGCATGTGCCGTACAAAGGTGGCGCACCCGCAGTGGCCGACCTCCTCGGCGGCCACGTCGCCATGTTATTTACCGGCGCACCGGTCACCATGTCGCACATCAAGGCCGGCAAGCTCAAAATCCTCGCGGTGACCGACTCCAAGCGCGTCGGCGCCCTGCCCGACGTGCCGACCGTCGGCGAATCGCTGCCGGGTTATGAATTCAATAACTGGTACGGTTTTCTGGCCCCCTTGAAACTGCCGCGCCCGCTGATCGACCGCGTGAACGCCGACCTCGCCAAAGTGCTGGCGCTGCCGGATGTGAAGGAACGTTTCACCGGACTCGGCGCCGACATCACGCCCAGCACGCCCGAACGCTTCGGCGCCGTGATGAAAGCAGACGCCGACAAATGGAGCAAGGTGGTCAAGGCCGCGAGCATCAAGGCCGATTAAGAGAACGAGCGTGGTG